>NZ_JABBYJ010000001.1:0-315348 GCF_012932565.1 Sneathiella limimaris
CCACATATTCACGCTGACAAATTACTTTCATAACTATCAAGATACGCTGCAACAACAAAAACTCGTCAACAAATTCACAAGCAATCGCCGCCCGCGCATCTCTTCTTCTTATCAACAATGTCAATCAGCAAACAGGAACCAAATTCCCGTAAAAAAAACCACCCGTTCAGCTCCTAATCCCTACCAGTCTCGCTGGCCTCAGGACCGTTGCCCCCCAAGCGGCGTGGGGCGGTTTATAGGCCCCTCACAACAAACCGTCAAACCCTTTTTTTAAATTTTTTTGACTTTTTTAAAATTCCGCAGAAAACCGGGAAATTTCCATTTTCGATCTCAAAGAAGCCCCCTCTCAATTCCCTTTTCACTCCTCGTAATGCCCCTACCCATACAGATCGCCTCAACAGATCATTGAATCAGATCAGCAGGTGAGCAGAAAAAATAAGCCACAGTGATGAATTCGTTAACCTTCTTACGTTAAGGATAGCTTGACAAAGCGGCCTCTGATCCGCATTGTTTCAACAAACTAATTTAAGGTTAACAAACAGGGTTAACGCCCTCGCTAGGTTACAGGTATCGTTTTAGTGTTAAACTTTTTATCAGGTCACCAAGGATATTCCCGAAAATCCAAGAAAGCGGCAGTCCCCGCAGCAGTCCTCTTTACTGGAGGATTACTGGGTGGGTTAATCGCCTATGCATTCATTCCTGGTGAAGTTTCCGTGGAAGCGAAAGTCGCTCCGTCCCAGGAAATTGTTATTGAGGCTGATACGCCCAAGAATACTGAAACTTCCGAAACAGCCACGGAGCCTACACCGGCAGGCCCAACCATCAAGACAGTGTCCGTTGAAAAAGGGGACACTCTTATGAAGGTCCTGACCCGCGCAGGCGCCAACCGTCAGGAAAGTCATGAAGCAATTACTGTCTTGTCCTCTGTATTTGATCCAAGGCGGCTTAAAATTGGTCAGGATGTAACCCTAAGCTTCACCGAAGAAGCTTCTGGCGACGATGCAAACGCTGAACCTGAGTTCAAATTGCTCAGTATCTCTTTGAATGAAGACGTCGATCGCGAGGTTGCTGTTGTTCGTAATCCTGACGAAGGGTTTAAAGCGCAGGAAACAGTTATTTCATTAGAGAAGAAGATGGCCCGCGCTGGCGGCACCATCGATAATTCTCTGTTTCTGTCCGCATCCCAGGCCGGATTACCAACCAGTGTAATCATCGATCTCATCCGGATCTTCAGCTACGACGTGGACTTCCAGAGGGAAATCCAGCCCGGCGACAGTTTCGAGGTTTTCTTTGAACGCTTTGTCGATGAAGATGGACGCCCTCTCAAAGAAGGAGAGATCCAGTGGGCCTCAATGACCTTGAGCGGCACACAGATTTCCCTTTATCGCTATAAGACAAGTGATGATGGTGTAACAGACTATTATACGGAAAAAGGTCATAGCGTTCGTAAGACACTGATGCGGACCCCAATTGATGGCGCCCGACTGACATCCAGCTTTGGCAAACGCAAACACCCGATCTTGGGTTATACCAAGATGCATAAAGGTGCGGATTTTGGCGCGCCTCGCGGAACACCAATCATGGCGGCTGGTAATGGCGTTGTGGAAGTCGCGGGTCGTAACGGCGGTTATGGCAACTATGTCCGGATCCGCCACACAACCGAATATAAAACCGCCTATGCGCATATGAAGGGGTTCGCCAAGAAAATCCGCAAAGGCGCTCGGGTCAAACAAGGCCAGATTATCGGGTATGTTGGCTCAACCGGCCGTTCAACAGGACCACATCTGCATTATGAAGTACATAAAAACGGACGGCAGATTAATCCTATGTCCGTTAAACTGCCTGCAGGCCGGAAACTCAAAGGTAAAATGCTGACAGCATTTGAAAATTATACCAAAGACGTGGATCAAGAGGTTGCCTCTATTCCGTTGTCAACTCAGGTTGCCCGCCTTGGCAGCAATTAAGAAATAACAATAAAAAAGATAACTTCTCTGAAATTCGTGTGTGCTAACAAAAAGGGTGGCTTTCGCCACCCTTCTTTTTTGGAGTTTTTTGCTAAACCGGGTTAAGCCGCTTCAGCAAGAGATCCATTAATCAGCAATCCATCTTCGCCCGCACTCACCTTGACGGTATCTCCATCGGCAATTGTGCCTTTGAGAATTTCACCCGCCAGTGGGTTTTGCAAGGACCGTTGGATAACCCGTTTCAAAGGCCGGGCACCGTAAATCGGATCAAAGCCTTTGTCAGCGAGCCAGTCCTTGGCACTCTGTTCCAGTTCGATGGCGATATGTCGGTCTTCCAGAAGCTTGACCAAATGCTTGAGCTGGATATCCACGATACCATCCATATCTTCGCGCTTCAGGCGATGGAAGATAATCTGCTCATCAAGCCGGTTCAGGAACTCTGGGCGGAATGCATCGCGCACCACTTCCATGACCTTGGCCTGAACCAAAGGATCATCCGCATCACCATCGCGAAGATGCTCACTACCAAGGTTAGACGTCAGGATAATCAAGGTATTCTTGAAATCCACAGTCCGCCCTTGCCCATCAGTCAGACGGCCATCATCCAGGACCTGCAACAAGATATTGAAGACATCCGGATGCGCCTTTTCCACCTCGTCAAACAGGATCACCTGGTAGGGACGCCGGCGAACAGCTTCGGTGATAACACCGCCCTGCTCATAGCCCACGTAACCGGGAGGGGCTCCGATGAGACGGGCAACACTATGCTTCTCCATAAACTCGGACATATCAATCCGAAGGATGGCATGTTCGTCATCAAACAGGAACTCGGCCAATGACTTGGTTAGCTCTGTTTTACCAACACCGGTTGGACCCAGGAAAAGGAACGAGCCAATTGGCCGGTTCGGATCCTGCAATCCCGCACGAGAGCGGCGAACCGCATTGGACACAGCCGTCAAAGCTTCTTCCTGCCCGATCACCCGAGAGCGCAAACGTGTTTCCATATCCAGAAGTTTCTCACGTTCACCTGAGAGCATCTTCTCAACCGGAATACCGGTCCAGCGGGAAACAACACCTGCGATGTCGTCTTCCTTGACGCCTTCTTTCACTAGAGATGAGTTCTCAGTCTCTTCTGCATCTGCCAGCTGTTTCTCAAGAGAGGGAATAACTCCATAGGCAAGCTCACCAGCTTTCTGCAAATCACCCTGACGCTGACAAATGGCCAGATCATGACGGGCTTTTTCCAGCTGCTCCTTAAGACTTTGCGCAGAGCTTAACTTCTCTTTCTCTTCGCGCCAGACTTTCGTCAGCTCCTCAGACTTGGCTTCCAGATTAACCAGATCACTCTTCAGTTTTTCCAGTCGATCCTGAGACGCTTTGTCCTGCTCTTTTTCAAGGGCAGAGGCTTCGATCTTCATCTGGAGGATCTTACGGTCCAACTCATCCACTTCTTCAGGCTTGCTGTCGACTTCCATCCGGCGACGACTTGCAGCCTCATCCATCAGGTCGATAGCTTTGTCCGGTAGGAAGCGATCTGTGATGTAGCGGTTTGACAAAGTCGCAGCCGCCACAATTGCACTATCGGCAATCTGAACCCCATGGTGAAGCTCATACTTTTCCTTCAGACCCCTCAGGATTGAAATCGTATCCTCAACCGTTGGTTCAGAAACCATAACGGACTGGAACCGACGGGCAAGAGCCGCATCTTTTTCAATATATTTGCGATACTCATCCAGTGTGGTTGCACCCACGCAGTGCAGCTCACCGCGGGCAAGGGCAGGTTTCAAAAGGTTGGACGCATCCATTGATCCTTCGGCTGCGCCAGCACCAACCAGGGTGTGCAACTCGTCAATAAAGAGAACCACTTCCCCTTCCATTGCAGAGATTTCAGACAGAACTGATTTCAGGCGCTCTTCAAACTCACCACGGAATTTGGCACCCGCAATCAACTGCCCCAGATCAAGAGACATGAGTTTCTTGTCTTTCAGGCTTTCCGGGACATCACCATTCACAATCCGAAGGGCCAAGCCTTCGACAATAGCCGTTTTACCAACCCCTGGCTCACCAATGAGTACAGGGTTGTTTTTGGTCCGGCGGGAGAGAACCTGAATAGTCCGGCGGATTTCCTCATCTCGGCCAATCACCGGATCCAGTTTTCCTGCCCGGGCAGCTTCGGTTAGATCCCGTGCGTATTTCTTCAGGGCGTCATAGCTGCCCTCTGCTCCGGCACTATCGGCTGTCCGACCTTTTCGAAGATCATTAATGGCAGCGTTCAGATTGTTGCCGTTGACCCCAGCCTCTTTCAAGATCTTTGCAGCAGGTGTTCCCTCCTCCAAAGTCAGGGCTAGAAGCAGGCGCTCAGCCGTGACAAAACTGTCGCCAGCTTTTTCTGCAACCTTCTCTGCATTGGCAAATAAACGCATAAGTTCAGGCGTTGGTGCAACCTGTCCAGCACCGCTTCCGGTCACTTGCGGAAGTTTATTGAGTTCGACCTCAACCATCTGTAAGGCGGTTGACGGCTCACCCCCAGCCTTGGAGATCAGACCACTGGCGAGACCCTCTTTGTCATCCAGCAAGACTTTCAAGATATGTTCTGGGGTTAGCTTCTGATGGTTTTCACGAAGCGCTAGTGATTGGGCCGCCTGTATAAAACCGCGCGACCGATCGGTATAATTTTCAAAATCCATGCTCATCCTCGACACATAGACCGCTGTCTGAATTGTGCGACTGACCGACCCCTATAATAGGCGACCGGGCTCTCAGCCCACCAACGGTTTCCTGATTTATATTTGGGTCTGGGGTCAGATTTTGCAAGCCATATTATGGAAAAAATCGCTCTGCTGGACAATAAAAAAGGGAGCCGGAGCTCCCTTCATATTAAGCCGATTGTGGCTCGTCACTACTTTCTTCTTCACCATCCGTCCGGCGACGTGATGTCCGGCGGCGCAATCCCCGTGTTCGGCTTATCCGACGCTTGGTTTTTGGTTTGTCCTCGCCGTCTTCTGCAGCTGCTTCCTCAGAAGCTTCACCATCATCAGACTTTTCCTTTATCTCGATGGTTTTTACATCGGCTGCTTCAGGTTCTCCAAGATTGATAATGATTGGCTCCTTGTCAGCCTCATCTTTATCCTCAGAAGCAGCAACATCCTCAGAAGAGGAAGCGTCGTTTTCTGAGCCATCAGATAAATCCTCAACAGTGTCATTACTGCTGCTATCTTTATCTTCAGCCTCATTACTCGCGTTCTGATTTTCCTGTTCGTCATCCTGATTGTCCTGGAACTTGTCCAGCTTAACCAGATTGTTTGCAAGCATGATACGGTAGTAATGTTCAGCGTGCTGATAGTAGTTCTCTGCAGCAACCGGATCACCGGATGTCTGAGCATCACGCCCCAGTGTTGTGTACTTATCATAAACCTGGGTTGCTGAACCCCTGATCTTTCCATCAGGTCCGTTACTATCGTAGCTCCGGTTCCCATTATTTGAACGACGGTTATTCCCTGAATTCCGCCCGCTATTTGATCCTGACCGATTACTTCCAGAATTTGAACGTCCGCCTCTAGACCGACGATTACCGCTAACTCGCATAATAAAATTTAATCCATCTCTATTGAGTTATCTCTGCACACATCCGTAAACAAGAATTTGAAATCAGGGCAATCTTATCCCGTACACTTACAGGGCCAGATGCCGGTCATCTATGTGGATTTCAATTAGATTTTCTGTAAAAAGTGGCTCCCGCCTCTAAAGGGCCGGAACACGTGCGCCTGAGCTTTCATAACCCTAGCGTCGCTCATCTCTTTTTCCAACTCTTTTTTTCAAAAAATCTATTTTTTTAATCGGCCACTCACACATCTGACTGTTGACGCTAAATCTTTGTGATACTGAATATCCTCAAAGCCGGCATCTACCATTAACTCTTTCAGGTCATCTTCCTGACCCTGGCCGATTTCAAATACCATAAGGCCGAGAGGGTAAAGAAAAGGTGTAATTTTGGATAAAATCGCCTTGTAACAATCTAAACCAGTCACCCCCCCATCAAGAGCCAGGTGAGGCTCAAAATCCCGAACCTCCGGCTCAAGGGTGCTGATGTCATCGGTTTCGATATAGGGCGGATTACTGATTACAACGTGATATTGACCGCTCACATTTTCCAGCCAATTGCTTTGCACAAACTGAACACGATCCTTCAGGCCAAGCGCATCGGCATTCTGCTTTGCAACCTGCAACGCGTCCTCACTGAGATCAGCGCCCATCCCGGTCGATCCAGGTACTTCTGAAAGAAGGGTGAGCAACAGGCAGCCGCTGCCAACACCAAGATCCAGGATCTTTGGGCCGGACAGATCATCATCCAATCGCGCAAGGACAGTTTCAATCAAGGTTTCGCTATCGGGGCGAGGATCCAGCACCTTGGAGGAGACCACAAAATCCCGCCCGTAAAATTCCCGAAGCCCGATTATATGGGAGACAGGCTCTCGGCTTTTCCGCCGCGCAACCCACTCAAAAAACTGGATCTCTTCAGATGCTGTCAGTTGCCGCTCAGGTTCTCGAAAAAGAGCCTCCCGATCTCCAAGAAGGTGAGACAACAGAACGCGCGCATCGCGCCAGCCATCGCCATCGGGCAAATTGCTCAAATCTGCCGCAGCCGCCTTCATGGCTTCATCCAAACGCATCGGAGTTAAACCGCTTCTTCGATTTCCGCGAGCCGTTCAGCCTGATCTTCAGCGATCAGGGCATCAATCACTTCATTGAGCGCCTCACCTGCCATTACCTTATCAAGCTTGTAAAGGGTGAGGTTGATACGGTGGTCTGTGACCCGGCCTTGCGGGAAATTATAAGTGCGGATCCGCTCGGAGCGATCACCAGAGCCCACCTGCCCTTTTCGTTCAGCTGAACGTTCAGCTGCCTTCGCAGCCCGTTCCGCTTCATAAATCCGGGAGCGCAGCACAGACATGGCCTTCGCCTTGTTCTTGTGCTGTGATTTTTCATCCTGCTGCTGCACAACAATACCGGTGGGTAGATGGGTAATTCGAACGGCACTGTCCGTTGTATTCACAGACTGACCACCCGGTCCAGATGCCCGAAAGATATCAACCCGAATATCTTTCTCATCGATATGAACATCGATTTCTTCTGCTTCAGGCAGCACCGCAACTGTCGCCGCGGACGTATGAATGCGGCCGCCAGTTTCCGTTTCTGGAACCCTTTGAACCCTATGCACACCAGACTCAAACTTCAGCTTGGAGAACACATTCCGGCCGGTCACCTTGATCACGGCCTCTTTAATGCCACCGATATCGGATTCTGAGAGAGACATGGTCTCACACTTCCAACCCATTCCTTCAGCGTAGCGCTGATACATCCGCATCAGATCACCGGCAAAAAGGGCGGCTTCGTCGCCACCTGTGCCCGCCCGAAGTTCGAGGATAGCGTTCTTCTCGTCCGCATCATCCTTGGGCAGCAGATCAATCTTAATCTGATGCTCCAGATCAGGAACACGGCTCTTCAGCTCTTCGATCTCAAGCTCGGTGAGTTCCTTCATCTCAGCATCCAGTTCGTCACCGGACAGCATTTCTTCGAGGTCGCTTAGCTCTTCCCGGGCCTTGCGGTATTCCTGAATGGATGTGACCACACCCTTCATCTCTGAATATTCGCGGCTCATCTTGACGAAATCATCAGACGCCACATCACCCATTTCACCAGACATGGCAGCTTCCAGTTCATCGAACCGAGCAAGGATCATATTGAGTTTTTCTTCTGGCAGCATCTGGCGCTCCTTAACCCAGGGATTTCAGGGTTTCAGAAATCTTCTCGAGCGGAATTTCTTCCTGTGTTCCTGCATCCAGATCCCGGAAAGTACAAACATTCTTGGCAAGCTCATCTTCCCCGATCAGGATCGCTGCCCGAGAGCCGAGTTTGTTGGCGCGCTTCATCCGCTTGCCCACATTGCCCTTATAAGCCATCTCAATGACAAATCCTTCTGTGCGAAGCCGATAGGAAAGCTTCGCCGCCATTTTTTCGGCCACGTCCCCAACGGGAACAATCGCAATAGGACGAGGAGCATCCGGAACATTCGCAGCCATCATGGCAAGACGCTCAACCCCACCGGCCCAGCCGATGCCAGGGGTCGGTTTGCCGCCCAGGGTTTCGATCAGGCCGTCATAGCGTCCCCCCGCAATCAAAGCACCTTGGGCGCCCAGCGCGGTTGTCACAAATTCAAAGGCTGTATGAGTATAATAATCGAGCCCGCGAACCAGCCGCCGGTTCAAATTATAGGCAATACCCAACGCTTCCAATCCTTCCAGCACCTCTGCAAAGAAGTCAGTGGAATAACTATTCAGGTAGTCGGTAAAAATCGGCGCATTTTCCACTAAGACCCGATCACCCTTGTCTTTACTGTCCAGAATACGCAGCGGATTACGGGTCAGTCGGTTGAGGCTGTCCTCAGACAGCTTGTTCTTGTGATCACTGAAATAGTCGACCAACGCCTGACGGTAAGCTTGCCGGCTTTCTGTATCGCCAAGTGTATTGATCTCCAACTCACAATTGGTCATGACCCCAAGCGCATCCAGAATGAGTGCGCCAACAGAAATGACTTCAATATCTGCTTTGGCTTCCGGGGCGCCAATACATTCCAGATCAATTTGGTGGAACTGGCGCTGCCGCCCTTTTTGAGGGCGTTCGTAGCGGAACATCGGACCATGCGCAAATGTCTTATAAGGGACATTCTGTTGCAGGCCATTGCTGATGAAGGAGCGGCAAATACCGGCCGTATATTCAGGGCGAAGCGTTATGCTTTCCCCGCTCCGACTATCGAAAGAGTACATCTCCTTGGATACCACATCCGACGTTTCACCCATGGTGCGAGCGAAAACTTCCGTGAATTCAAAAATCGGAGTGGCTGTTTCCAGATATCCAAAACGGGCCGCTATTTCCCGCGCCGTATTGCTGACATGCGCATGACGCCGAAAATCTTCGGGTAATAGATCATGGGTGCCTCGAACTGGTTGAGGTGATGACACTTCTTGTCTCCGTTTTGTCTTTGTTCTGGATTGGGTGGAAGAATAACGCTGGCCGATAAATTTCGCTAGCTGTTTACCGCCGCGGCTTCCTTTTCAAGCTCTTCAGCCTTTGCTTCCACAAGCTCGACAATATGATCAACCATATGTTCGCTATCAATCTTGTGATCCGTCACGCCACTCAGGTAAACCATATGACTGCCTTTGCCGCCACCGGTCAGGCCAATGTCGGTTTCTCGGGCTTCACCCGGGCCATTGACCACACAGCCAATGATGGAAAGGGTCATAGGTGTTGAAATATGTTCAAGCCGCTCTTCCAGCTTTTCGACCGTTTTGATAACTGGAAAAGCCTGCCGCGCACAGGAAGGGCAGGAGATAATCGTCACACCGCGACGTCTCAGACCAAGGCTTTTGAGGATCTCATATCCAACTTTGATTTCCTGTACAGGATCAGCAGACAAAGACACCCGAACCGTATCCCCGATCCCGGACCAGAGTAGCATACCAAGTCCGATTGAGGATTTCACCGTTCCGGACATCAGCCCGCCTGCTTCCGTGATCCCCAGATGCAGGGGGTAATCACACGCCTCCGCAAGGCCCTGATAGGCCGCAACAGATAAAAATACGTCTGACGCCTTTACGCTGATCTTGAAATTGGTGAAGTCATTATCTTCCAAGATCCGTGCGTGATTGAGGGCAGATTCCACCATCGCTTCCGGGCAGGGCTCTCCATATTTCTCAAGAAGCTCCCGCTCCAATGACCCGGCATTAACCCCAATGCGCATTGAACAGTTGTTATCAACGGCTGCCTTGACCACATCGCGGACCCGATCGGCTGAGCCGATATTGCCTGGATTAATTCGAAGACAGGCAGCGCCAGCCTCTGCGGCTTCAATCCCACGCTTATAATGAAAATGAATATCAGCAACGATCGGAACTGTTGTCTCGCGGATAATTTCCTTCAGGGCTTTTGTGCTTTCCTCGTCCGGGCAGGACACCCGCACGATATCGGCACCGGCCTCTTCCAGAGCATGGATCTGGGCGATAGTAGCTTTTGGGTCTGACGTCAGGGTATTTGTCATGGACTGAATGCTGATCGGGGCATCGCCACCAACCTTTACATCACCAACGGTCACCTGACGGGATTTACGGCGAATGATATCGCGATAGGGTCTGACACTCATGAGACTGATGTTTCACTGATCTGGTTGTGCCTGGCAATCAGGCAATTCGAAGCCTAAAATGGCGACTTCACTTCAAAAATTCAACCATTCATTAGCGAAGCAGACGCCCGCAGTCAAACACCCATTTATGATGTGATCCTCCAGACGGACAAGATTATACCGAAAAAAAGAAAATCACTGACTTCCCGAGCCGAACTGTTCTCGCAAATTCTGTGGATTTAAAGACAGGTCCCTGACGATCTCACCATACCCACCAAGGGAGCCAAGTGGCGTTCCGTCCAGTCGAAGTTCAAGACCCGCAGCATTTGCGCTACTTAATGTCAAACCACTTTCATCTGGCAACATGAAGGTGTCCCCTGCATTCATGATCCGATCCAGCAATGTCTCTCCGCCTGCTGTTTTCACCTGAACCCATGTTTCTTGGCGAACCATCAACATCAATCGCGCTTCCGCATTTTCAACGCCGAGGGTAACTGGCGCCGTAGTCACCGGGGCTGCATCAGGAACGGCAGCAACCTGCTCAGTTGTCTCTTCGGCCGCTGTCGCCGTTTCAGTTGTTGGCTCAGGTGTATCCGCTACGGGGGCGGAACTGTTATTGTCGGCCTGTTGCTCGACCTGGGGCGCGGCTTCGCTGACAGTCTCCGCAGTGCTACTACTCT
Source organism: Sneathiella limimaris (assembly GCF_012932565.1). Lineage (NCBI taxonomy): Bacteria > Pseudomonadati > Pseudomonadota > Alphaproteobacteria > Sneathiellales > Sneathiellaceae > Sneathiella > Sneathiella limimaris. Next base: position 10,824 of record NZ_JABBYJ010000001.1, read on the forward strand.
CTACTGCCGATGACGCTGCGGCAACGGGTTGATCACTCGCAGTCTGGGTTTCAGCCTGAGTTTCAGCCTCTGTGGTCTCAGCCGGTGCAGGCGCTTCAGCGCTTTGGGGTACGGAAACCGTTGTCTCTTCTGCACTTGTAGCAGATCCCGGAGCTGCTTCTGCAGGTTCAGTCGTTTCGGTCGGTGCAGCCGCTTCGCTTGAAGCAGTATCACCCATATTTGCAGATGAAGACATTTCAGAGCCTTCAACTTTAGCCGTCTCCGAAGACTCCAGTATTTCAGGTTTTGCGACTATGGGAGCCGCTTCCTGCTGAGCAGGCTCAACCGCTGGATCACTTGAAACAGTATTCGTCGTATCGCTTTGCGCAACAATGGGCTCTTCAGATGAACTGGTCACTTCATTGAACTTTTCGACCAGTCGATCAGGGATATCCTCAACCACTTCCAGTTCGAAAGATGTGTCTTTTAGATAAAAATACCACGCGCCAAATAAGGCGGCTGCAACCAGAATACTCCCCACCAGCAACCCTGTTCCAGGTAAGCGGCCTTCAGGCGTTGGCTCTGGAAAGGCAAGATCTGTCTTCAACTGGCCAATAGAGTTTTCCTGCTTGTAAAGGTCCACAACTGACACGGCATCCAGACCAAGCGTCGTCGCGTAAGAGCGAATAAATCCGGTGACGAATGTTTGCCCGGGAAGGCTTTCATAGTCAGCATCCTCAAGGGCTTGCAGCTGACTTGGACGCAAACGCAATTTCTCTGCCACCTCATGAAGGCTAAGCCCTTGCCGCTCCCGCTCCATTCTTAGGTGAGCGCCAACCGTCAATTGCTGCTCTTCTTCCACCCCAAGCAAGGGATCTGATGCAGATGGTTCTGAAGTCACAGACAGCTCATCCATCGTCCCAGCTTCGGTATTCGACTGAGCTGTTTCCATGTTAGACTGTTGGCCCACCTCAAGCTTGGCCTGAGGCGTTTCATTTTCCTTCTCAGTTTTTTTTGAGATGGAAGCCTCCTGATCGGTTTCATTTCCCGGTATTGCCAGTTTCAGACGGGACTTATCCTCGCCCAAAGGAAGTTTTCCCTGCTTGGACATCGCAATACACCATTCACAATCCAGGCACCCGAACCCCCAAATACTGCCACCATGACAACAACAGCGGGCGCCCTGTCGAGATTCATTATTATCAGCAAAAGCGGATAAGGTTCAACGATTTAAATGATTACCGCGTGATCCTTGGCGAACGCCTTTAGCTGTGGTCGAACGCTATGCTCATTTACAATACAGAGTGAATTTACAAAATCTCGGATTTTTGCCGTATCCATGCTACGGACCATTTCCTTGACGGGGCCCAACCCTTCAATGGACATGGAGAGGCTGCGATACCCAAGGCCGATTAGGGTCATGGCCTCAAGCGGCTTGCCAGCCACATCACCACATACGGAAACAGGCACCCCTGCCTTTCGGCACTCATCCGCAATAAATTTCATAACGGACATGAACCCCGGGCTCAGCATGTCATACCGATCCGTTACCCGCGAGTTTCCTCGATCAACGGCAAAATAAAACTGCATCAGATCGTTGGAGCCGACGGATACAAAATCGACAACTTTGAGAAGCTGAGGCAATTGCCAAACGATCGATGGCACCTCAATCATAGTACCGACTTCGACCTTACGGGGTCGCTGGCCGGAACGCGCCTCTTCCTTTTCAATTTCCTTCATCAGAAGGCTTTTGGCTTCGAGAAATTCGGCAACCTCGGCGATCATCGGGAACATCAACGACAGGTTACGTCCCACTGATGCCCGCACCATAGCCCGAAGCTGGGCCTTCAAAAGTGCAGGCCGGTCCAACCCAATTCGGATCGCCCGCCACCCAAGCGCTGGGTTCTCTTCTTCTTTCATTTCCAGATATGGAAGCGCTTTATCACCGCCCACATCCAGGGTTCGGAAGATAACAGGATTATCCTCCATTCGATCGAGAACTTTGGCATATAGCTCGGTCTGTTCATCCACTTTGGGCATTTGAGAGCGAACCATAAATTGCAGCTCGGTTCGAAAAAGGCCAATTCCTTCCGCACCAGAATCCTGGAAATTCTCAAGATCAATCAACAGGCCAGCGTTCATGTTGAGAGAGACTTTTTCCGCATCCTTGGTAACCGCTTCTTCGCTGCGGAGGGCCGCATATTTAGCCTGCCGCTCCGCCCGATGGCGCATACTTTTTTTGAAGATCTGGATGACATCATCGCTCGGCCTCAGAAAGGCTTGACCATTTTCTCCATCCACAAGGACAAGGTCGCCCTCTTCCACCGTGTTGTAGATTTCCCGGCATTGACCCAGAATAGGAATGCCCAGCGCCCGCGCAACGATGGCAACATGGCTGCTGCGAGTTCCTTCGACAAGAACAACAGCCTGCAGGTGAACCCGATCATAATCGAGCAATTCAGCAGCGCCCATGTTTCGGGCAATCACAACCGTATCCTCGGTTAAGTGCTGACGATCAATCCCGTCCCCATTCTCCAGCTGCAAGTAGAGCCGGTTGGCCAGATCATCAAGATCGGACAGCCGCTCCCGAATATAGGGATCGGTGATTTGTTTCATTCGGCTGCGGGTTTCGTCCTGAACACGCTTAATCGCCGCTTCCGCCGTCAGACCGGAATCAACCGCCCCTTCCAGTTTCCGAAGCCAGCTCTTGTCATGGGCGAACATTTTATAGGCTTCAAAAATATCCCGTGACTCGCCAGTGATGAGCGTATCACTGGAAGAGAGCATCTCATCGATCCCCTCCTGCAAGCGGCTGATTGCCACCTTCAGTCGGTCCAATTCTTCCCCGATATTCTCGGCGATGGTTCTGCGGACGACGATATGCGGCTCATGCAGCAGCGCTGTTCCAATACCAAGCCCATCAGCAAGCGGACGTCCCGTCAAGCGATGCGGCTTGGTTGCATTTCCAGCAGTATCCAGAAGTTCGGTGGATGCAATAATCTCTTCGGAACTAATCAGTTCCGCAACCACCATGGCGATGGTCTGAAGGGCTTCGGCCTCTTCCTCAGTATAGTGGCGCATTGTCCGGTTCTGAACAACCAGAACACCGATAACGCGCCCACCCCTCTTGATGGGAACACCCAATAGCGAATGAAAGACTTCCTCGCCTGTTTCTGGACGATAAGCAAACTGAGGATGAGCCTGCGCATCAGGCAAGTTTAATGGGCGCGCATGAGCAGCAATATCACCGACAAGTCCCTCACCCACCCTGAGGCGAGTATTGTGAACCGCTTCCTGTTTCAGGCCTTCGGTGGCGAACAGTTCCAGCATTTCACCAGCCCGCATCAAGTAGCAGGAACACACCTCCGCGATCATATTGGAGGCAATGAGTTGGACAATTCGCTGTAAACGGCGTTCAGGATCCCCTTTGCCCGCCATCACCTCACGGATCTGACGGAACAGAATTCTAGGGCCGCTTAACGCCGCACTGCTCATTTAGGCATCAACCTTCCTGCCAACAGGGTTCACCAATGCGTCCGCAGCTTGTGTAACCAGCTCCTGCAGGATTTCACTTGTCGGCTGTTCCTTCTTGACCATGCCAACACTTTGACCTGCCATGACAGAGCCATGCTCCACATCGCCATCAATAACTGCCCGGCGCAAAGCTCCGGCCCAGTAATGTTCAATAGCGAGCTGCGCACTTTCCATATCCATCTCGCCCGCACGGTACTTGGCTATCACCTCATGCTGGGTTTCGATGAACTTCTTGGATCCCTCATTTCCAAGAGCACGAACGGGAATGACCGGAAATTGCGGATCAACCTGAACTGTTGTGATCGCATCTCTGGCACTCGCCCGAATAAAGGCCCGTTTAAAGTCTGGATGTGCAACACATTCTTCTGCACAGACAAAGCGGGTTCCAAGCTGAACACCGGCAGCGCCCATCCGCAGGTAATTGGCAATCGCTTCACCCCGTCCAATACCACCGGCCACAAAAATTGGCACATCCGTGATATTGGGCAGAATTTCCTGCGCCAGCACACTGGTGGATACCGGTCCGATATGACCACCAGCTTCCATTCCCTCAATAACCAACGCATCCACACCGGAGCGAACCAGTTTCTTGCCAAGCGCCAAAGTCGGCGTAAAGCAAATGATCTTTGCTCCCCCCTCTTTGACCCGGGCAATCGTGTCTTTGGAAGGCAAGCCCCCCGCCAGAACAACATGGCCCACGTTGTTTTCCAGGCAGATATCCACCAGGGTATCCAGCTCTGGATGCATGGTAATTAGATTAACCCCAAATGGCTTCGTTGTCAGCTCTTTGGTTGCCTTGATTTCAGCATCCAGCAAGTCAGGCGTCATGGCACCACATGCAATGACGCCAAAACCACCGGCGTTTGAGATCGCTGCAACCAGGTTCCGCTCGGAAACCCAGGACATGGCTCCGCCAAGGATTGCATATTCTGTTCCCAGAAACGTGCAGCCACGCTCCCAGGCGTTATTCAGGGCCTCAAGCCCTTCAGTCGATGGTGTTTCACTCATGAGATCAGGCAGCGTCCAGACCGAAGGCAGAATGCAGGGTTCTGACAGCAAGCTCTGTATACTCTTCGGCCAGAAGCACACTTACCTTAATCTCAGATGTGGAGATGACCTGGATGTTGATGTTTTTCTCAGCCAGGGCAGCAAACATGGTTTGGGCAACACCTGCGTGGCTCCGCATTCCCATTCCAACGATGGAAACCTTGACCACGTTCGGATCTGGGACCAGCGCCTTGCAGGCCACTTGATCTTTCAAGCCTTCCAGGACCTTGAGAGCCGGATCCAGGTCTTTCTTGCCAACAGTGAAGGTGAGATCGGTTGCTTTCCCATCTTCGGACACATTCTGGACAATCATGTCCACATTTACATTGGCATCTGCCAGCGCACCAAAAACGGTTGCCGCCACGCCTGGGGTGTCATTCACCTGCTGAAGCGTCACTTTCGCTTCATCACGTGTGTAGGTCACACCGCTTACTACTTGTTGTTCCACAATGTCTTCCTCATCAACAACCAAAGTTCCGGGGATCTCTTCAAAGCTGGAAAGCACCTGAAGTTTGACCCGATGTTTCATTGCCATCTCGACGGATCTGGTCTGCAGAACCTTTGCCCCGAGGGACGCCAGTTCCAGCATTTCCTCGTAAGTGATCCTATCAAGTTTGGAGGCTTTTGTCGCGATCCGCGGATCTGCGGTGTATATGCCATCCACATCCGTATAAATATCACAGCGATCAGCCTCCAGCGCAGCTGCCAAAGCAACCGCTGAAGTATCAGATCCCCCACGCCCAAGGGTAGTGATCCGGTTATCGGAGCCAATTCCCTGAAAACCTGCACAAACGGCAACCTGGCCATCTGCGAAGCGCGTTATGATATCCGAGCAGTCTATCCCCTCAATACGGGCCGAACCGTGAACGGCGTCCGTCTTCACTGGAACCTGCCAACCCAGCCAGGAGCGGGCATTGATTCCAAGATCCTGAAGGGCCATGGACAGTAGCCCAACCGTAACCTGCTCCCCACTGGAGACCACGACATCATACTCACGGGCATCATGCAGCGCCGCAACCTCTGACGTCAGACCGACCAGACGATTTGTTTCACCGGACATGGCAGAGACAACAACCGCCACCTCATTTCCGGCATCCACTTCTTTTTTCACACGTTGGGCAACATTCTTAATCCGGTCGATTGACCCGACAGATGTGCCTCCGAATTTCATTACCAGCCGTGCCATTGCTGCACAAACCTTTCAACATCCAGTCACTTAATTCCAGAGTGGTTCCACCACATCAATTTTGAAACGGGGTACCTTTTCATCCTGAAGGAGCGTATACATATACTTAACACAGGTTGCTCGGCAAGCTTTGCAACCATTTAATTAGCATTTTGAGAATTTTTTTTGAACGAACTGTTATGAGTGACGCTGCCACCGCCAAATCCGTTGATCCGTCTGAGATTTCAAACTTCGCCGCCATGGCTGATGAATGGTGGGATGAGACGGGGAAATTCAAACCTCTTCACAAGTTCAATCCCTTAAGGATTGGATATATCCGAGATACAGTAATCTCTCATTTCAATCTGGTCGAAGAGGGATCTGCCATCCCCCTAAAACCGCTCAAAGGGCTGCGCGTTTTGGATATCGGCTGCGGGGGCGGACTGCTGTCCGAACCAATGGCTCGTATGGGTGCAGAGGTTGTTGCCGCCGATGCCTCTCAAACGAATATTAAAGTTGCTTCCCTGCATGCCGAGAAATCAGGCCTTTCCATTGATTATCGCCATACCACCGCAGAAGAGCTTGCTGCGAGCGGCGAACAGTTTGACGTCATCCTGAACATGGAAGTCATTGAGCATGTGGCCGATCTGGAGGGATTTGCCGCAGCTTGCTGCAGCATGGTCAAACCAGGCGGGTTGATGTTTGTCGCAACCCTGAACCGAACGATGAAAAGCTACGCGCTCGCCATCATTGGTGCTGAATATATTCTTCGCTGGCTGCCCCGCGGAACCCATAATTGGAAGAAGTTCCTGCGTCCATCCGAAGTTGTCGGCTTGGTTCGCCAGAATGGCCTCAGCGTCAAGGACATGACTGGTGCCACGTATAACCCACTGAACAGCACTTGGTCACTTAGCCGGGATTTCAGCGTCAACTATATGATCTGCGCCACCCGCAATTCTTAAGCCCTGCCGATATCTGCAGTTCACTTCGCTGTTTGCGTCGACGGTCAATTGCGTGTATCTCAAGCAGGATCATCTAATCCGTGAGGCAAAGAAATGAAAAAATCGCCCCTGGCACCTGCAAGCTTCCCTGAACTCCCCGCCATCGAAGGAGCAGCCTTCGCGACGACCAATTCAGGGATGCGCTATAAAGGCCGTGACGATTTGTTCTTTGCCACCTTTGCACCGGAAACAACGGTCGCAGGTGTCTTTACCCGCAACAGCATGCCAGGCGCGCCTGTTGACTGGGGTCGCCGGATCCTGCCTTCAGGCGTTGCACGGGGTTTAGTCGTGAACGCCGGTATTGCCAATGTCTTTACCGGCCAGGCCGGCGCGGAGACTGTTGAACAAACAGCTACTGCTGCAGCAAACGTCATTGGGTGCGCACCTGAGGAAATCTACATCGCTTCAACCGGTGTGATCGGCGATGCGATCCCGACCGAAAAAATTACCAATGCGCTCCCTGCGCTTCACAACCAGATGCGTGCCGATGCCCTTAACAAGGGGGCTGACGCGATCCTGACCACGGATACCTTCGCCAAGGGGGCAACCGCAACCTGCTCTCTGAACGGGGAGACAATCACCATCGCCGGGATCGCCAAAGGATCTGGCATGATTGCCCCAGACATGGCGACCATGCTCTCCTTTATCTTCACGGATGCGGCTATTCCCGCCAACATTCTGCAGATTTTGCTGACCGAAGAAAATGATCGCAGCTTTAATTGTGTCACAGTCGACAGCGACACATCGACGAGTGATACCGTTCTGCTATTCGCAACTGGCGCCAAAGATAATTCCCGGCCTATTGATGCCGGGGATCCAGGTCTTGATGAATTCAGAATTGCCTTGCGGCAGGTCATGCAGGACCTGGCCCAGCAGGTTGCCCGTGATGGCGAAGGTGCCACCAAATTCATTACGGTTAAGGTCAGCGGCGCTGAAACTGACAAATCTGCGAAAACCATCGCCCTTGCCATTGCCAACTCACCCTTGGTGAAAACCGCAATTGCAGGAGAGGACGCCAATTGGGGCCGGATCGTCATGGCCGTTGGCAAAAGCGGAGAGCCTGCAAACAGGGACGCTCTCAACATTTCCGTTTGCGGAATTGAGATTGCCCGGGATGGTGCCAAGCTCGCCAGCTATAACGAAGCCGATATCGTCCCTCTGATGAAAGGGGATGAGATTGAAATTGCTGTTGATGTGGGTGTTGGAGAGGGAACAGCTTTTGCCTGGACCTGCGACTTGACCCACGGCTATATCGAAATCAACGCCGATTATCGGAGCTAAGTCCCTTTCATGAGCAGTTTACCAACCGTACTGGTGGTTGCCGTTGCCCTTGTGGATGATGACAACCGCATCATGATTGCCCAGCGCCCGGAAGGAAAATCCATGGCGGGCCTCTGGGAATTTCCGGGTGGCAAGGTCGAGGCGGGAGAAACCCCGGAAGATGCACTTATTCGCGAATTGAAGGAAGAGCTCTCCATCGATGTCACCGCGGCCTGCCTGGCACCCTTTACCTTTGCCAGTCATACCTACGAAAAATTTCATCTGCTGATGCCGCTCTATGTCTGTCGCCGCTGGAGCGGAACACCCCACCCGCAAGAAGGGCAAACCCTGAAATGGGTGCGGGCAAACCAGCTCAAAGACTTTCCGATGCCACCAGCCGACATTCCGCTCATCGCGATGCTCCGGGATCTCTTGTAGGCTTTAATCTTTCCCGCCAAGGACGGTTTTAAGACTGCTTTTCGCACTTCCGGGGCGAAGGGGTTTTTGCTGGCTTTCATGGGGGGCCCATCCAGCCAGATAAATTATCTGGAAAGTGGCCGGGATCAGGCCGTCCTCATCCTGATATTTTTCCTGGTAGATCTCTGCTGCCCGCATCAGGACTTTGCGACCCGTCAGACCCTTCTGACGTTCAAACAGGCTGTTTGCCTCTCCCATACCCCGCAGCTCCTGCATCAAAAGAAACGGATGCCGGTATTTCAGGGTCAGCACATCCGTATCGGTTACTGGTAAGGCAAATCCCGCCCGCTGCAGCAAGGCGCCAGCATCCCGCACTTCCGTAAATGGTGAAATTCGCGGACTAACGCCGCCTTTGACTTCAAGCTCCGCCTCGGTTAGCGAGTCTTTCAGCTCTTTCAGGGTTTCAAGCCCAAATAACGCCCCGAGGAACAATCCATCTGATTTCAACGCCCGCGCAATTTGCACCAGCGCCCCCGGCAGATCATTCACCCAATGCAACGAGAGGACCGAACCGATCAGGTCAAAACTCTTCGGCGCAAAAGGAAGAAGCTCTTCATCTGCCAACACCTTTGATGATGCACGGTCCCGCATCAGATCCAGACCCAGATCCGCGGACACAAGATAATCCACCTGATTTCGATCTTTGAGGAGTTGCCCAAAGATACCATCATGACACCCCAAGTCGAGAGCTATGTCATAGGTTCGGGTGATATCCAAGAGCCGTTCAGCCAAACGATCCGCCACCTCGTGGAACAGAAACTGGTTCTGCGCCCAGTCAAGCTGGGCAGCGCGGTGGCGACGCTGGCGAACAAGGCCTCGGTCAAACAACCTGGCGCCCTCGGGAATGACAGAAAATGTGCTCATGTCCGCCTTATGACACGAGCCCCTTCCCGGATCAATAGAGCACCGACGCATTTCAGCACCCCATCCTCATATTCCGTTGCGGGTATAAATTGGCTATACTCACCCGCTGGGGGTGTCAGATGACAATCGGACTAGCGGCAAAACAGCATTTGAAATCGGGATTTGACTGGTTGATCAGCAACCTGTTCCCGGCCCAGTGTCCGTCTTGCAGCGCATCGGTCAACACGCCCGGCTCTCTTTGCGCCAATTGCTGGTCAGCTTTTAATTTCATCAGTGACCCGGTTTGCTGCCAGTGCGGATACCCTTTTGATTATGGCACCGGCAACGACCTGAAATGCGCCTCCTGCATAACTAAAAATCCGCCATACACTGCGGGTCGGTCCGTCTTTTCCTATGATGATCAGAGCCGACAGGCGATCCTGTCTTTCAAGCATGCCGACCGAACAGACAAGGTCCCCGCCTTTGCCTCCTGGATGATTAGGGCGGGCGCAGATCTTTTGCATGACAACCCCTTGCTGGTTCCGGTCCCCCTGCATCCCCTTCGATTGATTAGCCGGCGGTTTAACCAATCCGCCTTGTTAGCGAAAGCCATCGGCCGTCAAAGCGGGCTACAAGTTGCAACCCGGCTTTTGAAGCGAACCCGAAATACCAGTAGCCAGGGGGGTAAAAGTGCAAAAGTCCGCTTTCAGAATGTCAAAGGCGCTTTTTCGGTTACCGCCTCCCAGCGCGAAAAACTGCAAGGTCGGACCGTGATACTGATTGATGATGTCTTTACAACAGGCGCCACTCTAGAGGCCTGTGCTCACGCTCTTGTGAAGGCTGGCGCAGCAGAAGTTCGGTTTTTGACCTTGAGCCGGGTTGTCCGCGCCAGTGCTTTGCCTATATAACAGTTTTTTCTTCACCCGAGTACCGATCATGAAACAAGTAGAAATTTACACAACCCTCTTCTGCCCCTTCTGCTCTCGCGCAAAGGCCCTGCTCAAATCCAAAGGCGTTGCCTTCAAGGAAATTGATGTGAGCAGCGATTTGAAAGGCCGTCAGGAGATGACCCGCAAAGCTGGCGGTGCCACATCTGTTCCGCAAATTTTTGTAGATGGCAATCATATTGGCGATTGTGACTACATCCATAAACTTGACGCCGCAGGGAAACTGGATCAGATTCTGGCTTAATCACAACTTCAAGGATCTGTCATGACGACTTTCAAAGCTGCCTGCATTCAAATGACCTCCGGCAAGGATCCGGAAGCCAATCTGAAAACAGCCCTTGGGCTCATGGAACAGGCAGCTGCGGCTGGCGCGGATTTTATTTCTACGCCAGAAGTGACCAACATGATGGAGCCTCACAAGGCTTCAGCGCGGGAGAAGGCCTATCTGCAAGAGGATGACCCAACCCTCGCCGCCTTTTGCGAATTTGCCAAAACGCACCAGAAATGGATCCATGCAGGCTCTCTTGTCATCAAGAAACCGGATGATGATCGACTGGCCAATCGTGCCCTTTTGATTTCGCCGGATGGGCAGGTCCAGGCAAGCTATGACAAGATCCACATGTTTGACGTGGAATTGGATAACGGTGAAAGCCATAAAGAATCCAGTGCCTATGCGCCCGGTGAAAAAGCCGTTTCAACTCCCCTGCCTTGGGGACAGCTAGGTCTTGCGATCTGCTATGACGTGCGTTTTGCCCATCTTTTTCAGACATTGTCCACAAAAGGCGGGGCAGAGATTTTCACCCTGCCTGCCGCCTTCACCTATCAAACAGGCAAGGCGCACTGGCATACCCTGCTCCGGGCCCGCGCCATTGAAAATGGCTGCTTTGTGATTGCCGCTGCGCAATGCGGACAACATACCGAGAAACGGCGCACCTTTGGTCACTCCCTGATCATTGATCCGTGGGGTGAAGTGCTTGCCGATGGCGGAGAAGAGCCAGGCTTCATCATCGCGGATATCGACATGAGCCAGGTCGCCAAACGGCGGGGACAGGTGCCCAACCTCAAAAATATCCGCCCCTTCGACCTGGAGGTAAATCCCGGGGCGAAGAAGGCGGCTGAGTAGTCTTGGGCTGAGGTAAACTTTTTAATTCCTAGTTAGCTTTGATTTGCATTGGTTTTGGCTCGGGTGCCTGTTTAATTTTCAAGGGCATCGGGGCCGGTTTTGGCTGTGGATTTGGGGCCAGTTTCAACTGAGTTGGACCTTTTGGAGCCTCACATTTCCAGCTATATGTGCCCGTTGGGGTCTGCAGCTGATTTGGGGCAACCAGTTCCACTTTCCATGAACCATAGTTGATTTGGGATGGTTTATTGGCCAATCCCTTGATGTCGCCCTTCGGCTTTGAATTTGCTAACTTGGTCTTGCTAATGCCGTCCTTGGCCGCATCCTCGATATACCGGATAAAATCAAAGGTTTTATTTCCACCATCTGATTTGCTGAAAGTCAGGTTATAGAGCTTGCTCTTGATACCTTTTTCATTCACCAGACGGAAATTTACCTTACCCGCCCCTTGCGCTTTCATGGACAGACGGAACTTCAGGTCCACTGGACACTGACCCACATAATCTTTTACGTGAGGGACAACCTTGGCTTCGGTCACCTGAAACGGAGCCGTATATTGGCCGTTCAATCCAGCAGCCTGCAGACCACCTTTCAGGTTTGGATCGCCTTGGTAAAAGATCGTGACCGGTACACTTGTCGTCTCGTAACCCGATCCGGCAACAGATGTATCGAAACCGGTTGCTTCCCGGCAGGTTCCGACAAGGCTGATCGGACGATTAACAGTAATAATCTGGTCCTTTTTCAGGAATTCCAGCTTGCTTCCACCCTGCCCCATATGGGCCTGCAATTTCTCATTGAAAAGCGCAACTGGATCAACTCTCAAGGCAGGATGGCCATCTTGAACCGCGGATAATGGAACTTCAAACGCGTCAGCGTTCCCACCTTCTGTAATCCAGCCCCCAACAAGACCGGTATATTCGGAAAATGACGGATGGTATTTGGCATCATACAGGCTATTGATGGGAAACACATCCTTGCCAATCCGTTTCACGCTCCCGAAATAGGCGCGGGCACCAATAAAATCTGTGCTCTTGTCTTTCGCGCATTTCACAAGACCTTTCAGCGGGAACTTTATCACATCGCTCTCAGGCTGGATATTGACCTTGCTGATATGCTTGTCTTTTGAGACATTTTTCAGCCGGACGTGAAAGTTAATGCCTGGCTGGCTTAAAGTTACATCCAAGACTTGAGATGCGTTGCTCCGGCTGGAATTCGCTTCAGCCCCGCCGCTAACGGAAAGGGCCATGGCCAACGCCAGAACGCTTGTGCTAACAGCTTTACTCGCAATAGATCCGAACATTTTTTCATCCTCTCTTCAAAGTCGCTGGCACCTTGATGCCGTTACCCTTAGGTCGACTGTGAATTCGATAAGGTTCAAAAATATTCGGTTTTTAACTGACCCGTGCTACCACACCCTGCCGCAAGGATACCGGGATACGGGTTACAATACTGTGGTGATAATCCAGAATATCGAACCCGCTTAGCTGTTCTTTCAGCTCGCCATCCTTGAGCAGGAAATCCGGGTTACGCGGGCGCCCAAACCGTTCATTCCCTTCAGCAAAGGTCTCGTAAATAATGACACCACCGTCTGTTAAAGACTGCCGGATTTTCGGGAAAAGCGGTCGCCACAAGTAATGGGTGACAATAATTCCATCAAAGCGCCGCCCTTCCAGCGGCCAAGGCTCATTTTCAAGATCAGCTTGAAGAATTTCGATATCATCGCGACCCAGCTCTTCAAGTTGGCGGGTTTCGATATCCACCGCTGTCACCTGATAGCCCCGATCGGCCAGATAGACAGAGTGACGGCCACTTCCTGCCGCCAGATCCAGAACCGTTCCGCCGGGGCGTATCCGGCTGTAATGGCGCTGCAGCCATTCTGAAATCTGTGTCATTGTTTTTACGTCTCCAAGGATTTTTCTTGTCAGGAACCCATCGCAAGGGACTTGCGATTTTTGGGAAACATCTTATTTTTGCTATACGGATTACAAAATTTCGACAGTTAGCAGTAACTTTTGTGACGTTTGTTGAATGATCAAGTATAACCTTAAATGCAATCAAAATCACGTTTTTGAAGCTTGGTTCAAAAACAGCAGTGCCTATGACGAGCAGGTAGAGCGGGGATTGATCCCCTGTACTCTTTGTGGCTCCACCCAGGTTGAAAAAGCCCTGATGGCCCCTTCAATTGGTAAGAAATCCAACAGCAAAGAGGCGGAAACAGCCGTTCAGGTCAATGACAGCCCTGAAGTCCAGATGGCGATGAAAGCCCTGCAGGAACTTCGCAAAAATGTCGAGGAAAATTGCGATTATGTGGGCAACCGCTTTGCTGAGGAAGCTCGCAAAATCCATTATGGCGAAACTGAGAAACGCGGCATTTACGGAGAGGCAACCAAGGACGAACAGGCTGAACTCGCCGAAGAAGGCGTGGAAGTTGCCGCCATTCCTTGGCTCCCGAATACAGACGCCTAAGACATCAGCACAGAACCAAACAAAAAAAGCCCGGAATAATCCGGGCTTTTCTCATTTTGGCTTCTCGTTAGCCTTATTCTTTTTTCTCTTCAGCCTCTGAACTTGCAGGCGCTTCAGCTTCTGGCTTCTTCTCGACAATGTCGATAACAGCCTTTGACTTCAAATCCTCCAGCAGTGTTGTCACAGTCTGGCTAGACAGGGTTTGGCGAAGCTGGCCTTCCATTTCCTCATAGCTGGGTGGCTGTGTATCCCGAATATCTTCAACCAGAATAACGTGCCAGCCAAACTGGGTTTTTACAGGCTCTGTTGAATGGGCGCCTTTTTCCATGGCAAAGGCTGCTTCGGAAAATTCTGGAACCATCCGACCTTTCACGAAATACCCAAGATCACCGCCGTTTGGACCAGATGGACCTGTTGAATGTTCTTTAGCCAACGCCTGAAAGTCACCGCCCTCATTCAACTGGGTGATGATATCTTTCGCCTTGTCTTCTTCCTCTAGCAGGATGTGACGGGCGTGGACTTCTTTTTCCGGCTGGAAGTCAGCGGTTGTCTTGTCATATTCCGCTTTCACAGCTTCATCGGTAACCGCTTCTTCGATTTTCTTTTGCAGGAAATACTCCTGAAGCAGCTGCAATTTCACATCGTCAACTCGATCTGTGAATTCAGCCTGCTGGTCATATTTTTGATCCAGCGCTGCGGATTGCACAACCTTCATGCTGACAAGCTGCTCGACCAACTGCGCTTTCAGGAACTGATAAGGTGCCTGCTTATATTGAGCTGGCAAACCTTCATAGACTTCACGAACTTCATCTTCGCGAATTTCAACGCCATTAACAGTTGCCACAACTGGGCTGTCGGACGCTTCCTTGGCTGTCTGCGTAGCCGCTGTCATTTCTGCTTTTGGTTCAGTCTTACCTTCCCAGGGGCGTTCCCCTCCCAGATAAAACCCTAATCCTCCGGCTGCGCCAGCAACAACAATCACCGCAAGGAGATTTGACACTTTCATATTTCACTTCCCTGAATTTGGTTCAGAATCATTGGGGAAAGACCAGCAATTAGCCTGCGTTCCCCCGTCTTTCAAGCTGGTCGGAAATATAGGTTATTTAGCATCTTTCACAAGCATAGATATTTTTTGCCACAAGATTACCTTATTTGACCTCTTTTCCCGGCTGAATCAGTTAATGGGTGGCAGGATAGATTGACAGGGACCCCCATCCCGCTTATCTGTCACGTAGGTCAACGCGTATTTCCATCAGCAGAGACGTTTTAATTATTAGAGTGGTCGCTCAGAAATTGGGGCGGCGAAATCAAAGTCGGGGCAGGTATGTTCGGAACATTAGCCAAGAAAATCTTCGGATCCTCCAATGATCGGGTCTTGAAAGTCATTCAAGCAAAAGTTGACAAGATCAACGCTCTGGAGGATCAGTTCACGCCCCTGTCCGACGATGAACTGAAAGCCAAGACTGCCGAATTCAGATCCCGCCTGGACCAGGGCGAAAAGCTGGACGCACTCCTCCCTGAAGCATTCGCCGCTGTACGAGAAGCCGCAAAACGGGCCCTGGGCGAGCGCCACTACGATGTACAGCTCATGGGTGGTATCGTTCTGCACGAAGGCAAGATCACCGAAATGAAAACCGGTGAGGGTAAGACGCTGGTCTCCACCCTTGCAGCCTATCTCAACGCACTTGAAGGCAAGGGTGTTCATGTGGTCACCGTCAACGACTATCTGGCCAAGCGTGACAGCGAATGGATGTCCAAGGTTTATGACAAGCTCGGCATTACCGTTGGCTGTATTGAAGGCGGATTGGACGAACAAGCCCGGCGCGCAGCATACGCCTGCGACATTACCTACGGCACCAATAATGAATTTGGCTTTGACTACCTTCGCGACAATATGAAGTTTGAAGCTGAAGCGATGGTTCAGCGGGGCTTCAACTTTGCCGTAGTGGACGAGGTTGACAGTATCCTGATTGACGAAGCCCGGACCCCCTTGATTATCTCTGGTCCTGCTGAAGACAGCTCAGAACTTTATCGGGCCGTCAACGCCCTGATCCCACAGCTTTCTGAAGACGACTATGAAGTCGATGAAAAGTCTAAGGCCGTCAGCTTCACCGAGGACGGAACAGAAACCATCGAAAAACTTCTTGATGAAGCCGGCCTCTTAAAAGGCGAAAACCTTTACGATGTGGAAAATGTGGCCGCTGTTCATCACGCCAACCAGGCCCTTCGCGCGCACAAGCTATTTACCCGTGACAAGGACTATATTGTCAAAGACAACAAGGTTGTCATCATTGACGAATTTACCGGCCGCATGATGGAAGGCCGCCGCTACTCTGATGGCCTGCACCAGGCATTGGAAGCCAAGGAAGAGGTTGATATCCAGCCGGAAAACCAAACCCTTGCCTCTATTACCTTCCAGAATTACTTCCGCCTTTACGACAAGCTCTCTGGCATGACAGGTACAGCTGCGACCGAAGCGGAAGAGTTCATGGAAATCTATGGTCTTGCAGTTGTCGAAATCCCGACAAACGTTCCCGTCCAGCGAAAAGACGTAGATGACGAGATTTACCGGACCGCCGAAGAAAAATACGCCGCGATTGTCAAAACAATCGAGGAATGTCAGGGACGGGGCCAGCCTGTTCTGGTCGGTACAGTATCCATCGAAAAATCAGAGTATCTCTCAGAGATCCTCAAGAAAAAGAAAATCAAGCATAACGTGCTGAACGCCCGCTACCATGAACAGGAAGCGGAAATCATTGGTCAGGCAGGTCGCCTCAATGCGGTTACCATCGCGACCAACATGGCTGGTCGTGGTACGGATATTAAACTTGGCGGCAACACCGATATGATGATCGCTGCCCAGATAGATGGTGTGGAAGATCCAGCCAAGATCGAGAAGATCACAGCTGAGATCGAAGCCGACACTGCTGAGCAGAAAAAGAAAGTTCTGGAACTCGGTGGCCTGTTCGTGATCGGTACGGAACGTCATGAATCCCGCCGGATCGACAACCAGCTTCGGGGACGTTCGGGTCGCCAGGGCGATCCGGGAACCAGTCGCTTCTATCTCTCCCTTGAGGATGACCTGATGCGGATCTTCGGATCTGAGCGCATGGATGGGATGCTGCGCAAACTTGGTTTGGAAGATGGCGAAGCTATCATTCATCCATGGATCAACAAGGCTTTGGAAAAAGCACAGCAGAAAGTGGAAGCCCGGAACTACGACATCCGGAAAAACCTGCTGAAATTTGATGACGTGATGAATGACCAACGGAAGGTCATTTATGAGCAACGCATTGATCTGATGGGTCAGTCAGATGTCTCTGAAACCATCAAGGATATGCGGGCCGACGTCATCGACCAGTTGGTCAGTCGCCACATTCCTGAGAAAGCCTACCCTGAACAATGGGATATTGCCGGCCTGACCGAAGAGGTCCAGCAGACCCTCGGCATGGATCTGCCGATCCAGGACTGGGCAAATGAAGAAGGCATCGCAGACGAGGAAATTCGCGACCGCCTGAACGATCATATCAACCGCAAAATGGCTGAAAAAGCGGCCAAATATGGCCCTGATGTCATGCGGATGGTTGAGAAGAGCCTGCTGCTGCAGATCCTCGATCAGGTTTGGAAAGAGCATTTGCTTCAACTCGATCACTTGCGTCAGTCCGTGTCCCTGCGTGCCTATGCGCAGAAAGATCCGCTGAACGAGTATAAAACCGAAGCCTTTAACATGTTCCAGGCTATGCTGGATCAGCTGCACACCAGCGTGACGACTTACCTCAGTCATGTTGAGCTGCAAAACCCAGAGGCCATCATTGAGCGCGAAGAGCCCGATGAGAGCCAGATGCAGGCAACTCATATTGATCCGCTGACAGGCGAAAATGAAGTCGATCACGGCGCAGCACCTGCTCAGGCTGCTATTGCCTCTGATCCATCGACCTGGGGCAAAGTGCGCCGGAATGATCCATGTCCGTGTGGATCCGGTAAAAAATACAAGCATTGCCACGGGGCCGTTTAACACATCAGGTTAGGATAGTTTCATGCTCGCAAAGTTGAAAAACATCTTCAGCGGCAAAGAGACCGCAGATGTCCGCACTCAGGATCCGGAAGAACAGCACGTCGCTACCGCTGCTTTATTGATTGAAGCTGCGTTGTCGGATGAGACCTACTGTGAAGAAGAGAAGGAGATGGTCCAATCTCTTTTGCAGCGGCACTACAAGCTGTCGGATGAAGAGATTTCAGCCGTCATGACCGAAGCTGAAGCTGCCCACAAGAACGCAGATCAAATCCTTTATTTTACGCGGACGGTCAAAGATACGGTTGAGTATGATGACCGGGTTCATGTGATCGAGATGCTCTGGGAACTGGCCTATGCTGACGGGGAAATCAGCGATTATGAGGCTAATTTGATCCGCCGGGTCTGCGGGTTGATCTATGTGGATGACAAGGAAAGCGGCCGGGTCCGCAAAGCCGTTCAGGCCCGCCTTGGACAGAGTTCCTGACCTTTTAAAATCACATATTCGTAAGATAGGGGTTGTTTTTGATGGTTAATGAAGATAATCCCTTTTACTGTACTAAATATAACTGTGCTAGAGCTGGAGCTGGAGAACAATAATGACCTACGTCGTTACCGAAAATTGCATCAAATGCAAGTTCATGGACTGCGTGGAGGTCTGCCCTGTAGACTGTTTCTACGAGGGTGAGAACATGCTGGTTATTCATCCTGACGAATGTATTGATTGTGGTGTGTGTGAGCCGGAATGCCCTGCCGAAGCCATCGTCCCTGATACCGAAGATGTGGGGGAAAATTTCCTCGAACTGAACCGGGAATATTCAGAAAAATGGCCAAACATCACCCAGAAAGGCAATCCGCCTGAGGATGCTGAGGACTGGAACGGTAAGGAAGGTAAACTTTCTGAGTTCAGCTCAAATCCCGGCGAAGGCTGATAATTTAGACCCGAAAACAGCCATGCGGGCCTGGAATGGCAGGTCCGCAACATTTTCAGTGGTTTCTTATTAGCAATTTTCCATAAATTGTGTTATGCTCCGAGCAGTGGTTGTGCTGACATGATCGCTTCCCTTACCTATTTTGGGTGTTTAGGGACATGTCACCATAGCGTTTTCGGTTGCGAAATTTTCGCCTTTATTTGTGAGACCCGCCAAAGTTAGCGTCCCGTGATATTCTGGTCGCTCTTTTTTTGTCACTTTGTCAGGCCCTCACACTGAAGAGAAGGATTTGAATGTCTAAAGAGTTGGAATTCTCACCACAAGAACATGTCGTTTATCCAACACATGGTGTGGGTCAGGTTGTCAGCATCGAGGAACAGGAAATTTCAGGAATGAGCCTGAAACTGTACGTTGTTGACTTTATGCACGAAAAAATGACTCTTCGGGTTCCCATTGCCAAAGCCAAAAGCGTTGGAATGCGGGCTCTGTCTTCTCCAAAGAAAATGAAAACTGCCCTCGACACGCTGAAAGGGAAAGCCCGCATCAAACGGACGATGTGGAGTCGGAGAGCACAGGAATATGAAGCCAAGATCAACTCTGGCGACCCAATCCAGATTGCGGAGGTTGTTCGTGACCTGCACCGCAACGAGGACCAGCCGGACCAGTCCTACAGTGAACGGCAGATTTATGAAGCCGCACTGGAACGCCTGTCCCGCGAATTGGCAGTTGTCGAGAAGATTGAAGATGATGCAGCAACAGAAAAGCTGCAGAAGGTTCTGAAAGCGGCTTAACCCCCGTTTTTTGTCAGAATTTGAAAGCCCGGCCCCTCAGCCGGGCTTTTTTTTGGTTAAATTTTCGTAAATTTGAAATATAGGGCTTGATAAACCGAATCAGACGATTCATTGTGGGTTTCGATGAAACCGAACGCACATAGTGAAAAATTTGGATGTCTCTCCACCGCCCAACGGGTTTGGGCCGTATCCTGCATTCATGGAGAGGCTGAAAAGCTCATCGAGCTGCATGATCTTCTGGCAAAGCGCTGGCAAAATGGCGACCGCCTTGTCTATTTGGGCAACTATCTTGGACATGGCAGCGACATCAAGGGCGTTATGGATGAACTCCTCCGCTTTCGGATCGACCGGCTATGTATGCCGGGCATGATCCCCGAAGACATCGTCTACCTCAGGGGCGCCCAGGAAGAGATGCTTCGTAAGCTTCTACAAATTCAGCTGGCCAGTGACCCTTGTGGCGTTTTTAACTGGATGATTGACCACGGCCTTGAGGAAACCCTCAACGCTTACGGCTCCAGCGAAGCAGAGGCGCGTGGATATCTTCGCGAGGGCATTCTGGCGACAACCCGCTGGACCAGCCGGGTCCGCGACACGATCCAGAGCTACCCAGGCCATAACGATATCCTGATTTCTCTCCGCCGGGCAGCCTATACGGAAAAAGGCGAACTGCTATTTGTCCATGCCGGCATTGATCCGAGCCGCCCTGTCACAGAGCAAACGGACACCTTCTGGTGGGGCAGCGGTTACTTTGACAAGATCGGGGAACCCTATTCAGGCTTCAAGCGGGTCGTTCGTGGCTTTGACCGGGAACATGAAGGGGTCATGGAAACGGACCACACGATTTCGCTCGATAGCGGATGTGGCTTCGAAGGTCCGCTGACGGCCGCCTGCATCACCCTTGATGGTGAGATTGACGACCTGATCACCTCTTCAAGCTAACTAACCCTTTAATCTGCATTATCCATAATCACGGGCAGCTTATATTTCTGCCCTGATTTGATCTCGCGGTTTTTAAAGGCTGGATTAAGCAGCAGGAACAGATCTTCTGGATATTTAGCTTCCACCATTCCATCCATCAAATCCTCAAGATCCTCTCCTGATCGCGCGGTCCGAATTTCCAGACCCACTGGCTTGATCTTCGAGGCTTCTTCATAGCCGAGGGGCCGAAAGCTGAAATAGCTCTCTGCATAGCGATCCTCAAGCTCCTGTGTCCGGGTTCGGGATTTATAGATAAATCGCGCGACTTTCTCATAGCCGAAATTAACCACAACTGCCGTGATATAAGTTTTCCGGTTGTTATTGCTCACAATAAAATGGGTGCGTGCACCTTGCGCGCCGCCAACCAAAATGCTTTGCGGCGGGGCATGCTTGACCTTGGAAAGCCACATGCGGGACATATACTGCCCAGGGCTTAGCCCCTGCAGACCCCGCGGATCCATATCAAAGATCATCTGATTACCGCTTCTATCTTTGGCGAAAACGGCGCGCGTGGAATTGATCAGCTGAAAGCCTTTTGGCGCCTTAAAGGTTAAGCGCAAATCTGGGTGGAGGAAATCACGCCCCCGGATCACACCCTCACGAATGTCATCTCCAAACAGCATCTGATCGATATTTTCCAGATATCGCTTGGTCCCATAACTCCGCTGAAGTTCATCCGCCTGCTGCTTCGCCAGAGCTCTTGCCCGGTCAACCCGGTCCTCGGTTTGCGGATGGGTCGCAAAAAAGTCATACTGACCTGAGGATCCTTCCTTGCCTGCAAGCTTTGCTGAATATTTGGAATGAGCTTCCAGACGGAGGAGAAAATCCGCCATGGCCTCGCGCGGATATCCGGCAAGCCCCAAATATTTCACCCCAAGGCTGTCGGCCTCATATTCCTGATCCCGGCTATAATCCGCAAGAAACAAACCACCAACAGTTTGCCCCAGCCGGGCTACGTCTGCACTTTGGGTCAGGATCCCGGCGATGGCACCCAGCAGCCCCATCCCGGTGGCCCGGGATTGACGCTCCACCCCATGGCGGGCAATCACATGGCCAACTTCATGGGCCAGCACACCGGCGACCTCCGCCTCATTATTCGCCATGGCCAGCAAGCCACGCGTGACATATACGTACCCGCCCGGCAGGGCAAAGGCGTTCACCATCGGGCTGTTCAACACAGTCACATTCCAGGGCTCATTCCGCTTTTCGGTGACCGCGACGATGCGGAGCACGATATCCAGGACATATTCGTTCAGCCCCTCTTTCTTATACTCACCGCCATATTGCTGAAGGATCCTGCCATGTTGCTGTTTGCCAATCGCCTGCTCGTCAGAGGGCTCAAAAATATCAAACAGATCTGCAATCTGGTCTCCATCCCGGGCTGAACCGGTGACGGGCTGCAGAACCAAGGCAAGGCCGATACCAAGCCCCCCGATCAGGGACTTTATAGACATCGCGGATTTCTTCATGCGCATCTTCATCTCGTTCAACTCTTTCCCGCCGCTTTCTGATTCTCTTCCAGGATTTCCAGCTGCTCCGGAAATTGAATTTCCATAAAGGGTCCGTTATAAGACCTGAGCTGCCCTCGTACCCTTATCCATTTATTCACTAACTCTGTTTCTTTCCACCCCGATTTTCGAAATTTACCCCTGTTTTTGGGCGAAATTAGGACTGAGAAGTCCCTTTTCCAGTCGGTTCCGAAGTTTAGGAATGTCCCCTTTGTCGTCACTTTAGCACTGATAACCTTGCCTTCGACAATGTGGAATGCGTGATTAACCTGCACCCCTTCAATCGCCGCAGCCTGTAATATCAGCCCCTCCTTCCGTCCCCATACGCCGCGTCTAGAGTTCCGCGCGTCAGCCTCCGCGGCTTTCAGCTGGTCATAGGCTTCTGGCTCGTAAGGGCGGTAGCCACTTAATATGGCCGCACCAGACTGAATCAGATGTCGCTGCAGCCATCCGTATTTTACAAGTTCCAGACGGACAATTGAATTTCCGTATCGGTCCTGTGATGCTGGATACAAACCTGTTTTGTAGGGAGATACCGTAAACTGGGCGTCATTCCAGTCTTCTGGGCGGAGTAACTCGGGGAAAAGAATAAGGTCTTCAAGAAGAAGCCGTTGCCCATCTTTAAGCGGGACATATCCTCTGACCATAGCGGAAAAATCGAGGATTTCTGCTGCCTTTGGCGAAAATGATGACACCAAAAAGATACACAACAGTCCGATCCGCAGCATCATTTCCCCGCCCCCAAGATCAATATTCACCCCTCAGGCGCTAGTTTACGCCCAAACAAATCGGATTGGCAAATATATTTCACATATATAATATGTTGTTTATAGTTTCTACATTTTTATCTTGATATTATTTCGATTCCACATAAATTTCCAAACATCAGAGTTACGAAAGAAGAAATTCATGTCTACCACTCAATCACATAAGTCGACCGAAGCCCTGGCGGCCCACCTTCGTGGCGCCTACGGCCATCTGGATGGCGCAGCTCTGCTGGACGCCCTTATTCACAGTGAAATGGGCGGCAAGATGATGATGACATCCTCTTTCGGCGCAGAAGCGGTTGTCCTTCTGGATCTGGTGGCGAGCGTCGAT
The DNA here is from genome assembly GCF_012932565.1 of Sneathiella limimaris. Taxonomy (NCBI): domain Bacteria; kingdom Pseudomonadati; phylum Pseudomonadota; class Alphaproteobacteria; order Sneathiellales; family Sneathiellaceae; genus Sneathiella; species Sneathiella limimaris. Next base: position 33,982 of record NZ_JABBYJ010000001.1, read on the forward strand.
CCATCCATCCCGGTTATCTTTCTGGATACCCGGCGCCTGTTCGGTGAAACATTGCGCTATCAACGTCAAATTACGGAACTTCTGGGACTTGAGGATGTGCGGATCATTCGCCCTGACAGCGGAGATCTGGAGAACCTGGATCCAGATGACATGCTGTTTACTCGCGATTCCGATAAATGCTGCGAAATCCGCAAGGTTCTGCCCCTTCAGCAGGCAATGGACACATTAGAAGCTGCCGGTTTTCAGGGTTGGATTACAGGTCGGAAACGCTTTCAGAACGCCCATCGACAAAGCCTGGATGTGATTGAGGCAGCTGATAATTTCATCAAGATCAATCCCCTTGCTCATTGGCGGGATTCAGATGTGAAAAATGTCTTCCTGTCCAAGAACCTGCCCCCGCATCCGCTTGTGGCAGAGGGCTTCAAATCCATCGGCTGCATGCCCTGCACCGTCAGAACAGCAGAGGGTGAGGATGCCCGTAGTGGTCGCTGGGCCGGTCAGGACAAAACTGAGTGTGGTATTCACCTGATGTCCCGGGCATCATCAACGCCCCTTAATTAATCACATATTATTTGTGTGATTTAAATTTATTATACATTTTTGTTGCGTAAATAAAATAATTCTCTATATACTCCGTTATATCGGAGTTAATTCGATCTTTGTTTTGCTTTGGAAGGAGAAAATCGATGGCATTGCAGGTTTATTCAGGATCTTTACTCAAAGAAGGTCTGGTTGCCTTTCTCTGTCTCGATGACGAAGGCATTAGCTGGACGACCGATCTGAACAAGGCAACAGCTGTTGAAGATGACGGCCTTGACGCTTTGAAGGAAGCAGCAGAAAAGTCCGAACGGGACAATATCATCATTGCCCCTTATGCGGTGGAGGTTTCGCGTACCGAAACAGGACTGGAGCCCGTCGAAAACCGGGAGCGGATCCGTGCATACGGCCCAACCATTCGACTGCCACAATCTGCTAAATCAGCTCCCACCTCATCTGGAAGCCGCGTCGCAGCGTAAGATCAAGATAAACACCGAACGTTACCGAGCTAGAAAACATGTATCAATATTCCCAGGCGGATCACCAGCTCCTGCAGGAGCGGGTTGCCCAATTCCGTGACCAGGTTCAACGCCGTCTAAATGGCGATCTCAGCGAAGATGAGTTCAAACAACAGCGTCTTCGCAATGGCCTTTATCTTCAGATCCATGCCTATATGCTGCGCGTTGCCGTACCATACGGCCTGATGTCTTCTGAACAGATGCGGACCCTCGCCCACATTGCCCGTAAATATGACCGTGGCTACGGTCATTTCAGTACCCGCCAGAATATTCAGTATAACTGGCCAAAACTGGAAGATGTCCCGCAGATCCTCGACGATTTGGCGAAAGTGGAAATGCACGCCATCCAGACCAGTGGCAACTGTATCCGGAATACAACTTCCGATCCACTGGCCGGTGTTGCCAGGGACGAGATTGCGGACCCTCGCCCTTATTGCGAGCTGATCCGTCAATGGTCCACATTCCATCCGGAGTTCAACTTCCTGCCGCGGAAATTCAAAATCGCCGTTAGCGGTGCTATCAATGACCGGGCGGCTGTTGCGGTGCATGACATTGGCCTGCGCCTTGTTAAAAACGACGCCGGTGAGTTGGGTCTTGAAGTTTACGTGGGCGGCGGTCTTGGCCGAACACCAATGATCGGCAAGCTGATCCGTAAATTCCTACCAACTCACGACATGCTGACCTATCTGGAAGCAATCCTGCGGGTTTATAACCAGCTGGGTCGTCGCGATAACCTCTATAAGGCACGGATCAAGATCCTGGTTCATGAAACCGGCGAAGAGAAATTCCGCGAACTGGTGGAAGCCGAATGGAATGAGATCAAGAAAACAGGTCTCGCGCTGACCGATGCGGATATAGAAGCCATTCAGGCTCACTTCAAGGATCCTGATTACGAGACCTTGAGTGACTTTGATGAAGACTTTGATGCGCATCTGCTGGCCAATGCAGAGTTTGCCAAATGGGCAGAGAAAAATGTGGAGCTGCACAAAAAAGATGGCTACCGCGTTGTTTATCTGTCCCTCAAAAGCCGGAACCAGCCTGCTGGTGACGTGACGGCGGACCAGATGGATGCCATTGCAGATCTTGCAGACAAATATTCCCTAAGCGCGATCCGCTCAACCCATCGGCAGAACCTTGTTCTTTCCGACGTGAAGCTAAAGGATCTTTATGAGCTTTGGCAGGAGCTGAAAGCTCTGGATCTGGCGACACCAAACTATAATCACCTGACCGACCTGATTTCCTGCCCCGGCATGGATTACTGCTCGCTGGCAACTGCGCGGTCAATCCCGATTGCCCAGGCCCTGACAGAGCGGTTCGACAGCTACGATTACATCAATGATCTTGGCGATATCAGCCTAAACATTTCCGGCTGCATCAACGCCTGCGGTCATCACCATGTGGCTAATATCGGTATCCTCGGTGTGAACAAAAAAGGGGTTGAGGTTTACCAGCTCACCCTGGGCGGTAGTGCGCGGGATGATGCCTCTATCGGCAAAATCATCGGACCGGCCTTTACCGCGGATGAAATTGTGGATGCGGTGGCAACCGTTCTTGATGTGTATCTGGACCAACGCGAAGACGAGGAAGAAGGCTTCCTGACCACTTATCGGCGGATCGGCCAGGAGCCGTTCAAGGAGAAACTTTATGGGTAACTACATCAAGGATCGCAAACCCGCAGAAGATAGCTGGGTTCCCTATACGGGCCTTGAGGACGTGGACAACCTGCCAAGCGGGGATATCTATATCCCCTTCGAAGAATGGCAAACCCATCGGGACGCGTTTTTAAAACGCAACAGCCGTGTCGGCCTTATTCTGGAGAACACAGACGATGTGTTTGCCCTGAAGGATGACCTGGACCGGCTGGATCTGATTGTCCTGCAATTTCCAAAAATGGCGGATGGCCGGGCCTTCACTCAGGCGCGCCTGCTTCGGGAACGGCTTGGCTATAAAGGGGAAATCCGGGCAACCGGTGATGTCCTGCAGGATCAGGTCTTTTACATGCAGCGCTGTGGTTTCAACTCATTTGAACTTCGCGATGATCAGGATATTCCGTCTGTCCTCGCCGCATTTGATGAAATGACAGTGACCTATCAACCCGCTGCGGATGAGGCTTTGCCGATCTGGAAACGGTAACATTTTAAAATCCCCAGAGTGAGGTTTCGGCTTCTTCACCCTTTCGAAATCTCACCCTAAAAACACCTGGGCTCCCTGTCTTGCTCAGGTGTTTTTTTATGGGCAATCGGTTGCGTTTACAGGTCCTTTCGAACCTTGGGCCAATTCTCGTCAGCCGACTTGATATATCCAGCCCGGTCCTTGTCCCAGGTATCTTTCACCCCTTTGGAATAATTCAGATACAGCTTACCGTCGACAATCGTCCAGGCTTCTGGATCAACGCTGGCAGTGTAGCCTTTGGAGACGGCATAGGCGCAGTAGCCGCCATATTGCGGCGCGAATTTTTCAGGGGCCGCAGCAAATTTATCTTTGTGGGCTGCCGTCGAAAAATACCATTTAACCCCTTTCCATTCGTGGGTGAAATCGCTATCCCCCTCAACCGCCTTGCCCTCCTCGAAATAGGAGACGACGTCATACCCCTCGGCCGCCTTACCAATGAAGTTTGTGCGATAAGGGCCAGACATCTCCCCAGCCAGTACAAAACTCGTCGCACCAAACATAAAAATCGCAGCGCAGATAACAATCAACTGTGGCACTTTGTTCATAAGACATCCTCCGGCGAGTCAACTAACTGCTCGTTTCCCTTAATATAAGGGAAATGCCCTTCACATGCTCATGACAGTCTCGTGATCAGCGCCGGACCATATAAAGTGGACGGAAAATGAGGGAGAGGAGTATCCCGGTCACGAACCCACCCAAATGCGCAGCCCAGGAGATACTTGCTTCCCCATCGGTGAGCAATCCAGCAAGCGGTGTCAGCCCGATAATCAGGTTGAGGCCCATCATCACGGCTGCAAAACCGATAATCTTCTGCATCCCAAACTTTGGCAGCAGTAGCCTCAAGGTTGCCCCCATCATGCCAAACACGGCCCCGGACGCCCCATAAAGGATCCCACCACTCTCTGCGGAGACGACAAACTCTGAAATCGCTCCCATCCAGCCGGTGAGCAAGAAGATAGAAATAAAGGTGCTCACGCCATAATACCGCTCAACCATCGAGCCGAACGCCATCAACATGAACGCATTGATCAACAGGTGCATAAAGTCGTGATGCAGGAACATATGGCTTGCCAGGGTAAAGATCAGGTGCCCCCAGTTGCCCCCCTCACCGTCCAGCAGCATGACCAGCCGGGTCATATCAAAGGCGAAGGTTTCATAGATCCAGACAATGGTATCCCGATCCGTCACCTGCAGCAGGATATGGATCCCGATCAGCACCGCCACCAGATATTTTGTCAGCGGCGGTACATTAAATATTGGCTGTTCCTGATCCCGATCCTGATCCTGCTCTTGCACGACAAACTCACTTTCAAACTAACTCTGCAGCTCCGCCCGGATTGCTGCACTCTGTTCCCCAAGGTCCGGGGCATCCAATTCAGCGCCACCGGTCAGTGGCAAGGCCGGCAGCTTCAAGGTCCCCATCGCATGCTGCGTGACGGAGCGAAGCAAGCCGCTTTCCATCATCACAGGATCTGCCATGGCCTCTTGCAAGCTATTGACCTTGTTACAGATCAGGCCCGCAGCTCCCAGCTTTTCCACCCAATAGGCAACCGTTTCCATTTCGATCCGGCCCTGAACCAGCTCCCGAACAGCGGCATCATTCTCCGCCCGGGCTCCAAAATCTTCAAACCGGGGATCCTCGATCAAATCGGGAACGGCCAAAACCTTTGCCATTTCGATGTAATGATCTTCGGTGGCCAGTGCAATCATCAATTCACCATCCTTGGCCCAATAGTTCCCGGAGGGCACGTTCAGCTTGGCCGCTGCAACACCGTGCAACTGCTGATCAATCATTCTGGCCTTCTGCACTTCCAGCGCGGACAGAACCAGTGAATTGTCCAAAAATTGCGCTTCAGTTGTACGGTTCCGGTTAAAGAGTGCCATGCTCACTGACTGAAAGGCATAAAGGCCGGTCAGAATATCGATGATCGGAATATCAAATTTGTGGGCTATGCCATCAACGCCCACATTCCCTGCCATAAACCCGCTATAGGCTTGGGCAGCGCTATCCGTACATGGGCGTTTTGAATAGGCGCCTTTCTGGCCAAACCCACTAACGGACAGATAAATCAGATCGGATTTGAGGCTTTTCAGCTTCTCAAACCCAATGCCAATTTTATCAGCCACCCCGGGGCGGGAGCTTTCCAGAAAGATGTCGGCCTCTCCCACCATCTGATACAGCACATCCATATCATCCGGTTTTTTCAGATCTAGCATCAGGCCTTCTTTTCCCCGGTTGAAGGCCACAGAATAAACCGATGAGGTTCCGTATTTCCGCCCTACATTCCGGCCCCAGTCCCCATGAGGCGGATCCACCTTGATTACCCGCGCGCCATACTGGGCCAGCAGCGATGCACAATAGGGTCCCGCAATCCCCTGACTGGTATCCACAACCAGTAAGCCCGAAAGCGGGCCATCGACGGCTTTATTCTGTTTGGAAAGTGCCATGAGTTTGTCCTTGGTTTTTGTTGTTATCTTTGAGGTTCAGGATCCGGCGTAAAAAAAAACCGGACCTTGACTGGTCCGGCTCATCATAACACTGATTATGTTTATTCGGTAAAGCCTGTATCGATCACTTCACATGCTTGCGAAAATCAGGTTTGCGTTTTTCATTGAACGCCTGAACACCTTCACGGGATTCATCAGTATCGTAATAGAGGCTGAGCGCCTGCATTCCCATAGCCGAAATCGCCCGAATATTTTCACTGTCCAGGTTAAAGGATTTCTTGGCGATGGAGATAGCGGTTGGGCTTTTGTCCATAATCTCTGCGCACCAGCGCTCCACCTCGGCATCCAGCTCCTCATGCGGAACAACTGTGTTTACAAGGCCCATTTTTTCGGCTTCTGCAGCACTGTAGCGACGGCAGAGATACCACATCTCCCGCGCTTTTTTCTCGCCGACAATCCGCGCCAGATATGCCGTTCCAAATCCAGGATCGACAGATCCCACTTTCGGACCCACCTGACCAAACTGCGCTTTTTCAGATGCGATTGTGAAATCACACAGGGTCGCCAGCACATTGCCGCCACCAATGGCAAACCCTTGCACGCGGGCGATCACCGGCTTTGGCACATCGCGGATCAGGCTTTGCAGCTCATCGATCGGCAGGCCAATGATCCCGCGGCCATCATACTGGCCATCATGGGCAGACTGATCGCCCCCTGTGCAGAAGGCTTTTTCACCCGCACCGGCCAGAACAATCACCCCGATTTCCTTATTCCAGGCGGCCTTGTTCATGGCATCGATCATTTCCTCAACCGTCTGACCACGAAAGGCGTTGTATTTGTCTTCCCGGTTAATGGTGATCCAGGCGGCGCCGTTTTTCTCTTCGTATAAAATATCTTCGTATGACATGGGTTTTATCCTTCTTCTTATCCGGCCATTGTCAGGCCACCGGAGACGCTGATGACCTGCCCGGTAATGTAATTAGATTCCTCACTCGCCAAAAAGGCAACAATGCCGCCAAAATCCTCTGGCTGACCCAAGCGTTTAAACGGGATTGCCCGTTTCAGGCCTTCATAAATCTTCTGGCCCATTTCACCCTCACCAACAAAGTCATTGAGGATCGCTGTATCGCTAGGTCCCGGACAGATTACATTCACATTGATATTCTTGCGGGCCAGTTCGCGCGCCAGTGTCTTGGAAAAGGCAACCATGCCCCCCTTACAGGCGGAGTAAACCCCTTCCCCGCTGGAGCCAACCCGCGCTGCGTCCGAAGCAATGGTGATGATCTTGCCCGTGCCCCGCTCGGACATACCGCTCGCGACCGCATGGGTCATATGCAAGGGACCCCAAAGATTGATCCCGACGATTTTCTCCCAAAGCGCCTTGTCTGTATCAAGGAAATTACCAACCTTGTCCCAGCCAGCGTTATTCACCAGCACATCTGTCGGGCCAAAGGTCTCTTCAAATTCCGCGACACCTTTCTTGACCGCATCAAAGTCCGAAATATCGACTGCATAAGCACCAGCGCTTGATAGCTGGTCAGCTGTTTTCTGGGCCGCATCGCCGTTCAGGTCAAACACACCGACAGTACACCCCGCCTCACTCAGCCGTTTACAAATAGCGGTCCCAAGTCCACCGCCGCCGCCGGTGACGATCACTTTTTTACCTTCAAGTCCTCTCATTGGTTTTCTCCCAACTTCTGTCTCGCAATTATCATTTTCATTATCTGGGCTGTGCCATCGCCGATCTGCAGACCGAGCACATCCCGAAGCCGCTGTTCAAACGGGTAGTCACGACCATATCCGCCATGTCCATGGGTCAGCAGGCACTGATGGACAATTTCAAACGCCAGTTTCGGCGGCCACCATTTGCACATGGCGGCCTCGCTTGTGTGGGGCAGGCCATTATCCTTCAGCCAAAGCGCCTTGTAACAGAGCAGCTTTGCAGCCTCGAGCTGGGTTTCCGCTTCGGCGAGCGGAAAGACAACCCCCTGATTTTCCGCAATCGGCTTACCGAACGCGACCCGCTCCTGCACATATTTCCAGCTTTCCTTCAAGGATGCTTCGGCAACCGCCAGACACTGAAGACCGATCAGCGCCCGGCTGAAATCAAAGCCTTCCATCACTTGTGAAAAGGCCCGGTTCTCATCGCCAAGGCGGTTTTGCTCGGGCACAAATACCTGATCAAAGAAGATAGATCCCCGCCCGATGCAACGCTGGCCCAGATCATCATACCGTCCCGTTGTGATCCCGGCTGAGTTCATCTCCACCAGAAACGCACTCACACCTTTGGCGCGGGCATCCTTTTCACCAGTACGGGCGAAGACAATCATAATGTCCGCCTGATCTGACATGGAAATAGAGGCCTTCTCGCCGCTCAGCTCATAACCACCATCGACTTTCTTGGCCTTCAGTTGCAGATTGGCAGCATCTGATCCACCGCCCGGCTCGGTCAGGGCAACTCCCAGAACGACCTTACCTTCACAGATCTTGGGGGTCCAGATCTTGGCAATTTCCTTGTCCGCGTAGCGGGTGAGGATTTGGGAATTCAAAGAGCCCAGCAGCTGCACATAGGCCATATTGAAATCAGCGGCAGCAATCGCCTCCATGATCAGTCCACTTGTCAGGTAGGTGACCCCGCTACCGCCATATTCCTCTGACTGCTCGGGTGCGATCAGGCCAAGCTGTCCCATCTCCTGACACAAGTCCTTTGAAAATTGACCGCTTTGATCCCGCTCCTGATACCCAGGCGCCAGTTTTTCAGTCGCAAACTGCCGAGCAGCTGCGACGATATTTTTTTGGTCCTCATCCAGCTGGAACTGCATGAATTTTCCTCCAGTATGTTTTTCTAAAGGATTCCGCAGATTTGAAAGTATGTCAATATATTGATTGTTTTTTTAAAATTACTCCCTAAAATAGGGACCTATGTTCGATGAATTAAGCAATAGATTGTTCTTTAGGCTGTATCAGACCGCCAATACGCTGCAAAAAGTTGGGGCGCAGGCACTGGATACGGAACAGATCACCACGCAACAATGGTCAGTCCTCGGCGCCCTCTCTCGGGAGGTGGCCAGTGATGGGATGAGCGTGACGGAACTGTGCGAATATTTGCGACTGAGCCGACAGAACATCACCGGCGTCCTGAGCCGGATGGAGGAGCGCGGCCTGATCGATCGAAAACCCTCGCCTGTGGATCAGCGCATTCGGGTTATCTGCATGAGCAAAGAAGGACAGCGCATGTGGGCGAACATCACTCCCCTGATCAACAGCTTCTATGAAGAAGCCTTGGAAGGCTTCTCGACAGAAGACCGGATTTCCTTCGCCCATTATCTTCACAAACTAGGTGAAAAGCTTCACCAGATGGATCAACGGCGAAAGTAAGGTCTAGCTTTTTTCTTTTTCCAGAAGGATATCTGTCGCGTTTTTGAGGGCGTAAGGATCCCCTTCCAGCGCTTCCAGGAGATTTTGCCGTATGGTCAGCATAGTATCCATGAAGGCTTGGGCGTCTTCCTCGGACATATCCTGAAAAGTCATCTCATTTACCTGACGACCACATTCGGTCATGATGCGGCCAATGGGTTTGGCCTCTTCTTTCAGGACCACCCGTTTGACCCGGCGGTCTTCTTTATCCACGTGACGTTCGACGAATCCTCTTTCCTCTAAACGGCCGATCAGACCACCAACTGTCACCGTTCCCACATCCATCCGCCTTGCGATTTCAGTCTGCGGCAGGTTGTCTTCAACAAACAGTTGGGCAAGGACCCAGGCTTGAGACGTGGTCAGACCATGCGGTGCCAATAGTCGATCAAACAGTCGCACTCGAAACCGCGCAATATCGGCAATTATAAAGCCTGCTCGGTGATCCTTGTAATCCATACCCGTTATCCTTTCTCAAGCCACCGCAACTATAATGCTTGCGCTGGCAATCGCAAGTTTCGTGAAAAAGTTATATACGACACCCATCTCTCTAGATAATTAGCTTGCGTATTAATAGAGGGATAGATACTTTATGAGCGAGTTGTGGATCAATGGATAAAGCGAACAAGCAAGAAAAATTGTTTATCCATCAGGTCCTGCCCGCTTCCTGTTCGTTTGCTTGGCTGAACCGTTCTTCCAGTTCGTCCGGCAAGGCAGGGACACACAATAACCAAAGAACCCGATAGAGGAGACAATTGTGGAAGTCGGAATTCTAGCTTATGGCGGATACATTCCCAAAAGCAGACTGCAAAGAGAAGATATCTTCAAGGCACATGCCTGGTTCAATCCTGGATTGAAAGGCCTGGCTCGCGGAGAACGCTCTATGGCCAACTGGGATGAGGATAGTGTTACTATGGCTGTTGAAGCCGCCAGGGACTGCCTCGGTGAAGATGATCGCACCAATATCAGCGCGGTCTATATGGCCTCAACCACCTTTCCGTTCATGGATCGGCAAAATGCCGGCATCGTTGCTGATGCCCTGAACCTGCCAAGCAGCCTTCAAACCCTTGACTTTGCCTCCTCCATGCGGGCAGGGACAGCTGCTCTGAATTTGGCGCTGCAGGCCGCAGGTGCGGCAAGTGGGCCAATCCTGGTAACCGGTGCAGAGCGCCGCAACACCAAAGCCGGTAGCGCGCTCGAGCTCACAACTGGTGACGGCGCAGCTTCTTTCCTTGTCGGCTCAGGCAACGTCATCGCCAAACTTCTCGGCAGCCATACAGAGTCCGTCGATTTCGTGGATCACTTCCGCGGCGAAGAAGCGCAGTATGACTATACCTGGGAAGAACGGTGGATCCGTGATGAGGGCTACATGAAGATCGTGCCAAAAGCGATCGAAGGTGCCCTTGAAAAAGCGGGTGTGAAGGCAGAAGACATTTCCGCTTTCTGTTTTCCGGTTGCCGCGCGAAACGTCGCCGCAGGCCTTGCCAAAAAAGTAGGGATTTCAGAAGGCGCTGTTGCCGATAATCTGCAAGCCAATTGCGGCGAAGCAGGAACGGCTCATGCTCTGATCATGTTGGCCCATGCCCTTGAAACGGCAGCACCCGGAGACAAAATCCTGGTCGCCAGTTTCGGTCAGGGGTGCGATGCGCTTATTCTGGAAGCGACCGATGCGATCACCTCCCTCCCCAAACGGGCTGGCGTTGGTGGTTCCTTGGCTGCAGGCCGGAAAACCTGCAATTATCACCGTTTCCTTGCCTTCCATCAGGGTCTGGATATGGATCTTGGCATCCGGGCCGAAGTGGATAAAAACACAGGTCTCACGACCCATTACCGTAATCGCTACATGGCGCAGCGCATGGTGGGCGGCGAATGTAGCAAATGCGGAACGGTCCAGTTCCCGAAAAGCAATATGTGCGTCAATGAAAACTGCGGCGCCATCGGCACTCAGGAAGACCACCCGTTTGCGGAAAAAACGGCAACCCTTAACTCCTACACCGCTGACCGTCTCACCTTCTCTCCCGATCCACCAGCTTATTATGGTATGATTCAGTTTGAAGGCGGCGGCCGTCTGATGAGCGATTTCACCGACATATTCCCGGATGATGATCTTCATGTGGGAATGGAACTCAAAATGGTCTTCCGCGTGAAAGACTTTGATCATAAACGCGGTTTCCGCCGCTATTTTTGGAAAGCCGTCCCCGTGGACGCAACCGGAGGAGAATAAGTCATGGCTTCAGGTATCAAGGATAAAGTCGCGATTTTGGGAATGGGATGTTCCAAATTCGGCGAGCGTTGGAACGATGATGCGGAAGATCTGATCATTGAGGCCTTTGTTGAGGCGATCGAGGATGCAGGCATTGACAAAAGCCAGATCGATGCGGCCTGGTTTGGCACCGCCATTGAAGAACAGCATGTGGGTAAATCCGCTGTGCCGCTCTCCATGGCCCTTCGCCTTCCCAACATTCCGGTAACTCGTGTTGAAAACTACTGCGCAAGTGGCTCAGAAGCCCTTCGGGGTGCGGTTTATGCCGTTGCCTCAGGTGCTGCTGATATTGCCATGGCAGTTGGCGTTGAAAAACTGAAAGACACTGGGTATGGCGGCCTGCCCCAGCGCAGCCGCGGATCGGTAAATGATCTGTTCTGGGCCAATGCCTCTGCCCCTGGCTCTTTCGCTCAGCTGGCATCCGCTTATGCAGCCAAGCATAAAGTCAGTGACAAGGACCTGAAACGGGCGATGGCTCATGTTTCTGTGAAAAGTCACGATAACGGATCCAAAAACCCGAAAGCCCATCTTCGCAACAAAATTGATGAAGACAAGGTGATGAACGCGCCAATGATCGCTGAACCGCTAGGTCTGTTCGACTGTTGCGGTGTGAGTGACGGGGCCGCGGTTGCCATCGTCGCTTCCCCAGAGATAGCCAAATCCCTTGGCAAAAAAGATCTGGTGACCTTCAAGGCTATGCAGCTTGCGGCTTCAAACGGTCGGGAAGCCCAGCATAACTCCTGGGATGGCAGTCACTTTGTGACAACACGGGCGGCTGCAAAACGCGCCTATCAGGAAGCTGGTATCACCAGCCCACGAGACCAGATCAGCATGTTTGAAGTGCATGACTGCTTTTCCATCACTGAACTCGTGACTATGGAAGATCTGTTCATTTCGGAAGAAGGCCGTGCGGTAAATGATATCATGGATGGCTTTTATGATGCAGACGGCAAGATCCCCTGCCAGATCGATGGGGGCCTGAAATGTTTTGGCCATCCGATCGGTGCGTCAGGTATCCGGATGCTTTATGAGATGTATCTGCAAATGTATGGCCGCGCTGGTGAACGTCAGCGCAAAGAAGATCCGGTCTTTGGCATGACCCATAATCTGGGCGGCTTTCCGCACCAGAATATCTGCTCATTGACCATCGTCGGAAAAGAAGGAGCGTAATCGCTCCTTCACCCCCTGCCCAGCCCATGGCTGGCAGTTCATTTTCCAAATAAAAAAGGCAGGTCTCGCGACCTGCCTTTCTTTGTTTCTATACCAGATCGGCATTAGAAGGAGAGGGCTGTACCCACGAAGAAGATTGTTGCATCTTCGCCTTCAGAACCTTCCAGAGAGCCGTCACCGTCAAAGAACTGTACACCACCGAATGCAGTGATGCCTGGGCCGAGAACGTAGTTACCGCCAACAACAACAGCGTTCAGTTCGCCGTCAGCTGCATCGTCTTCTTCAACATAAGCGTACTGTACGCCGATTTCCCATGGACCCTGGCCGTATGTAACACCCAGGTTCAGGTCTTGGCGTTCCAGATCGTCAGTGCCACCATCGTTGTCTGTGTATTTGTAGCCCGCACCGAAAGTGAAGCCAGCAATACCAACGTTGAAACCAGCAGAGATTTCGTCTGTGTCGTCAGAAGTTGTGCGTGTGATCAGGTCGTAACCCAGTGATGCGTTCAGAGCAACACCAGAGAATTTACCTGTGTAGTTAGCACCGATTGAGTAAGCTTCGTCTTCAGCGCCTTCGTCTTTGATAACAGCGTAAGGTGATGCACCTGTGCCTGTTTCTTCATCTCCGTCTGGAGTGAAAGATACACCGAGCTGGAAGCCGGAGAAGCGTGGTGTGAAGTAAGTGATTTTGTCTGCGTCACTAACTTCTGTTGCAGATGTTGCAGGAGTTGTGAAACCAGCAGCTTCAGCATTTGGATCGTTCAGGCCCCAAGCAGGAACTGGTGATGGAGATGCATAATGCATCAGGTAAGAAGCTGAGTTTTCAGAACCGATGTTGATGCGGCCGAAAGAGCCTTCAACATACATGTAAGTTTCGTCAACCTGGTCGCCAGTTGTACGTGCTTCCAGCTGGATGTTAACACCGAAAGTCAGACCGTTGTCGAGTGTTGTTTCACCTGTGAAGTGAACTTCACCTTCGTGACGGATGTCAGTTGGAAGCTGATCACCTGAGTCGTAATCTGCAACAACGAAAGAAGTCTGCAGGTAACCGCTAAGGCCCAGCTTAATTTTTTCTGCGGCAGATGTAGGGGCAGCTGCCAGTGTTGATGCGGCTACAAGTGCACTTGTACCCAAAATCAGTTTTTTCATTTTAGTCTCCGATTTACCTGACGGTAAAAATACGTGAGTGAACCAAGATTTCAGTGAGTAACTAAAGACTCAAAAAAAGGCGTGTTGTCGCCATGGGCCAAAGCCCGTGACAACAACGACGATCACGAATTAATCAGAAAATGTGACGGAGATATGTGCGCGCCGTTACAAACGATAATTGACATAAAAATCTATGGCAAAAATGCAACAAAAATGAAAGAAAGCCTAGTTTTCTGCGGGCTTATAAGCAAGCCGGAGCCCGCCCCAATGGCGACCCTTGACCATGATCGGCGCACTAAGATCCTTCATCGTGACAAAATTGCCACCCCCCATATCCCGCCGATAGGTTTGCAGCAGGATGGGATTCGTGTTTTTGGCAGCCGCCATCCCTGTCCGATCATCAAAGATCCGCCGATTACGACAGTTACCAGCGTTCCAATCGCTCTGACCCGGTTTTTGAGGGTGAGAGAATTTGTTGTTATGGGTCGGCAAATAAGCGTTCCGATCAACCGCTGCACAAAAAACAACGTTCGGGCTGAAATCCAGAACAGGTTCCTGTAACGGCGGCAATACCCGATCCGTAAACTCGGTAAAGCGGGTCATCACCTGCTCGGGATCAGAACCCGGGATTGGCATGTAATTCTCGTCGAACAAATCATCCATCGTGATTTGGCCAGCATCTAGCGCCGCCTCAAACTCAGAGGTGATAGCAGCAGAGACTTCCTTGACCTTATCAATAAAGGGACTGTCCTCTGTTTGATGACCACTATTGGCGATCACCTCGATCAGCATTTCGCTGACTTTCAGAAGCTCCTGCGCCTGGTTATCTGCAGTTGCGAGATTTTGCGATGTCTGCTCATTGCCTGAAATCAGTTCCGACATTTGCCGGGCGACGGTGTCGCACTGGCTCCGGTTCTGATCTGCCACCGTCGCAATATCCCCCACATTGGTATTGATCTGGTCGAGATTGCTTCGAAGGCTTTCAAAAATATCTGAAATACTGGTCGTTCCCTGCTGAACCGTTTCCGCCCGTTCTGTGTTGGTATGACTTTCCGTCTTCAGGGCATTGACCTGACTGGTCAGTTCCTTAACCGTATCCGAAATTTCCTCGGTCGCTTTGCGGGTTTCCGTTGCAAGGCTCTTGACCTCGTTGGCGACAACAGCAAATCCTTTGCCCGCTTCTCCAGCGCGGGCAGCCTCAATAGTCGCATTCAGCGCAAGGAGGTTTGTCTGACTAGCAATCCCTTCGATCCCAGCCGCAACCTTGGCAACGCTCTCAAGCGCCGCACTTAAACTGCCAAGCTGCGTTTCCATGTTCTGGACACCGGAGACAAGTGAATAAATACCCTCAACCGCATCCTGAATACTCTTTTGCGAAGTCTGGACATCGCCCGCGACAGCCGCTGTCGACTGACGAGTCCCTTCTACTGTCTGCCCGATATTGTGATTGGTGGAAACCATTTGCTCCACCTCTGAAATCAGCTGGCTGATCATGCCGCTCTGCGCTTCGCTGCGCTGATGCACTTCTGTAATCTGGCCTGCAATTTCAGCGGCCGTCACCCCAAGACCACCGGTTCGCTGAGCGATCTGAGCAATAATGTTAGCCTGATCTTCACTCATAAACTTCTTACCCTCTAAATACATACACACTTCCCCCCTTTGAAGGTGAATAAGGGATCAGGATGACAAGTTTAGGTAAAAGTTTGGTTAAGCAAATCCTAATTGATTAATATTTAATCACATTCTACTTATGACATCATAAAGCGCGAAACAGGGAGCCGACAAAAGGATTGATTACCACCGCCAGCGTGATATATCTCCAAAAGTCCCTTACGGACAGTGGCCCCGTAGCTCATCAGGATAGAGCATCAGATTCCTAATCTGGGGGTAGCAGGTTCGAGTCCTGCCGGGGTCACCATTTTGAGTTCACGGTTGTAAGCTATTTATCCTCAAACAGGCGTACTTTTGCTCTCTCAACCGCTACCATGAACAAATCCAAAGAAACAGAATTTACAACGTGATTTCTATCTAACTTAGGATTGGCAAACTCAATTCTCAGGCGATCACTACCAGCGTCCTGATTGAGTAAAGCAACATATTTGCCTGCGATATATATTTCAGCCACCAGTTGTTCATATTGATAATCGCTAGACAGAATGATTTCTATTTCACTTTCAATACTCATCAATCAATTACTCATCCAAATTATCTTGAGGCATCTATAATGGGCTAACACCTCTTGTAACTTTCTGAACTCTCTTCCAAACCTGTCCAGCAATGCCATTACCTCAGACCTGGTTCATGGAAGTTCGAAAGGTGTCCAGTGATATGTGGCCTTTCTTAACCGATTATTTGCAAAAAACAGCTCTACATAAGAATACGTCCTTGGAACAGAGTAAACCCAATGATCAGCTTCCATCAAAAGTCTGATATCTTCACCATTTAGCTTCGAAAGACTTATGTCTGATTTTACGAAATCGGCCTCTGCTATAGAATTCGGGACACTTTTCAAAAATTCTTCAACCTGAACCCGTACTTCCTGCAGGTGATCTCCAACCTTTACATCCATTACTTCCGGATTGTGAAAGTTTGTCATTACCTGGACTACAACTCCTTGCTTTAGAGTTATATGCCGATAATAAGCGCCTCCGGTGACAGAGATAGCGGGAGTATCCAGCAGAATTTTTAAATCTTCCAGGTTTTTCGGCGTAACGCGCTGTGGCGAAATTTTTTTAATTCTAACACGGTCAACTGCTGGCGGAAGCCTCAATGCTCTTAAAACAACTTCTTTTGAATCCAATATTTTATAGTTTTCAAACTCACCCGAGCTAGTTTCCCAGTCACAAGCCGTTATCGCAAATGACAAAGCCGTCAATAAAAAGAGCCAAATGCTTTTAAATACCATTCTCTCTCAACCCAACGAATATTCAATTCTCTAACCTTCGCATTAAGAGTATTATTGAACACTTAACACTCATTAATAGGGTAAATTTTCTTAGAGCTGCTTCTTCCCTTTTTCCAATTTTCCATCCCAAAACCCCCGCAAACACGGGTTTCGTGCCGGGTGGGAGGTGTCGATAGATGTTGGGTTCGCTGGCTGATCGGGTTGGTTTGATTTTCTGATTTGGATCAAGCCGTCAGCCGCTTTACGGCGTGTATTTCTGCATGGTGTCTCATCCCCCAATGAGCGTGTTTATGTACGCAACCGGTAAAAAGACCGGTGATGCGGTTACTTCTGTACTAACAGGTTACTCGGTATCAAAATTGGTACGCATGCATCACCGGCAAGTTTACTGAATTTTTAAAATGGTTTTGCACGTGTCGAAGATTTGGATCAGACGCTTATCATGTCGGTCACTTGTGCCCGACGCCCTGATCACAGGAAACCCAAAGAGACGTAAACTCAGAGGAAGCCCTTTCTGCACAGAAAAGCCCATATGGGAGGGCCAAACCCGCATTTCAAGAATTTTCTCAACAATCATTCAATTGTATTATTTATTCGCCGTTAAAACCTAAGAAAAAGGGCCGGCGGACCGGCCCTTATCTTTGGTTTCCTGCTGGGTTTTGGATTATTGCCTTGCCAGGTTAGGCGACGCGACGCTCGAAAGCGAGGGTATCCGTATCCACTGACTGCCATTGCAGATCACCGTCATACCGCCAGGCCATCACGCCGTTTTCGTCCAGCGCGAACAGGTGAAGCCACTTGTTATCGAACAGGGCACGGACAGCCTCATGCCGTTTCAAAATCTCTGTCATGGCTTCCCGCGGGGCTTCAATACAGACAGAGAGGCGCAAAGGATCATGCATGAGCTTTTCGCCATCATGAACGGACTGCCAGGGCAACCCTGCCCGCAATGTCCCGCCGTTCCCCTCCAGCACGCCAATGCCGCCTGTGACATTATGCAAAAGCTTGTTGCCGCCGCCGAAGACCTCGGGTGACACACTTGATCCATAATATTGCAGGCTGATCCAGCTTGCGACAACGACAGGTGCTGTCATGATCAATTCCAGCACAGAAAAATCCTTATCCTGCCGCCAGTTATATTCATGCAAAAAGGCGCGACCTTCCAGGTTTTTACCGGAAACCCGGCCATGAGGACTTGCAATAAACGCCTTGCAACCCGCCAAAGCCCATTCTGGACGCACTTCGGACCAGTCCTGGCTCCGCCGCTTAATATCCTTAGCCGTCTTGGCCCGTGGCAGCCGAAGCGCCCGTTCTGTTGCCGTGACCTTCGTTGCTTTGTTCAGCCAGCTTTTAACAGACTCAAGCCCTTTGAGGGATTTAGAAACTTCAAGATCTTGCTCAAACAAGGTCACTTCATCGGTCGTGGTATTATGCAAGGCCGCAATAAAGTGTGTGTCCTCAGGGATCTGGATCCCCCTGCTTGCCAGGGCGGCTTTGACCTCAGGATCATTGAGCAGACCCGCCAGAAGCCGGGCGTTCACTTCACCTGAATAGCCCCCACAGGCACCACACTGCAGGGCGCTGGCATGCGGGTTATTAACGACTTTCGCACCATGTCCAACCAACAGAACAATAGGCGCAAAATCCTGAGTTAAGGACATGGCCTGCAAAACCTTTTGCGCAGTTTCAACGCGGGTTTCCAGATCCGGCTGGGGATCGAAAACAGGACGTGGATCTATCTTGTCACTGGACTTGGTCAGGCCAAGCGCATCAAGGCCTAGTTTAGCGAAATACAAGGGGCCCGCGGCTTCAACAAAAGCGAAGGATGAGACAGCTGCCAGTTTAAAGCGACCCCATGCCCGTTTTGCCCGAGCGCCATAGCGGGATTGCTGGTCTTCTTGCGGCTTGCCATCTGCACGACTGTGCAATCCCGGATTGAGCAAGACGGGCAGACGGTGCTCTGAGACGTCCGAGGCAAATCCGTGATGGGATGTTGGCAAGCCAAAAAAGCCTGCAAAGCCCATTGTCCTGATCCCCGGATGTATGCTTTCAAGCGCCCGCCGGAAAACTTCGGAGCGCACATCAATACAAAAGGCAGCCAACAGATCTGGCCGATCAGAAGCAGGCTTTGCAACAGGCTTAGCCAAAAGCTCACCCAAGCGCCGCTGTTCCGCCCGTTCCGCTGCTTCCTGCAAGATCACATCCAGAACCTGATCCGCTGTTGGCTCCAGCGGGGCGCTATGGGCATCCTTCGCATTTTGCCATGCCTCCCTAATCGCGTCACCGCAGAGCTTGAACAAGGCTTCTTCCCACAGCAGCCGGATGGCCAGCAAATCAATGATCGCCTCGTCTGACTGGCCTGCAAGCTCTGCCTGCCATAGCTGATAACGGGCATATTGCGCCCAGCCGCCCATGGACATCAGAAGGGCATGGAAATAGGTTGGAAGTGCCTCTTCTGACAATCCAAGGGTCTGAACCGCCCGGACAATTGCACCAGCGGCCGTCTCAGGAGCCTGATCCACATGCTGGGCAAAGCCTTTCACGCCAATAATTCCCGGAGTCAAATCCCGCGTTGCAAAGGCCCGCCATTGTTTGAAGGCACCCCCTTCGCGCGGCGCACCCCATAAAGCCTGCCCCTGATCAAAATATCCTGCGGCCCAAAACCCGATGCGTTCTGCGACCAAATCAGGGCACTGAATATCAAGACAAGGGGTCGCCAGATCTGCAACTGTTGGCACAGCCTTCTGAGGAGCAGAAGGTTCCGACAGGTGACCTTTCAGCTCTTCAAGGCTTTCAGGCCGCTGACCAGCAGGAGCCGCCAAGCGGGCCGCTTCAAGATCAGCATCCGTGATTTTCCCACTCTCAAGTCTTTTCAGGTACCATTTCCGGGGCATTGTCACCCGGCTTCCAGACACCCGTGCAAGACGGGCACCTGTCATCGCGAGAGATTCATCCGCCTGTCCCAGATACGGATTGACCGCAACAGTCGAAGACAACGGCCAGGCTGGCGGGATAGACCGCGCTGCCTTATTCGCCGCGCCAAGACAGAGATCCAATTCAGCTTTATTCATTGTCAATTGCTCAGTCATTGTATGGGTACTCCCCGCTAGATGTAACGCGCCGTTGTGCAGACCAACTGCCTAGTATTCGATCAAACACCGCCTTGGCATAGAGGCCGTTGAAAAGGTGAACCCGGACATCCCGTGCTGCCGGATGGCTTGACCAGACCGGGAACAGGGACTGAGCGAAAGCGATGGCCCCAAAAGACAGAAGGGACAAGGCGATCAGCATCCATTCCAGCGGACCTGGAGGCGGTGTCTGAGGCAAGACATCCGCCATCAGATACTGGGCGCCACTTTGCAGAGCGAAATAACTGACTGAAGCGACGAGGGCATAGACTGCCATCTTACGCATCAGCGCCGCAGGTGCCGTATCGGCAAACCCTTGTGCCAACAGATACGCAACGCCAAAAATGAGGATCCCGCCAAGCGCGATGGATTGAGGCGACTTGCCGTCAAGGCCGAAGGCAAATCCGATCGCTACATAAATACCAATTGCCACCAGAAATGCCCGCGTGACCGCCCATCCATTTGGCGGCGCGATCGGTCCCGGGCGCTTGATAGCAGCCACGTTTTCAATGGCACTTCCGGATGACAGAAAGGCGTGTGCCTTGTAGAGCGAATGCGCCACGATATGCAGGAGTGCCAGCGGGAACAGGGCAAGGCCACATTGAAAGATCATAAAACCCATCTGGGCAATTGTTGACCAGGCCAGAGAGGTTTTAACAGCCGGCTGGGTGAGCATCACCAGGCTACCATAAATAGCCGTAAAGCCACCCACAATAACGAGCACCGCCAAAACACCCGGGCTCAGGAGCATCACATCGGCAAACCGGATCAACAGAAACCCTCCGGCATTAATGAGACCTGCATGTAAAAGAGCCGAGACCGGCGTGGGGGTTTCCATAACTTCGATCAACCAACCATGGGTCGGGAACTGGGCCGATTTCAGCAAGGCCGCGACCGCCAGAAGGCCACATGCCCACATCACCGCAACAGAGCTATCCCCGCCTTTTGCCAGGAAGAGGATCTGGGCGATGTCACCCGTTCCGTAACTGATTGCCAAAAGAACCGCCACGATCAGCAAAGCACCGTCGGCCAGTCTTGCCGTGACATATTTCTTGCGAGCAGCGCGCCGGGCCTGAAATCTTTCTGGATAGAAAAGCAGGAGATTGTGCAAAAACAAACTTGTGCAAATCCAGGCAATAACAAACTGCACCAGGTTACCGGCCTGCACCAGGAACAACACAGCAGTGATCGTCAATGACATCCAGGCCATAAAACGGGCTTGCCCGGCTTCACCCGCCAGATAGGTTCTGGAGTATCTGAGAACAACCCAGCCAACGCTTGAGACGAGTAACATCATCACGACACTCAGCGCATCGATCCGGGCAGAAAATCCAAAGTCGCTATAGCCAAGAGTTGGGCTTGTGCCCGCACCCTGCCAAATCAGCACGACAAGTGAAGCCAAGGAAACGCCAATCGTCAAAACACCTGCTACCTCACATAATCTCGTTGCGATTGAGACCTGTGACTTTCGAGCGGTCAGTGCAAAGATTGCAGCCACTACCAGCAGTGCGATTGCAAGATAAGGAAGTAAATAAATCACAACTGATCCTTCTGTTACGGTCAACTGAGAGGACGTTTAACAGAGGCAAAACATAATAAAAAATACATTGTAATTGACAATTCGTTCTATAAAATAGAACGAATGAGCCGTCTTAACTATCATCACCTGCGGTATTTCCGTGCCGTCGCCCATGATGGCAACCTGACCCGGACCGCTGAGCACCTGAACCTGTCGCAGTCAGCGCTGTCTGTTCAGATTAAACATCTAGAGGACAGCGTCGGTCACAAGCTGTTTGAGAGACGAGGTCGGCAACTGGAATTAACGGAGGCTGGCCGGATCGCCCTCGACTATGCGGATGTGATCTTCACCACGGGCGAAGAGTTGCTCGGCACCTTGAGCGGTGCTGGATCGAAGCGCAAATCGGTCCGCATTGGTGCCATGGCCACCCTGTCCCGAAACTTCCAGATCAAATTTCTGCAACCGTTGCTGGACCGGGATGATGTGGACATCGTCCTTCGCTCTGGCACGACCGGCGAGTTATTGAGAGAGCTTGAAGGGCTGAATCTGGACGTTGTTTTGCTCAATCAACCGGCGGCACGAGACCCGGCAAAGTCGCTTACCTCTCACCGGTTGGCCGAACAGCATGTCAGCTTAATTGGGCGCCCCGATAAATTCGAGCTTTTGAGCAACCTGAAAAGCATACTGGCCGTCAATCCTGTGATCATCCCAACCCTGGATAGCGGAATCCGCATTGAGTTTGACGCGCTGATGGATCGTTTGCATATAAAGCCGATCATCGCCGCAGAAGTGGATGATATGGCGATGCTCCGCCTGCTTACCCGAGAAGGTGTCGGCCTTGCGGTTATTCCGCCCATTGTTGTTAGGGATGAGCTGGATAGCGGGCTGCTTGCTGAATATGCCAGCCTGCCTAAGATTGTGGAATCTTTCTACGCAGTCCTTCCAGAGCGAAAATTTCCCAACCCAATTATCCAGGAACTGCTGCAGCAGGACACGATTGCGACCTGAATGACTGCGTTAAGTCATTAAAAAAGGGCCGGCAAGCCGACCCTTTTCATTTTCACATAACTGTTTCCGTTAGAGGACACAGTGCTTGGCGAAGTCTGCAGCTTCCTTAGCGGTCACGTTTTCAACGCCTTTTTCTTTGATGTCCTTACACCATTCTTCGCTGCCAACCTCAGGGGAGCAAGCGCCGAGCAGTGTTGCGAGGGCAAAAACAGAAGCACCTGCGACAATCGCGGTTTTCAGTTTTGAGAGACTTTTCATCAATTCATACTTTCAGTTAATCAAAAGGGAGCGGATGCCCGCTCCCCTTCTCAGACTATTAGCGGCTTTCGACTGTGATTGTCGCGCGGCGGTTTTCCTGCTTCTTCACACCATCTGGTGTTGGAACAGCAAGACGATCTTCCGCGTAGCTCCGCATGATCACGTTCTTTGGATCCAGACCCATGTCCATTGCCATTTCAGCAACGGCTTCTGAACGACGCTCGGAAAGAACTTCGTTGTAAGCTTTTGAGCCGGATGTATCTGTGTAACCAGCAATGGTCACACGAGGACGCTTGAAGTTTTTCACATAGTCAACAGCAGCTTTAATCTGAGCGTCGCCACCAGGTAGCATTGCTGTGCTATCGAACTTGAACAGCACTTGGAAAGTCTTGGCTTCAGCCATCATTTCTTTTGGTGCAGGAGCTGGTGCTGGAGCCGGAGCTGGCTTGGCAACCATTGTCATTTTATCAACATCAGCCATTGCAGCGATGAAGGCATCCCGACAAGCTGCGATGTGATCTGGCTGGAAGTTTTCTTCCTGTTCCTGAACCCAGCAGTCAAAGCTGGTTTGCGCACGGGCGAGCTGCACTGTGGCTTTTTCTTTGGCAGTTCCGTTCAGAGCTGCAACCAGACGCTCGTAAGCACCAGTCATCACAGGAACACGGTTTTCTGGAATTTTCCATTCACCTGGGTTGTAAGGTGCGACGTCCTTGCCCATGGCGGCAACCATTGCTTTTTCAGCAAAACGGTCAGAGTCGGTGTAATCCCCTTCACCATACTCACCTTTGGACAGGGCAATGTAGTCGTTATAGAGCGCAGTGCTGAACGCAGAACCCTGCGCAGTCATCATTTCGGCTTCACCCAATTTGCCACCACAAGCGGCAAGAGTAACGGAAGCTGCCCCAAGAACAGCAAAGGTCAAAACTTTTTTCATATCTCTCCCCTAACTTTGAGTAATTAAGTACTCAAACAGAGTTTTGGTATCAATTAGGTACTGGGTACTTAAAGTGGCTAAATTAGCCAAAATACTTAGAACCAACTTATATCAAGGTATCGGCTTCTGTTACTAATTTATAGAACTCCTTTTACTTTGCAACGAACAGTTACAAAAAAGCAGCAAAATCAGCCCCTAACCAACCAATAAGTTGATAAGTTAATTTATTAGACTATCGGGGATATTGGAGGAAGATGTCAGTAATGTGGCGGATTCTATTTGCAGTCACTTTTCGAATTCTAGATGTGTCCTTAAAAGCACTCAATTAACAGGAACACTCGTCACACCCAATTTCCTTCAAATACGCACCAAACTGAACTAACTTAAAAGAACGTCAAACAGTAAAGGATTAGACATGACTGCCGGCGATGACCTGAACCATAGCCATGCGCATGGACATGCTCATGATCATTCTCACGGGCATGGGCATGTGCAGGGGCAGGGGCATGGGCATTCTCACCATCATGTCCCTGATGTTACCGAAGACAGTGAGAAGCGGGTTTTCTGGGTCATGCTGCTGACCGGCGGCTATATGATCCTGCAAGTTCTGGGGGGACTGTTCGCCGGATCCCTTGCCCTGATCGCGGATAGCGGTCATATGCTGTCAGACACGGCAGCGCTAGGACTTGCCTGGTTTGGCTTTCGGCTCGCCAAGAAACCGGCCGATGACAAACGAACCTATGGCTATCACCGCTTTCAGATTCTGGCTGCCTTTACCAATGGATTAACCCTGTTTTTTATCGCCGGCTGGATCGTTATCGAAGCTATTGACAGGCTCATCAACCCGGGGGACGTTCTCTCTCTGCCCATGCTGTTTGTTGCCATCGCAGGCCTGCTGGTCAACATCATCGGGTTTGTTATTCTGCATAAGGGGGACAGCCATAATGTAAACATGCAAGGAGCGCTCCTTCATGTTCTGGGTGATCTGTTGGGTTCAGTTGCGGCGATAGTTGCCGCGTTGATCATTATGTTTACAGGCTGGGTGGCGGCAGACCCGATCCTGTCCGTTGTGGTCGCTGTGATCATTCTGAAAAGCGGCTATGGCATTGTTCGAAAAACCGGGCATATCCTGCTGGAGGGAACTCCGGAACATCTGGATTTAGGTGAAATCAAGGATGATCTGACCCGCGAATTCCCTGAGGTTTTGGATGCCCATCACCTACACGCCTGGTCATTAACGGCGGAAAGAGTTCTGCTAACCGTCCACGTGCGGATCAGTAAAGAGACGAATATCGAAAGCCTGCTGCCCCGCATCAACAGTTTCCTCAAAGATGAATATGAAGTGGGTCACGCCACCGTTCAGTTTGAATATGAGGTCTGCTGCTAAGCTGCAGGTTAATTACTGAAAGTTGGCCGGGCCGTGTGAACGGAGGCGAGAGGTTTCCCCCAAGGTCCGGAACTTCGAACAGCGATCCAGCGAAACGGCGGCTGCATGGCCTTGACGATTTCGGTGGTCCCACCGCGGATCACTTCAACAGACATGGGTTGCAGCGCGCCTTTTTTCTCAATATTGCAGCGAAAAGCCGTTGTTGGCAGCCAAAGCTTGGCGGGCAGCTTCCCGCCGATCCGCTGACGGGAAAAATCGCCTGAGATTTTCCGAAGATAACAATCGCCAGCATAAGGCTCCCCATCGGGGCCATTGATGCGCAGCTCTATCATTTCGTCAGCACTGACACCTGTCGCAAAAACCGCCAAATTGACCAGCAACATAACGCCAACAGAAATTTTTAAAACAACTCGCATCATGATCTTCACTTTCGATGAGATCACACCCTAAAACAAAAACCCGGCTAGAATATGGCCGGGTTTCGTCAATGGAGGGGGTAATAAATCCAGCCTAGGAGGTTTCCGGCAGATCGATATCCAAAATTGTCATATGCATGTTGTAGGAGACTTCGCCTTCATCCTCATCCCGAAAGACAACGGCAATAAATTCATCACCAAGGAGAACTTCTGCTGATCCGTCAGCGGGGCGACGCTCTTTAACAACAAAGGCGTCATTATTGAATTTTTCCCGCAAATACCGTTGAACCCGGAGGGCTTCTGTTCTTGTCATATCACTCTCTTAAATTTCAGATGAGTTCCAGTTTGTCCGCAATCGGGCCCTTGAGACCCTGGCGAACTTCGACTTTAACTTTGGCATCCATGCCAAATTTTTCCATATCCACTTCAGAACGCTCCAGCATGTTCACGTGGAAGAAGATTTCCTTGCCGCCTGCATCTGGCGTGATCAGGCCATAGCCGATTTCTTCGTCAAATGTTGTAACGACACCTGTTGCCTCAACTTCCTGGGCAGCGGGACCATCAGCTTCACCTTCTTCAGGTTCATAAACCTTGGAGACCTGGGCACCCCGATCACCTTCGGTCAGATCCACAACAATCCGCATGCCTTCCGCCAGTTCAGTATAAGACGTATCCTGAAGCGCAGAAATATGGATAAAGGCGTCAGACGAGCCGTCAGACGGAGAGACGAACCCGAACCCTTTTCCTTCATCAAAAAACTTTACCGTAGCCGCGATTTGTTTCTTCGCGGGTTTTGCAGATTTGCGATCAACCATCCAGTAAGGACCTCTTTATTAATTTCTAACCTTGCAATACAGAAATCGGCAGAAAATCTCAACTGAATCCTGCCCCCTGCCCACAAATTCCTTAAGACGTAGCAATTATGTACCGGTAAAATTGCCGGTCAATTCTTATCAACCAAAGATGCGGCACGTCGACTGATACTGTCCTGAATAAGGCGAACAACCTCGGCCCGCTCCCCAACAGCGCCTTCGTAAAAGACAGCAACACCCGCCTTTGAGCCGGTATCACTTTTCTGCCAGTCAGCGATTTCTGTCGGGACATCCTGATTGGCATGCGGACCGCCTCCGGCAAAAAGGCCGAGACAAATAATGGTGGCAAAGCGCCCGGCCAAGCGATCAAGACCGTCAGCAATAGTTGGGTTTTGTTCGAGAAAGGCGACATCGACCGCCCCAAAGGCACTGATGTTGGCAAGCGCGGATTGTTGAAGCCGGGCCGCCTCTTCAGAAGCCGAACTTTTCCCAGACCCATGCGCGATCAGCAGAACAGCAGTTTCTGATGGCTCCAACTTCAAATTCCGGAGCCTTTCCAGTGCCATGGATTTCAGAATCATAGCCAGTTCAGGGTCTACCCCAAAAGCATCACACATATAAAGTTGACGATCTGCCTCAATCCGCTGTCCATCCTTCAGCGAAAAAACAGAAGGAATGCGCTGTTTCACAAAAAATCCATCACTCATAAAAAAGGGAAGCAGAAAGATTTCGCCTTCCGGGAGCTCTGGCAAGTCACTTCCTGCCTTCAAGAAATACGTCTGAATAGTGCCAAACCGATGACTGAGGGACAGTGTTTTCGCATGCTCAATCGCAGCTTCTTCCGCTGTTTTAGAGACAGAAGAACCATGACCAATTATAAGGAGTGACGGACGGGACGGTTGCATGCAAATCCTATATCCCAGTGAACAGATCCGGTAAACAGAATTCCCCTAAAAAACGGCAGAAAGCCTGCTCAAAAAACAGGCAAAGCCTACATATACGAGTAATAAGAAGATTAAATAAAGCGCAATAGATGTAAAATACCCTGCTATGCTTCCCTTACGTCCAACAACTGGTTGAACTCAAAAGAAAAGCGTGCTTTAGTTTCCAACATAATAAAAACCATAAATAACAAACAGCAGTAGACTAATAGGGAGAAAAAACAATGCTCAAGAAGACATTGCTGTCAGTAGCTGCCGCCTCAACTGTTCTGGGGTTCGCATATAGTGCATCCGCAGCAGACATGGTGGACGGTCCAAGTGTTCGGTGGAATCTATCCGTATGGGGTAAATCCCGTGCCTTTACAGCCGGCATCGAAACCCTCAGCAAAGTTGCTGATGAACGCACCGGCGGCAAATTCAAAATCAAGATCCATTACGGTGAAGCACTTTCCAAGTCCCGTGAAAACCTAGACGGTATCAAGCTTGGCGCTTTCCAGATGGCAATGTTCTGTTCTGCATATCACCCAGACAAGAACCCATCTTTGACAGGTCTGGACCTTCCATTCCTGCCATTTCCAAACCTGAAAGTTCAGGCAAAAGTGCATGACGCCTATTATAGCCACCCAGCTGTTGCAGCTGACCTGGCCCGGTGGGATGCGAAACTGCTGATGAGCTCTCTGCTGCCACAGTATGAATTTACAGGTGTTGGCGATGCGCCAAAAACCCTGGAAGACTGGAAAGGCATGCGTGTTCGTGCCCTGGGTGGTATCGGTAAAGCGATGACTAAGCTCGGTGCGATCCCAACAACAGTGACAGCCTCTGAAGTGTACACATCACTGGAGCGCGGTACGGTTGATGCGGCATCCTTCCCGTTCACATATGCCCATGTTGCTTACAAGCTGACTGACATTGGTAAATGGTACACAGCAAACCTGAGCCCAGGCGCTAACAACTGCCCAGTTGTGGTCAACACAAAAGCTTGGGACAAACTGCCTGCTCAGTATCAGAAACTGTTGGAAGACACAAAACCAGCAGCTTACGAAGCTCTGTTTGCAGCTTATGAAAAAGCTGACACCAAGAACTTCCCTCTGATGAAAGAAAAAGGCCTGGAAGCCATCACTTACTCTGATGAAGAACTGGCCCGTTTCCGTAAAGTTGGCGCACAGCCAGTATGGGATGACTGGGTAAAAGACATGAACGAAAAAGGTCTGCCAGCAGAAGAGCTGCTGAACCTGATCATGACGACTGCCAAGCAGTAAAACTGGAATTGGAAGGGTCGGTGAATTTTAACTTTGCCGACCCTTTTTTTACATCTCCAGCTAAGTTCAAATTCAGTCTCAAGAAACTGAAAATCATAAAAATTTGACTCTGGTTTGGCCGGTGCGTCCCGGTCGTCTCAGCTTTTAAGAGTGCGTCCATGATAATAAACTCCGCTTCGCCCAACGAGCCTCCCCAAGGGGCATTGGGAAAATTCGACTTCTGGTTTTCTAAAATTGAAAACTTCCTGAACGCGTTTTCGGCCATCGCGATTTTCGCCGTGATGATCCTTGGTGTCACCCAGGTATTGAGCCGAAAACTCCTCGACCTGCCGATCTACGGCTATATCGATTTCATCGAACAAGGCATGGTGATCTTCGCCTTCTTCGGCATTGCCTATTGCCAACGGCTTGGTGGCCATGTCCGAATGGATTTGTTCATGGCCAAGTTTAACGGGCGAACCCTTTACTTTTTTGAAGCCCTTGCAACCTTGGTCGGTCTGTTTGTTATCACGGTCCTCATTGATACCAGCTATCTGCATTTCCAACGGGCCTTCGAATATGGCGACAGCACAATCGATATTGGCCTGCCGATTTGGCCAGCCAAACTGATTATTCCGGTGATGTTCTGTTTCCTTTGGGTCCGCTTTGCGGTTCAGCTGGTGGGCTTTACCCGCCTCTTCCTATACCCGAACGCATCCATCATTGCCGTTCCGGTCATCGAAGACGTTGAGACACAAGCCCGAAAAGAAATTGAAGATGCGCTCGGTGAGGAAGCAGCCGCACAGGCCAAGTTTGATGAAACCTACCGCCGAAAAGCCAGAAAGAGTGGAGAGTAAGTAATGGAATTAGATCCTCTTTTGACCGGCGTAATCGGCATGGGCGCCCTGATCGTCATGGTCTTTTTGGGTGTTCGGGTTTACATCGCGGCAACGATTGTCGGGATGCTGGGCATTGTTTCCATCATTGGCTGGGATGCGGGTACAGGTATCGTGGGAACGATCCCTCACTCTAAATCCACGCTCTATTCCTTGAGCGTGTTGCCCATGTTTATCCTGATCGGCTATCTGGCCTTTCATGCAGGAATTACCACGGCCGCCTTTGATGCTGCCAAGAAATGGCTGGGCTGGGTGCCGGGCGGACTTGCGGTATCAACCGTCTTCGCGGCCGCAGGTTTTGCGGCTGTGTCCGGTGCGAGTACGGCAACAGCTGCGGTTTTCACCCGTGTTGCCATCCCGGAAATGCTGAAAAACGGATATGACCGGCGGCTGGCTGCAGGTGTGGTTGCTGCGGGCGGTACGCTTGCCTCCCTCATTCCACCAAGTGCCATCCTTGTGATTTATGCGATCATCGTTGAGCAATCCGTTGGGGCCCTGCTGCTGGCAGGCTTTATCCCAGGTATTGTGTCCGCCTTGATTTATGCGTTTATCATTATGGGCCGGGCAACACTTAATCCAAAACTGGGACCACCGGTTCGGGGTTTCACATTTAAGGAGCGGGTATCTTCCTTGCCAGGAACACTGCCAATCGTAGCGGTAATCGGGATTATCTTCTCAGCCATTTATGGTGGCTGGGCTACCCCGACAGAAGCCGGTGCACTGGGCGCGTTCGTGGTTCTGATCCTTGCCTTCTTCCATGGTATGCGGACGAAGGAGCTGAAAGAGGCGTTGGCTGAAACAGCCAAGCTGAGCGTCATGATCTTCTCCATCATCTGGGGTGTTCTGGTGTTCGTTCGCTTCCTTGGCTTCTCAGGTTTGCCGGAAGCTTTTGCCGAATGGATTTTGGGCCTGCCTTTCCCACCAACAGTGATCATCATCATGATCCTCTGTGGCTATGCCATCCTCGGCATGTTCATGGATGCGATCGGTATGCTGCTCCTAACCTTGCCGGTGGTTTATCCAGCCGTTATTGGTCTGGGATATGATCCGATCTGGTTTGGTATCATCGTTGTGAAAATGGTGGAAATCTGCCTGATCACACCACCAATTGGATTGAACTGTTACGTCGTGAACGGGGTTCGACCTGATATCCCGCTCGCCGATGTGTTCCGGGGAATCGGGCCGTTCTTTGTTGCGGACGTGTTGACGGTTGCCCTCTTTATCGCCTTCCCATCCCTGATCCTGTGGTTGCCACAGGCAATGCTGAACTAAGGGAAGACGCCTTAAACCTTGAAAACCCGCCAGAAATGGCGGGTTTTTTTATGCGCAACTTGTCTTAGGGCACCGCACCTATCTGACTTTTCAGTCTTTGCCGTCCCAGCGGCAACTGTGACTTGATCAACAAGTCAACTTCAGGCACTCTTACAGGCATAATAATAAAAAAGAAAAAGGACTGATTAATGGACTTCTCACTGACAGAAGAACAGATTGCTATTCGTGAAAATGTTGCGGGTCTCTGCGCCAAGTTCGATGAAGACTACTGGCACGAGCGGGATCGCACGGGCGAATTTCCAAACGAATTTCATAAAGCAATGGCTGATGCAGGCTGGCTTGGCATCACCATGCCCGAAGAATATGGCGGGGCCAACCTTGGCGTGACCGAGGCCGCCCTGATGATGCATGAAGTTGCCAAATCAACAGGCGGCATGTCAGCGGCCTCCGCAATTCACATCAATATCTTTGGCCCGCATCCGATCGTTGTGTTCGGGAGCGAGGAACAAAAACAAAGATGGCTGCCTCCGCTCATCAAGGGTGAAGTTAAATCCTGCTTCGGGGTCACCGAGCCGAACTCCGGCCTCAATACATCTGCCTTGCAAACCCGCGCTGTTAAACAAGGCAACCAATATATCGTCAACGGCCAGAAAATGTGGACCACCACCGGTCAGGAAGCTGACAAGATCATGCTGCTGGCCCGCACCACCCCGATTGAGGACTGCAAAAAGCCAACCGATGGCTTGTCCATTTTCTACACCGATCTGAACCGGGAATTTTGCGACGTTCGAGTGATTGAGAAGATGGGCCGCAAGTGCGTGGATTCCAACGAAGTGTTTATCAATGACCTGCCGGTTCCTGAGGAAGACCTGATCGGCGAGGAAGGTAAAGGGTTTTATTACCTGCTGCACAGCCTCAACCCGGAACGGATCCTTGTGGGCCTGGAAGGTGTCGGCATTGGCATGAACGCTCTGGCCCGCGCGGCCCAGTATGCCAAGGACCGGGAAGTTTTCGGTCGACCCATCGGCAAGAACCAGTCCATTCAGCATCCGCTTGCGCAAAACTGGATGGAGTTGGAAGCTGCCTACCTGATGGCCATGAAGGGCGCATACCTTTATGATAGCGGCCAGACAAATGAGTGCGGAACTTATGCAAACGCGGCCAAATATATGGGCGGCGAGGCTGGCTTCAATGCCTGTCAGCAGGCGGTGATGACCCATGGCGGCGTCGGTTATGCCAAGGAGTTCACCATTGAGCGGTTGATGCGCGAAGTGATGATCTGCCGGATCGCCCCAATCAGTCCACAGCTGATCCTGTGTTATATTGCTGAAAAGGCGCTTGGCTTGCCAAAATCCTATTAAGATTGAAACTGAAGGTTCCAAATGAATAACAATAATCAAGGACCCCTCAGTGGTGTGAGAATAGCGGACCTGACATCTGTATTGTTGGGCCCGTTCGCCACCCAAATTTTGGGGGATCACGGGGCGGACGTGATCAAAATCGAAGGGCTAGACGGAGATACCACCCGGGACATCGGCCCCCGCCAGTCAGATGATATGGCGGCTGTCTACATGACGGCTAACCGAAACAAGCGAAGCCTGGCAATCGATTTGAAAAATCCCGATGGCAAGGCAGCCTTTCTGGAGTTTCTGAAAACTGTTGATGTCCTGGTGCACAACATGCGCCCCTCTGCCATCAAACGGCTGGG
This sequence comes from Sneathiella limimaris, assembly GCF_012932565.1. NCBI lineage: Bacteria > Pseudomonadati > Pseudomonadota > Alphaproteobacteria > Sneathiellales > Sneathiellaceae > Sneathiella > Sneathiella limimaris. Next base: position 66,074 of record NZ_JABBYJ010000001.1, read on the forward strand.
CCTGACCTATGAAGATGTAAAGAAGGTCAACCCGAATATCGTTTATTGCGGAGCCTTTGGATTTTCGCAAGAGGGGCCTTATGCCAATAAACCTGCCTATGACGACATGATCCAGGGGGTCAGCGGGATTGCCGCAACCCAAAGCCAACTGGTTGGCCGCCCCGCCTATATGCCGACCGTTCTGGCGGACAAGGCGACGGGCCTTACAGTTGTCTATGCGGTTTCCATGGCGCTTTTTCATCGGGAGCGCACAGGACAGGGACAAGAGGTCAAAGTCCCCATGTTTGAAACCATGGTCCAGTTTCATATGCTGGAGCATCTCTATGGGGAACATTTCGTTCCCGCCAAGGGAAGCGCGGGGTATCCGCGGGCAACCTCCCCCACGCGGCACCCCTACAAAACAAAAGATGACCGCATGATCGGCTGCCTTCCTTATGTGGACAAGCAGTGGAAAGCGTTTTTCACCATAGCGGGACAACCGGAATTGATGGACGATCCACGCTTTTGTAATATCTCAGCCAGGCTTGCCAACATCGATGCGCTATACGCCCTCCTCTCGGATATCATCGTGACACGAAATGCGGATGATTGGCTGAGAGATCTGGAAGAAGCCAATATCCCGGCCGTTCCGATCAATACACCAACTGACCTGATCACGGATCCACATCTGGTCGAAACAGGTTACTGGAAAGAACTGGACCATCCGACAGAGGGCAAGCTTCGCTTCACGGGAATTCCAACCAGCTTTTCAGAAACACCAGGCGATATCAGCCGACTGCCCCCCAGACATGGGGAACATTCTGTTGAAGTCCTGGCAGAAGCTGGCGTTAAACAAGAAAACATTGATAAACTGATCGCAGCCGGCGTGATTAAAAACAAAACAGAATAGGCCGCGCTCATATGGGGAGGAAACATGCATATCAGGGAGTTTGCAGTATCGCAGCCTGAAAAACCTGCCGTCATCATGGCAGAAACAGGCGAGATCATTACGTATAAAGAGTTAGACGAACGATCCAACCAGGTGGCCCAGTTTTTTAGGGCCGCCGGACTTCAGGTGGGCGATCACATCGCCTTTTTGATGGAAAATAACAACCGCTATCACGAGCTGCTTTGGGGTGCCCAGCGCGCCGGGCTCTATTACACGGCGATCTCTTCGCGCCTCTCGGCTGAGGAGGCAAGCTACATCATCAACGATTGCGGAGCGGAATTTTTCATTACGTCTTATGCGAAAAAAGATTTGGCAAAAGAGGTACTCGGCACGATTTCAAATGTCCGAAAATGCCTGATGATGAACGGTGTGATTGACGGGTATCAATCCTACGAAGACGCGATCTCAGAATATCCGACGACGGCCCTTGCAGATGAGTGTGAGGGAGCGGACATGCTTTATTCATCAGGAACAACAGGGCGTCCCAAAGGGGTCAAGCCTGTAGATGTAGGCGAGCCGATCGGCTCTGATGATCCGCTCTATAATATCCAAAAAGGCCTTTATGGGTTTAGCAGTGACGTCATTTACCTGTCACCTGCCCCGCTTTATCACGCCGCGCCCCTTCGTTATAACATGCGGGTTCATCGTTTTGGCGGCACTTGCGTGGTGATGGAGCGGTTTGACCCGGAGACCTACCTGCAACTTGTTGAAAAATACAAGATTACCCACACACAACTGGTGCCCACCATGTTCATCCGCATGCTGAAGCTGCCAGATGAGGTGCGGCTAAAATATGATGTGAGCTCACTGAAAACGGCCATTCATGCCGCGGCCCCCTGCCCCGAGAAAATTAAACGTCAGATGTTTGACTGGTGGGGACCGATCATCCACGAATATTACGGCGGCACGGAAGGAAATGGCTACGTCACGACAGGACCCGAAGAATGGCTAGCCCACCCCGGAACCGTGGGAAAAGCCGTGATGGGTATCCTGCATATTGTGGGTGAAGACGGCGAAGAACTCCCACCTGGTGAAACCGGGGTGATTTATTTCTCCGACGGGAAGGATTTCGTCTATCACAATGACCCAGGCAAAACATCCGAAAGCTACAACACCAAAGGCTGGAGCACGCTGGGTGATGTGGGTTACATGGATGAAGAGGGATATCTCTATCTCACCGATCGGAAAAGTTTCATGATCATTTCCGGCGGCGTGAATATCTATCCGCAGGAGGTGGAAGATCACCTTATCAACCATGAAGCCGTATATGACGTTGCGGTCTTTGGGATTCCCAACGAGGATTTTGGCGAAGAAGTTAAGGCCGTTGTCCAGCCATTGAATATGTCCCTGGCGACAGAAGACCTGCGCGAAGAGCTGATGGCCTATTGCCGGGATCATCTCAGCCATATCAAATGTCCAAGGACGATTGATTTCATGGAAGAGCTACCCCGGCATCCAACCGGAAAGCTTTATAAACGCCTGCTCCGCGACCCTTACTGGAAGGATCACGGAAACAAGCTGGTTTAATGATTTAGGACGCCAGACGGGACGGCGCCTGAAAACGAACCATATTATTGAGGGTTTGGATGGCAGCATTGGCTGCCTCCTGCCCCTTAAGGACAAAATGGTTGCGGAAAAATTCCATATGAGCAGGGACTTCCTGGAAATTATGAGGCGTTAGCACTACTGAGAGAACCGGCACACCCGTATCCAGTTGCACCCGCATCATTCCCTCGAGCACGGTTCCGGCAACAAAGTCATGCCGGTAAATGCCGCCATCGACAATCAAGCCTGTTGCCATGATCAAATCATACTGACCGGTTTCAGCCAGCTTTTGCGCCATCAGGGGAATTTCCAGACTGCCTGGAACATCAAACACCTCAACACGATCCGCGGGCAGACCTGCCGCCTCCAGATCTGCCGAAAAAGACGCTGTTGCCTGACTGACAATATCAATATGCCAGTTGGCTTGAATTACAGCGATTTTGCGGGTTGAGTTTTTGACTTCGGACAGAAGGCGAAGGGGTTCATTATTTTGGTTTGTCATTTTTGACCTCTTGTTCAGATACCATCAAAAACTCAAGGCAAGACAAACTGACACCATAGGCGCAAACAGCCTGCTGGTGCCGTGCATGTTCTCTTCCATCCGGACTATGACCGTCGGCTCTGGAGTTACACCAGATCTGCTGACCCTGCCTCAGATGAGACAGGCGCTCGCGGGCTTAGATATCAATATCTTCACCGCCGGTAGGGACTTTCACCCTGCCCTGAGAACATTGGCGTCTGACATACAGACGCGCAACATCGCGAGCATAATCTCATAGAGAAAGTGGGAAAGCAAATGTTTCGGGTGTGATCAGGATAACGCTTGACGCAGATCGGCCAGACTGATGGGTTTGGTGTAGCTTTGCACTTCAACCAGGCCACGCGCACTGCCAATGGTTTTCGCAAAATCCACATAGTTGGGATTATAACCGGTCACCACCATGATCCGGGAAGAGCATCCCTCTTCGGCGAGCCAGTTGACAAGTTCAATCCCTTCAACACCCGGCATGACCATGTCGAGAATAATGACCGTCGGGTCAAATTCTTTATAGATAGATTTGAACGCTTCCGCTTGATCCGTCACACGGACTTCGTAGTCCATTCCCTCGGCCACCTGACGGACGAAATCTGCGAAGAGTTTTTCGTCATCTATTATTAATGCGCGTTTTTCACTCATTGCGTAACAGTACTACATTTCTTACAGTTCAACCAAGTTCGATCTTTACCCTGAGGCTTAAATCGTGTCGGAAGATATCTTCACCGCCCTCGTCAAAGAGGCCATTCAATATAACCAGTTGGAACGCTACTTTGTTCCTAAGGATAGTGAACTGGAGAAGTTAACAAATCACTTCCAAATCCATCCGGATATCCCAGAAATTGAGAAAGACAAGGCCTCAGACGGTGGGTTGAAACTTTCTCATGCACAAAGACGGATGCTAATCCTGCTAACAGCCCTTTGGGATGGGCGAGAAGCCGATAGAATCTTTGAAGAGGGAATCGGTAGTATCGGCAAGCTTATCCACGCAATGGATCGCAATAACCGGGAGCTTACCGCCGAATTGATTGTCGCTTACCCGGGCTGGGGGAATTAAAAGATCAAAAACCCGCTTTTCCTTGTCTTAGCAGCAGAAATGTAAGACTTTGCCCATAACACTGTGATGATCAGGACTTTCTCAAAGGCGAAAAGAGACAAATTCCCATGATGGACTGGTACAAACTCTTATCCACCAAACGCTTTGGACAGGAAACCAAGGAACCGGTCTCGGAATCCCGAAGCCCTTTTCATAAGGATCAGGACCGAATTGTCTTTTCCAGCGCTTTCCGGCGGTTACAGGATAAGACCCAAGTGCACTCCATGACGGACAGTGATTACGTCCGCACTCGCCTCACTCATTCTATGGAAGTTGCCTCCGTCGGGCGGTCACTTGGTGCCAATGCCGGACAGGTCGTCATTGATCGGCATCTCAAAAACAGTACCTACACAGCGGCTGAATTTGGTCATATCGTCTCCGCTGCCTGCCTCGCCCATGACATCGGCAATCCGCCCTTTGGCCATTTTGGTGAGGATACCATTCGCCACTGGTTCAAAACACGGGCTGCGGCCAAAGGTCATCTTGATGGTCTGAGCAGCGCCCAACAAAAAGACTTTCTGGAATTTGAGGGCAACGCGCAAGGGTTTCGGGTTCTGACAAAACTGCAAAACTGGCGCCATGATGGTGGACTTCGCCTCACCTATGCGACCCTTGGAACCTTTATGAAATATCCCCGGGTCTCCGACATTGAAAATCCGATTCCCGAAGACTTCGCCGGCAAGAAGTTCGGTATTATGCAGTCGGAACTCCCTGAATTCAGTGCGATTGCGGGTGAGCTTGGCTTGATTAAGCGCGAAAACCGCAACTACTGGTGCCGTCACCCGCTGACCTACCTGGTCGAGGCTGCTGATGACATTTGTTATTCAGTGGTGGATATCGAGGACGGATACAAACTGGGACGCCTCGAGTTTGCCGAAACAGAGGATCTGATGCTGCGGCTTTTGGGAGAATCCCCTAATCGCTATGGGGAGATTGAGGATAATTCTGAGAAAATCTCCTACCTTCGGGCAAAATGCATTGGCCACTTGATTGGCGAGGTCTCTTCAATCTTTGCTGATTATGAGCGAGATATTCTGGAAGGCAGCTTTAAAAAAGACCTGCTGAGCTATTCCATGAACGCCAATATCTTTGAAGAGGTCAATGTCCTGTGTAAAACTCGGATTTTCAATCACAGAGAAAGGGTTCAAGCAGAACTTCGGGGCTCAGAAATCCTGAATACTCTGTTGGAAGTCTTTTTCACCGCCAATCTGGAATGGGAAAAACTGCTTAACGAGAAAGCCCCACCATCCCCCCGCTCCAAGGTTGTGATGAACCTGTTTGAAAATCAGCGAGACTATTCCAAGCCTTTATATGACTGGTTGCTGGATATCACGGATTTCGTCTCAGGTATGACTGACAGCTTTGCCATTCGGCAATTCAGTGACCTGAAAGGTCTAACCTCAATATAACCTATACGATATGTAGAATCCTTCAATTTCCCATTAACCGTTTATTCAACTATTAATAATATAAGAAGATAAGTTATATTATTAAATTGTTGGTTATGGCTTATCACGAGTTACACGAAGAGTTTGTTTTTGAGGGACCTACCTCAGTATCCGTCCCTAAAGACAAGGTGGCGGCCCTTGAAGCTGTTGCTCGAAAATACTGCCTCCTCAACCCAACGGCGGAGCAAAAGATGGAAATGGCCACGGAAATAAGCCAATTGGTGAATGACCCTGATGTAAACGTGCGCGCCTCTCTCTCCCATTCAGTGATGTCCAGCCCTAATCTTGAAAAGTGGGTTGCGCTTCAGCTCGCCATGGATAAGAAAGAGGTCGCAAGCCCCATCCTCGAAAATTCCACAGTCCTTGGGCCCAAAGAGCTATTGAGCCTTTTGAAATCCGGATCCGAGGATATTCATCTGTCCATCGCCAAGCGATCCCCGCTGCAGGAGACAATCGCTGCCTATATCGCGGAACATTCCAGTCGCCCCATTGTCATCGCCTGCCTCGCCAATCAGGCAGCTGAGTTAAATGACAGAATTTACGAAAAAATTCTCACCCGCTTTGCAAAAGACGCCGAAGTTATCGATACGCTTTTAAAACGTGGACATTTTGATGAAGACAGTAAGGCCGTGATTTGCAAGCTTCTTCCTTTATCCTACCACGAACTGGTTTTTGGAGATGAGGAGATCCCTTATCTGGTCAAATACAGACGTCGGAGAACCTTAAGCGAGGCCACGCTGGTCACCCGAATGACACTTGCCAAGGACGAGACAAAGAAAGTCCAGATTCTGGAGCAAATTACCAATGATGGGCGCTTGAGTGAAACGCTGATGCTGCGTCTGTTTCTGGTTGGCGAAGAAGAAATATTTGCAAAAGCCCTGGCAAAGAAATGTGATGTTCCCATGTCCCGCATCCGTGTCTGCCTGAAAGATCGAGCGCTTAATGTATTCCAGCAGATCCTCAAGCTTGCCCATATTTCGCCCTATCTGCATTCCGCATTCAAGATCACCTTTCAATCCAGTCCCAACCAGTCCCTTGGTGAAAAACCGGATCCAAGTTTGGCGTTGAGCCGGATTTGTTCGCTTTACAAGTTTGGATCTGATCTCGATCTTGATCAAACGTTGAAGTCTTTCCTGCCGATTGCGGATCCTACTGACTAGAAGCATTTCCGATTGTTTCTATACAGCTGGCCGCAATCAGGTTATCCTAATCGCAAAAGTTGAAGTTTCTGTTGGGGTTTCAGTTCAAGAGACTGGACTACAGTCCTCGGGCCCTGGATGACAGATGCTTGGATCCTTGAGGGAGGGACGACGTTTGCGTTGTAATAGGTAGCATGAATTCTTCATCTTATAGTGTTCACTTTTCCATGCGTCTGGTGACGAGCACTTATTTACCACTGCCCCTGTTCGAAAATTCTAAAACATTCAATCGAAGCGGCCATGCTATTGGCCAAAACCGTGACTGAACATGCGGGGCGCGCCCACAAATAGACAAGCCATCGCTTGTCAGAATAATGACAGAAAACATGGAGACCATCATGCCCACCACCATTGACTATTACGTAAGTCTATCATCCCCCTGGACTTATATGGGGCATCGACGCCTGGCAGATATGGCGGAAAAATACGGCGCTAAGATCAATTTCATGCCAGTTGATCTAACACAAGTTTTTCCAGTAACAGGCGGCCTGCCGCTTAATAAGCGCGCACCAGCTCGCCAAAAATATCGATTGATGGAGTTGGATAGATGGCGGATGGAGTTAAATATACCGCTGAATATTCACCCCAAATTTTTCCCGGTTGATAGCACCGACGCCAGCAAGGTTTGCCTCGTTGCCGCTGAAGAAGGCGCTGACGCCTTCGGATTGGCCGAAGAATATATGAAAGGGGTCTGGGCCAGGGAGCAGAATATTGCCGACCCAGAGACCATAATCGAAATCGCAAACGAGTTCGGCCTGAACGGTCGAGATCTCTATGAAAAATCGCAAGACCAGAAATACGCTGATCGTTTCATGCAATACTCAAAAGACGCTATCGAAAAAGGCGTATTTGGCGCACCGTCTTATGTGATTGGCGAAGAAATATTCTGGGGCCAGGATCGCCTCAATTTTGTAGAAAAGAAGCTAAAAGCCGGAGACTAAATCATGAGTCTGGATCCACAAGCCAAATGGGTGCTTGATATTGCCATCGAAGCCAAAGTTCCTCCTCTTGAGGAAATGACAGCTACGGAAGCCAAGGCCGCCTATGAAGAACGGGCGCAAAAGCTGTGCCTGAAAGACATACCAATTGGGAAAACAGAAGATCTGGATATTCCCGGACCTAATGGTGATATTCCGTTGCGGATTTATACACCTGTCAGTGGCGGTGAAAACTTACCGGTAGTGGTTTACTATCACGGGGGTGGCTGGGTTATCGGCAGCCGGGACAGCCATGATGCCCTTTGTCGGCAAATCAGCAATGAAGGCACATTCCTGGTTGTCTCAGTCGATTATCGCATGGGCCCAGAAGCCCCATTTCCGGCAGCCCCGACAGACTGCCTCGCTGCCTATGAATGGGTACTTGCCCATATTGCCAATCATGGTGGCAACCCCAAAGCCGTCGCCGTTGCAGGTGATAGTGCCGGTGGAAACCTGAGTGCAGTTGTCAGCCTGATGGCAAGAGAAGCGGATCTTCCCATTCCTGCGTTTCAATGGCTGATCTATCCGGCGACTAACATGCATATGGAAACAGAATCCCACGAAGCGCTCGCGGAAGGCTATTTCCTCACCCGGGACCTGATGACCTGGTTTCAGGGACATTATCTGCCAAGTTCCAAAGACAGAAATGACTGGCGCGCCTCTCCGCTACTGGCTGAAAGCCTGAAGGGTCTTCCACCGGCGCTTGTTCAAACCGCGGGATATGATCCATTAAAGGATGAAGGCAAAGCGTTCGCAGATCGACTGGCTGAGGAAGGAAATACTGTGGCTTACACTGAATATCCGGGCATGATCCACGGGTTTATCAATCTCGGTGGGGCAATTGATACTGCAAATGTCGCAATTAACGAGGGAGTAACTGCGTTAAAAGCGGCTTTCCAAAATCACAAAGCTTAGCCAAAGCGAGGCATATGGCATAAAAAAAACGGGCCAAGTTGGCCCGTTTTTCAATTTCAAAACAGTTGCCTGAGCTTCGTTTAGCGCCAGCCAACCCGATCAAAGATTTTGACAGCTTCCGCCTGTTGATCTGCAACTTTATCAAGGCCGATCGCATCGAATTTATGCTCACCCCAAGCGGCTACAACCTTGTCGATCTGAACGCCAGCTTTCACTGGATACTCAAAGTTGGAAGAAGCATAGAATTCCTGCGCGGTATCATCTGACAAGAAGTTAATCAGTTTGATTGCATTTTCCTTATTCTTTGAGGCCTTAGTTACTGCAACACCAGAAATATTCACATGGGCACCACGGTCATTCTGGTTTGGCCAGAAGATCGCTACTTTATCAGCAGCTTCGCGCTGGGCTTCATCTTTAGAAGTCAGCATTTTGCCGTAATAGTATGTGTTCCCGATCGCGATATCACATTCACCAGCTGCTGCAGCCTTGATCTGATCCCGATCGCCGCCTTGTGGCTTACGCGCCAAGTTTTCCTTAATCCCAGCTGCCCAGGCTTCAGCTTTTTCAGCCCCCAGATGTGCAACCAAAGATGCCAGCATGGACTGGTTGTAAACATTGGAAGATGACCGCACGCAAATCCGGCCTTTCCATTTTGGATCCGCCAAGTCTTCATAAGTGGAAAGATCAGAAGGCTTCACACGATCTTTAGCGTAGAAGACAACCCGGCTACGAACCGTCAAGCCATACCAATATCCCTCCGGATCCCGATACTGGCTTGGAATATTCGCTTCAGCCTGCTCCGCCTTTACAGGTTGCAACACGCCAGCTTCCTTGTGCTCAGCCAGACGACTAATATCTACGGTCAAAATTGCGTCTGCAGGGCTATTCATCCCCTCAGCTTTCAGGCGCTCCAGCATCCCTTTTTTAGCAAAGACGACATTGACCTTAATTCCGGTTTCCTTCTCAAATTCCTCCAGGATCGGACGGATTAGTTTTTCCTGCCGATAGGAGTAAAGATTAACCTCGCTAGCAAAAGCACTAGCGGAAAAAACGAAAGAAGATATAGCCGTTGCTGCTGCCAAAGCAAACTTACCGAGCCGCATTTGAGTTCCCTTCCTCAATAATATTAAGAGTTATTTGCAAAGCAATATAAAGCATTTGCGTCATACTTCAATTCATTATGAGAACTATTCGCAACTTTTCTCAAAATTAGGAAAAATCAGCCGCGCAAAACCTTCTTATAACCAAGGAACCCCCGCCAAACGGCAACAGTATCTGCAATCGTTTTCTGCAATTGAGGCAAGAGAGCTTTCAACTGATCTAAATCGTCCACAACAGCTTCCATCTCTTTTGCAACGGCAGCGAGACGAAGTGCCAAAAACTGCGCAGCTGAGCCCTTCATTGTATGACAGCAGGCTTTAATGGCCGCTATATCTCGTGTTTCTATCGCCTGCTCAAGGGTAACAAGAAGCTCATGCTGGCTCAAAATTGAGGCTTCAACAATAGTGACAAAAGCTTCCTGCCCCAACACTCTGCGCATGTCCTCCAGCCCGTCATCATCCACCAGTACATATTCCGTGAACTGGTCATTAAAATCGGCGTTTGCGGCTTGCCGCAGTTTGAGGATTGAGGCTTCCTCCCCTTTCGGCACATGTATTTGATCACCCATCACATCATTGATCACATTCAGAAGGGTGATCCGCTCAAAGGGTTTAGTGACGCAGTCATTCATGCCCGCCTCTTCATAACTCTCTCGGTGTTCCTTCATAGCATCTGCAGTCAAGGCAATGATGGGAATATCTTTTTTGGTTGGATCTTCAGATTGCCGTATCATCCGAGTTGCATCAGGACCACTCATTTCAGGCATGCGCACATCCATCAGAATGAGATCGAAAGTCCCATTTTTATGCTTGCTAACGGCCTCCGCCCCGTTTTCGGCAATATCAAAACTATGACCCATCTTCTTCAAGGTTTCAGACACAATGATCTGGTTCACTTTGTTATCCTCTGCCACCAGGATGTGAAGTGGCCGGGCTGTTACGAACTCCTGCTCCCTGCTTCTAACCAGTTCTGGAGACACTTCTTTTTCAGCAGGAACATATGGAATAGTGAACCAGAAAGTACTTCCCTTACCAATTTCACTTTCGACACCAATTTGACCACCGCTTAAATTGATCAGCTTTTGGCAAATGGCAAGGCCAAGCCCTGTCCCATGGTATTTACGGGAGATAGAGGCATCGGCCTGACTGAATTCGCTGAAAATGACCTCAAGTGTTTCTTCGTTCATGCCAATGCCATCATCTGCTACATCGAAACGCAGATAAGGGCCCGAAACGCTTTCTTCTCTCAACTGAACAGAAACCTTGATTTTCCCTTTGTGGGTAAACTTGACCGCATTTCCAACCAGGTTGATCAGCACCTGACGCAAGCGAGTGGGATCCGCATTAACAGAAGTTGGAACATTTTCAGCCATATCCAAGTCAAGCTCCACATCTTCCATCTTTGCCAATTTATCACTGAAGAGTTCGAGTGAGCCTTCCACCAACTCAGGCAGATGGAAATCGAGCATTTCCAGTTCCATTTTTCCGGCATCCAGCTTGGACATATCCAGAATATCATTGATAATCGTCAGCAGGGATTTTGTCGCTTCGATGATCTTCTCAACCCGATCCTTGCTGGCGTCGCTCAACTCATCTTCCAACAGCATTTCAGCGAACCCAATAACACCGGTCATCGGCGTTCTGATTTCATGGCTCATAGACGCAAGGAATTGAGACTTGGCCTGGTTAGCCTGCTCAGCTCTTTCTTTCTGAACCCGGATTTCCTGAGTTCGCTGCTGAACAGATTTTTCCAGGTTCGCATTCACCTGGTGCAGATCCTTCATGGATTTCTGCAAATCCCGCTGGGTCTGGCGCATATTGGTCACGTCCTGAACAATACCGGACACGTAGCGAATTTCGCCATGCTTATCATACTGAGGATCAACAAATGAGAGGACCTCCCGGATGCTGCCATCCATATGCTGAAGGCGATATTCCAGTTTAAACGGTTGACCGCGCGAAATCCCGAGCCGCTGCTCTTCGACAACCCGAGCCAGATCATCTGGATGAACACAGGCTTGAAACCGTTCAAAACTGGCAGGTGTATCCTTAGGAACACCGTAGATCGCGCACAAATGAGGAGACCATTCTTCCTCTTCTTTCACCATATCCAGGTTCCAATATCCAATATCGGCAACCTTCTGCGCCCGCATCAGGCTCAGCTTGCTGGTCTCCAGGCGGTCAGTCAATACGCGCCGCTCTTCAACCTCACGGCGCAAATTGGTTCCTGCTTCGCTCATTTTATCCAGCATCTGATTAAAGCGGATGGCAAGATCCTGAAACTCTGAAGGGCCAACGAGAGGTGCGCGCTCTGTAAAGGTCTCCCTTTCCCGAATATTATCTGCAGTCTTGGCTATCAAACCGACAGGTTTGCCAACAATCCGCAGAACCATGAGGCTACTTAAAACCAAGATCAGCAGAAAGACAATAGACAGAACGGCGAAGACCAATGCCACTTGTTCTGATAGCTGAAGAGCCTGGATCGTTTGCTCGCCCGAAAAAATACGAAGTTGCTCGTATCCCGGCACTAATGCTGATGTGATTATCCAGTCACTGTTTTGCTGATCCGGTTCCGAGGTCAGCTGAACCTGCTGAAAACCTTCAGAGCGGGCCTTAAGGATTGTTTTATTCTGCCCCTCCAACCGGATGGTCGTTTCCTCAGATATAGACGGAGAACTGAGTAGCGCTGGCAGGCTCTCAGCGGGATAATAAACCACCAGCGCTCCTTCGGCTATATCATCAAAGAAGACTGGCACAGCCAATAATAGGAAGCTTGGTGTAATTTCCAGGAAGACCTCGCCAGCCATGACAGTTTCTGTCCAGTGATATTCCGTTAAGAAGTCCACCAGATTCAATCCCGAGCAATCTGTTATGGCGCGCCCGCGATAATCAGTCAGGCAGATTTCTTCTTTTTTCGTGTTGGCCAAGCGAACAGAATTAAAAAACAGGGACAGCCGATTGTTCCGAGTTTGCTCATCAATCACACTGTTAATCACAAGGCTGTTTTCCGACATCGCCCGCACTGAATCCACCAACAGATCAATTCGAAGCGCAATTGTATTTGCCGTTTGCTCCACCTGACGCTGCAAGCGATCCTGCACCCCTTGAGATAGTGTCTGCTTGACATAGTAAGTCGCAACAACGGAGCAAATGACCACCATAACAATAGCGGGCAGGGTTACCCGCAAGTTCAAATAACTTGAGAGTTTTCGCCTGTTTTGTGACGTTTCGTTATGTTTCGTCGGACGCGTCAATCAACTGTCTCCAGGGGAATTATTTCACCGTTCTCCCCATAGCGGGCTAATCTGAAATCGGTTCTATCCAGCGCATCATGCCGGGTTTCCGTAAATGGCTTCTCATACACGCGGACAAGACCTTCATAACGGTCCAATTTCTCCAACGCTGCTCTGACAGCATCGCGATCCGAAGAGTTTGCCCGCTTTAACGCGCGTGCAAGCAGATGTATGAGATCATAAGCATGCGCCGTACCGACGGGAGATACGATGGCTGCCAGTTCTTTTGATGTGTCGAATTGCTGATAGTATTTTTCTATTATTCTTTCTGCGACCTCAGAGCGTGTCGGCGAAAAGAAAGAATAGGTTTGCAAGAAGGTGAGTTCAATCTTGTCGCTGTAGCCTTCAATCAGCTTGGGAAAGTCGGCACCAGTTATCCCCCAATGGGAGATAATCGGAACCCGCTGTTTTTCCAGTAAGTTTGCCATGTCCTGAACGAGAAAAACTGCCTCTCGCGCGTTGGACACCAGCATGATCACATCGCATCGTTTTTTGGAAAACTCTGCAAGAATGTTCCTAAAGCTTTTTGCCCCCCAGTTGAACCACTGTGTATCAGGTAAAGTTACTCCAAACTTCTGGGCAGCTTTTTGAAATCCATTCTGATTTGATCGCCCCCAACCTGTATTTTCCAACAGCAAGCAAGGGCTTCTAAAACCTTGTTTTATGGCCTGATCCAGTAAATATTCACTGGCAAATTCATCACGAACAGAAACGCGAAAAACGTAGTTGGGGGAGTACCCGTTATCAATAATCGTTGTGCCAGCGGCCCAGGGAACCAAGTAGGGAACCTTTTCTTGATGGATAAGCTCCAACTCTGCAAGTACTACTGGCGTATGGAGACCTCCTAAAATAGCGACCAGTTCGGGAACCGCACTTAAATCAAGGACGTTGTCTTTCCCCCTTGCGGGGTTGCCCCTGTGATCTGTGATCATCAACTCAAGTGGACGACCTAAAACGCCTCCTTGCTGATTAATTTCTGAGATCGCAATTTTGGCTCCGCGCTCAATCGCAGTACCAGCAAGCTTGGTGCTGCCAGACATGTCTGCATTCAGACCGATTACGATCGGATCACTTGGTGCGGCAAATGCCAAGCTGGCACTCACCCATAAAATTAGCGAGTTCAAAAAAAGGAAAGGCTTCAATCGGCACTCCATCCACAAGATTTCTGTCCAGAAACTGTCACGCTACGCTTAAGTCCAAAATCTTGGTAAGACGTTACCACTTAGACCATTAACAATGTTCTAATAAATCAATTGTTCCCGAAACGCCTTCAAGTTGGAAGACAGAGTGCCCCGACGCCAAACCAGAAGTGTCCGTATTTTGGAGAACTTCCCCCCAAGAGGATGGATCTGAAACCTTTGCCTTTCGCCAAAAAGATCCAGGACCGAGCGTGGAACGAGGGCAAATCCCATGCCGGCGCTCACGCTGGAGAATATGGCAAGATAGGAGTTCATGGAGAGCTGTGCACCAGGATGAATGCCTTCCTCCGCCAGCCATCTTTCAAGATAGCCCCGATAGGCGCACCCCGGTTCAAATCCAATCAAGGTTCTCCCGGTGAGTTGGCTACGATCCGTAAAAAGGGGGAAACTCTCTGGTGTTATCAAGACCAGTTCTTCTTCATAGATGGGGAGAGTTTCAAGGGTTTCATCCTCAACAGGTTCGGCGATTAAGGTCGCTTCCAGTTGCCGATTTTTCAGTTTCTCGTAAAGGGCCCCTGCGGTTCCAGTGTGCAAGTTTAGCTGAATATCGGGATACTGTTTTGCAAATTCAGCGGTGACGACAGGAAGCCTTGCTGCAGCCGTACTTTCCATAGCGCCAAGATGAAAGGGACCACCTGGATACCTGTCTTCCAAAGCTAAACGCGCTTCTTCAGACAGATTCAAAATTCTGTCAGCATAGCCGAGAAGAACATGACCCTCAGAGGTTAAAACCAGTTTGCGACCGATCCGATCAAACAAAGGTTTACCGACATCTTCTTCCAGCAGCTTGAGGCGAGTGCTGATATTGGACTGAACACGGCCCAGTTTTTCAGCCGCCCCCGACACGCTGCCCTCTTCCACGACGGCTTTGAAAATATGTAAGGACTTCAGATCCATATATCACTATTCAAGATACTAAGTTTCATAATAATTCATTTTTCATGATTTAAATTGTTCTTTATGATCCCATAAGTCAATCACAAAAGGAGACCCTTCATGGCAGATCTTGAAAGCCTGATCGGAACACATAATCCCATTTGCCCGGCTGGCATGGGTGGGATTGCAGGACCGGATCTTGTCGCAGCTTTGAGTGAGGCTGGCGCCCTTGGCCATTTAGGAGGTATCCGTTTGCCAGCAACGGATTTGCAAAGCTGGCTTCGGGAAGTGAAATCCAAAACCGACAAACCTTTTGCAGTGAACCTTGTCCCGCCCGGAGGCGGCCCAGATGGGTTTGACGCCCAGCTAGAGGTAGCGATTGCGGAAAAGCCAAAAGCCATTTCCCTCTATTGGGGGGATTTTGAAACCACTATTCCCAAAATCAAAGCTGCCGGGATCACGACTATGGTGCAAATCGGGTCAGTAGCCGGGGCCAAACAAGCACTGGAACAAGGGGCTGATATACTAATCGCCCAAGGGATTGAGGCTGGTGGCCACGTCATCAGCAAAACGGGCCTTCTCTCCTTATTACCAGAGGTTTTAAAGCTCGCAGGTTCCGTTCCTGTTTTGGCAGCAGGTGGCCTTTCAAGCGCAGAAAAAATCAAAACGGTTATGGGAATGGGTGCTGCTGGAGCCTGGGTTGGAACCAGTTTTATTGCCGCAGAAGAATCCAATGCCCATCCGATCTACCGCCAACGGCTTATCGAGGCGGGACCAGATGATACCCACCATGGTCATTTCTACAGTTATGGCTGGCCCATCGGGACACCCTACCGTGTGATCAAACCTAAGATCAAAGCCCTTCGTAACTGGAAAGCAGCAGGTGCACGCCCTGGTAATACAGATCGTTTTGCCCAAACGGTGCAGCTTTATGCAGGCCAAGGGGTTGGGGATATTCAAAAAAGTGAGCCGGCGCAGGATATCCTCAGACATCTTGCCACCGGCCTTTAAGTCAGAAGGGCAGCCATTAAACCACCCTCCGGGAGAAACCTATTGCCTTTAAGCGGCTAAGGCGTCAGTGGTCGAAATAAACTCTTCCCCAAGGTCGCGGGCCACTGCCTCATTGGTCAACTTACCTTTGTGAACGTTCAGACCTTCACGCAGATATGGATCATCAGCCAATGCCTGCTTGTAGCCTTTGTCAGCCAGTGCCAGCATAAACGGCATGGTGGCATTGTTCAGCGCAAAGGTTGACGTTCTGGCAACGCCGCCTGGCATGTTGGCCACACAGTAATGAACAACACCATCAACCACAAAAGTTGGGTCGATATGCGTGGTCGCATGAGAAGTTTCAAAGCAGCCGCCCTGATCAATGGCAACATCCACGACGACAGAACCATTTTTCATTTTCGCGAGGTGTGATTTACGCACCAGTTTTGGCGCGGCCGCACCCGGAATCAAAACGGCACCGATCACAAGGTCGGCTTTGGTCACATATTCCTCGACCGTATCGCGGCTGGAATAGATGGTTTTCAGCTGCGGTCCAAACATCGCGTCAAGCTCTGCCAGCCGTGGGATGGAGGTATCCAGAACGGTAACAGATGCCCCAAGACCAAGCGCCATGCGCGCGGCATTGATACCAACCACGCCGCCGCCCAAGACAACAACATCTGCAGCAGGAACGCCAGGAACACCGCCTAGCAGAACCCCTTCGCCGCCCTGGCGCATTTCCAAACAGTGCGCGCCAGCCTGAATAGACATCCGACCAGCAACTTCACTCATCGGCGCAAGAAGCGGCAGACCACCACGCGGACTTGTTACTGTTTCATAGGCAATAGCCGTGCAACCGGCATCCATCAGACCTTTTGCCTGCACTGGATCTGGAGCCAGATGCAGATAGGTAAATAGAAGTTGGCCTTCCCGCAGCATTTTACATTCCTGCGGTTGAGGCTCCTTCACCTTGACGATCATGTCAGCGGTTGCAAAGATTTCTTCAGCCGTATCCGCAATTTTTGCGCCTGCGGCTTCATATTCCTCATTAGTCAGGCCGATCTTCAAACCGCCATCTCGTTGAACAACCACTTTATGTCCGTGAGCCACCGCTTCACGAACAGCTGCTGGTGTCATCCCGATACGGGATTCCAGCGTCTTAATTTCGGCAGGTACACCAATTAACATGTCAATGTCTCCCAATTCTAGAGGGGCCGTTAGGCCACCTCTTTCAATACAGTCCGAAGGGTGTCAAAGATCTGGTCGATATGTTCTTTCTCACAGATCAATGGGGGGGAGAGGGCAATGATGTCACCGGTCGTCCGGATCATCAGCCCTTTTTCATAGGCTTTCAGGAACGCTTCAAACGCCCGGGCGGTTGGCTTTCCTTCGATCGGTTGAAGTTCAATCGCACCGATCAGGCCAAGGTTCCGGATATCAATCACATTTGGACAATCCTTCAAGGAATGAACGGCATCTTCCCAATAAGGAGCCAGATCATTTGCCCGTTCAAACAAGCCCTCTTCCTGATAAATATCCAGAGTTGCCAAACCAGCCGCAGCAGCGACGGGATGACCAGAATAGGTAAAGCCGTGGAACAGTTCGATCATGTTCTCAGGGCCGGTCATGAAGGCATCATAGATGTCCTTTGAACATACAACGCCGCCCATTGGGATAGTGCCACTTGTCAGGCCTTTGGCCATGGTGATCATATCTGGTTTCACGTCAAAATAATCTGTTGCGAAGGCAGATCCCAAACGGCCGAAACCAGTAATCACTTCATCAAAAATCAGCAGAATACCGTGCTTGTCACAGATTTCCCGAAGGCGCTTCAGATATCCTTTTGGTGGCAAGATCACACCTGTTGATCCAGCAACTGGCTCTACAATGACTGCCGCGATGGTAGAGGCGTCATGCAAGGTAACAATGCGTTCGAGCTCATCAGCCAGTTCAGCACCATGTTCCGGGATCCCGCGGCTAAAGGCATTTTTCTCTGGCAAATGTGTGTGTGGCATATGGTCTACGCCGGTCAGCAAGGTACCAAAGGTTTTGCGGTTAGCGACGATACCTCCGACAGAAATCCCACCAAAACCAACACCGTGATACCCACGCTCGCGACCGATAAGACGGGTCCGGGCGCCATCACCTTTTGCCCGGTGATAAGCAAGCGCAATTTTAAGCGCTGTATCGACAGACTCTGAACCAGAGTTGGTAAAGAACACATGATCCAGACCATTTGGCATCATGGCAGAAATACGAGCGGCCAGTTCAAAGACTTTTGGATGACCCATCTGGAAGGCTGGCGCATAGTCCATCTCCCCGATTTGGGAGCTAACCGCGTTTACGATCTTGTCCCGGCCATGGCCAGCGTTACAGCACCAAAGACCTGCTGTCCCGTCGAGGATTTTCTGACCCTCAGAGTTGGTGTAATGCATGTCCTTTGCACTCACCAGCATACGCGGATTGGCCTTGAACTGCCGGTTTGCGGAAAACGGCATCCAGAATGCATCCAGATTATTTGCAATGTTTGTCGACATATTTGATCCCCATTAGATACTTTGAGAGGACGGTATCAAGATCAGGATACTCGACAAGTAAAAAATGAAGGTGGCTTTTTCCGCCTATTTCCGCTTTTCATTTTGATTTTAGTGTTTAGAATTTTAAACATCGCTTTCAGAATCAACGAGTATGTCATGGATATTGATATTGGTGCCCGCCTGCGGGCCTTGCGCGAAGAACACGGGTTTTCCCAAAGGGAACTGGCCAGCCGGGCCGGTGTGACCAACGGAACAATTTCCATGATTGAGCAAAACCGGACCAGCCCCTCTGTTGGCTCTTTAAAGAAAGTTTTGGATGGGTTTCCCATCGCCCTGTCTGAGTTTTTTGCCCATGATTTCTCATCCCGCCGGAAGATCTTTTTCGAACGGGAAGAATTGGCCCATATTTCAGAAGGCAAGATCGAATATTTGCAGGTTGGGCGGGATCTGACCGGCAAATCCCTGCAGGTGCTGCACGAAACCTATAAACCCGGCGCGGATACAGGTCGCAACATGCTCACCCATCAGGGAGAAGAGGCTGGCGTTGTGGTCAAAGGCAAGCTTGAGGTGACGGTCGGAGCCGAGAGGAAAGTCCTCAAAGCAGGCGATGCGTTTTATTTCGAAAGCCACCAACCCCACCGGTTCCGCTGCATCGGTGATGAGGAAACTGTTGTTGTCAGCGCCTGCACCCCACCAAGTTTCTAGAAGCGGCGCTTAGCTGTCTTTTCCAACTGCCTGTGAGACCGACTGGAACCCATCGGCTTTCAACAATTTGGCGAGACCCTTAGCGATTTCATTGGCAAGATAGGGACCGCGATAAACCATGGCGGAGTAAAACTGAATAAGAGATGCACCAGCCCGAATGCGCACATAAGCATCTTCAGCCGTTTCGATCCCGCCCACACCGACAATGGGAATTTCACCATCCGTCAGACGGTACATGTCTTTGACAACGCCGAGGGATAGCGCCTTTATGGGTCGGCCGCTTAAACCGCCAACCTCAGTCTTCTGATCACTTTTCAGGGTATCGGGACGAGTGATAGTGGTGTTGGTGGCAATCAAGCCATCCAGACGAACCGCTTTGGCAACAGCGGCAATATCCTCTTTATCCTCATCGGTTAGATCTGGTGCTATTTTTAGCAGGATCGGCTTTTTTTGATCTGCTGCATGCTCCAGCGAAGCCCGGGCCTCCATCACCCGGCCTAATAATTCCTCCAGCTCGCCCCGGCCCTGCAAAGCCCGAAGGCCTGGCGTATTCGGAGAGGAAATATTGACGGTCACATAATCTGCAAGCGGCGCCAGCGCCTTTAAGCCCGTGACATAATCAGCGATCCGATCTTCGCTATCCTTATTAGCCCCAAGATTGGCCCCGATAATTCCAGCGCGTCTTGGCGCACTGAAATTTTGGACAGCAACATCCAGCCCCTGATTGTTAAAGCCCAGACGATTAATCACACCCTTATCTTCTGTCAGGCGAAAAATTCGAGGCTTTGGATTTCCTGGCTGGGGACGCGGCGTCACGCTCCCCGCCTCCACAAATCCAAAACCGAGACCTAGAAGCGCATCCAGCACATCCCCGTTCTTGTCATAACCTGCGGAGAGGCCAATGGGATTAGCAAATTCAAGTCCAAACAGATTTGTTTTCAGAACAGGGTCAATCGCCGCTGGCTTTGTTGGCATGAAGCCAGACTTCAATGCCGCCAGTGAGAGATTATGGGCTTTCTCGGGATCCAGGGTGAACAGTAAACTTGAAAATGCCGAATAGAGACCGCCCATTAAAGTCCCTCCAATTGAGGGAAGATATGCAGCCCATCCGGCCCGAGGGGCAACGGCGTCACTGACGACACCAGTTCCGTTTTGAGGTCGGCGTAAAGATGTGGGAATAGAACTCCACCGCGGGCTTCCTCCCATTTGAGGTCAGATCCGAGCGCATCTGCATCCACTGCTATCAGAAGTAGCCCCTCAACACCCGCGCGATGCTTGGCAGCACTTTCGATAACGGTTTCAGCAGTTGAAAAATGAATAAAGCCATCGGCCTTGTCATTGGCAGTCCCAGCATATGAGCCTGATTTTACAGCTTCCTGCCAAGTGTCCTGATCCGCCATGTGAAAGATTGTGGTCATAATGCCCTCTACCCGGATTTTAAAAGCTGGGCGGAACTTAGCCGATCTGCAGGCAAAAGAACAGGGATCAGTGAAGCCGTCTCCTGATCGAGTGAAGGTGACTTGCGAAAGCCCATGATCTTCTGATAAGTCTAATGCTCCGAAATTTTATTTCACCCACATTTTAGGATTTTTGTTATGGCTGGTGTCTATTTTTATAACGGTGACTGGTATGATGAAAGCCCCCGTATTACCGGGCCTGGCGACCATGCTTTCTGGATGTCATCTTCTGTTTTTGACGGCGCCCGTTCATTTCAGGGAATGGCCCCTGACCTGGACCTTCATTGCGAACGCTTAGGACGTTCTGCTGAGGCACTGGGCATGAAGCCGACCATGGAAACTGGCGAAATTATTGAGCTTTGTGAAACGGCCATTAAAAAGCTGCCCAAAGAATCTGAGCTTTATATCCGGCCTATGTATTTCGCCCGTGGTGGCTTCATTGATCCGGATCCGGAAACTGCTGAATTTGTGCTGGCGGTTTATGACAGCCCAATGCCAGATGCCAAAGCCGGCTTCACTGCGCATTTCTCAGCGCTTCGCCGACCTGCCAACAATATGGCGCCAACCAATGCAAAAGCATCTTGCCTCTATCCGAACTCCGGCAGGGCAATTGCGGCTGCGCGAAAAGCTGGCTTTGATAACGCCATCATGATGGATGCGAATAATAACGTGGCAGAGTTTGCGACCTCCAACATCTGGATGGTGAAAGACGGCGTTGCCTTTACACCTGCCCCAACTGGCTGTTTCCTGGCCGGAATCACCCGTTCGCGGATCATCAAGCTGTGTAATGAAGCGGGGATTGAGGTGTCTGAAACCTTCTTGTCGCAAGATGATATCATGAACGCCGACGAAGTTTTCAACAGTGGTAACTATGGCAAGGTCATGCCAGTAACCCGTATTGGCGAGAAAGAATTCCAGCCAGGTCCCGTTGCCCGGAAACTGCGCGACATGTATATGGAATTTTCAAAAGCCAGCCAG
Source organism: Sneathiella limimaris (assembly GCF_012932565.1). Taxonomy (NCBI): domain Bacteria; kingdom Pseudomonadati; phylum Pseudomonadota; class Alphaproteobacteria; order Sneathiellales; family Sneathiellaceae; genus Sneathiella; species Sneathiella limimaris. Next base: position 87,852 of record NZ_JABBYJ010000001.1, read on the forward strand.
ATTTTCTAATCCGGCAAGCGCTTTATCCGAAAACAAAAAAGGCCGCAGATTTTGCGGCCTTTTTTATTGAAATCAGACGTCAGTTATTCTGCGCCGAGGTCTTCTCCGGCGAGGACCCGCTCGATCAGGGCAATGGTTTCTTCAACACCGTAGAGGGAGATGAAGGAGCCCATGCGCGGCCCTTGCGATTGACCGAGCAAGGTTTCATACAGTGCCTTGAACCAGTCCCGTAGGTTTTCAAACCCTTGATCGTTGCCGACCTTGAAGACCATATTTTGAATGTCTCCGGCAGGTGTGTGCTGATCCGCAGTTTTCAAAAGCTCCACCAATTGCTTCATAGCAGCGGTTTCCTGCTCGTTCGGTAGGCGGTATTTCTTCGCTGGCTTCACGAAATCCCGATAATAAGCAATGGCATAACCAACCAGCTGATCAAGCTCAGGATTATTTTCAGGTGTGGCCCCATCCGCATAGCGGGTAATGAAACCCCATAGAACGGATTTTTCGTCCGCGTTTACGACAGCAGCCAGGTTCAACAGCATACCAAAGGAAATCGGCATGTTGGCCACAGGTGGGTTGCCATTATGCAAATGCCAGACCGGATTTCCGAACTGCTGCTTTGGCTCCAGCGTTGGGAACTTCTGCAGGAAAGTATAGTACTCATCCACCGCTTTCGGGATCACATCGAAATGCAGCCGCTTCGCTTTCTTCGGGTTCTGGTACATATAAAGCGCCAGACTTTCCGGCGAGGCATAAGTCAGCCATTCCTCAATCGTGATACCGTTGCCTTTGGATTTGGAAATCTTTTTGCCTTCCGCATCCAGGAACAGTTCATAGTTGAAGCCTTCAGGTGGCTGCTTGCCGAGAATACGAACAATCTTGCTGGAAAGCGTCACGCTATCGATCAGGTCTTTACCAGCCATCTCATAGTCAACCTCCAGCGCGTGCCAGCGCATGGCCCAGTCAACCTTCCACTGCAATTTACAATGCCCACCTGTTACAGGAACGGTTATCTCCTCCCCTGTTTCTGGATCGTTATACGTCACAGTCGCTGCGTCCACATCGCGGGCAATGATCGGCACCTGCAAGACCTTGCCAGTGCGCGGGCAGACTGGCAGGAACGGCGAATAGGTTGCCTGACGTTCAGGGCCCAGCGTTGGCAGGATCACATTGATGACCTGATCATATTTTTCGAGGACCAGCTTTAGGGTCTCATCAAACTCACCGGATTTATAAGCTTCCGTTGAGGATTTAAACTCGTAGTCAAAACCGAACTGATCAAGAAACGCAATGAGGCGCGCATTATTATGTTCCCCAAAGCTGTTGTGGGTGCCGAAAGGATCTGGAACTGACGTCAGTGGTTTTTCCAGATTAGCTTGTAAAAGCTCCGGATTAGGAATGTTATCCGGTACTTTACGAAGCCCATCCATGTCGTCGGAGAAGGCAATTAGTTTCGTTGGAATATCTGAGAGCAGGGAAAAAGCATGCTGCACCCAAGAGGTCCTTGCAACCTCACCAAAGGTGCCCAGATGTGGCAGACCTGATGGACCGTAGCCGGTTTCAAACAGGACGTATCCCTTACTCGGTGCTTCCTTCGCATAGCGATCAACAAGCTTCTTCGCCTCGGCAAACGCCCAGGAGTTACTTGATAATGCGATTTCTGCATCCGATGACATTTTTACTCTCCATTAATTGTGGTCGGCGGAATTTAGGCGTACAAAGTGACAACGTCAACGATGACAAGCGGAATTAGGGCCCGGAAATGTCAGAAAACACCGAAGATATGGGAAATACGAGCAACGGCGGAGAAATTCGCCTGCCCGAAGCCCCTGTTCTGGTAATTGCTGGCAATAAAACAACCTGGCTCAGCACCGATGGGGAGATTGAAGAAGAATCAATCGAGGCAACGCGCCTTCGAATCCCCAATGAACCTCCGCTTCTGATCCACCGGCTTGCCGTTGCCCGCAAACTTGACCTCAACCCGTTTACCGCTTTTGACATTCTGGAATTATACGCTTTTGTCTGTCCGGCAGTTCCTTGCCTACCGACACCCCGAGGCCTTGCCCGCGCATTGGATCTGGAATTGCCTGTCTCGCTGGAAGATCAGGCCATGACCTTGTTTGAAGCCATGAACCTGCTACTGAGCAAATTGGCAAAACTTCCTGAAGCCGAAAGAAAAAGCGCAAGCCAGATTGCCATGACCATGGCGCGCGCCGGATGGAACTGGGGCCCAAGTGTTTTGGCCGCGCTGGGGATTGCCGATGGGGGCGGCCCCTACGGCGGACTGGATGTCTGGAAATCCTTGAAGGAATGGCCAGACTTTGCGCCTGATCCCCCGCCTGATGATATTTCTGTCAGTGAAATGGAAGCCCGGCATCGCCTTCGCGAGCTCTTACATATTGATGCAGAAGAACGGCCTCAACAATCCGATTTTGCCGCCGCTGTCGCCGGAGCCTTCGTCCCCAGAGACAGAGAAGATCAGCCTCATGTGGTTCTTGCAGAGGCGGGAACCGGCACGGGCAAGACGCTTGGCTATATTGCGCCGGCCAGTCTGTGGGCAGAGAAGAACGGCGCGGCAGTTTGGATCTCCACCTACACCAAAAACCTGCAACGGCAAATTGATGAGGAGCTAGACAGCCTGTTTCCGAATAAAGCAGAAAAAGAGGCCAAGACCGTCATCCGTAAAGGGCGTGAGAACTATGTCTGCCTTTTGAATTATGAGGAAGCCTTGCAAGGGGGTGCTGCCCGCCCACAAGATAAGATTATCCTTGGCATTATTGCAAGGTGGCTGATAGCAACCCGAGATGGGGATATTGGCGGTGACTTGCCCGGCTGGCTCATGGATCTGACAGGAAGCAGCCGCATTACCCGGCTTGCCGACCGGCGAGGTGAGTGTATCTATTCCGCCTGCAGTCACTACAAAAAATGCTTCATCGAAAAATCTACCCGCAAAGCAAAAAAAGCGGAAATCGTCATTGCCAACCATGCACTTGTGATGATCAACGCGGCCTCCCGTCCTGATGATCCACAGCTTCCCAAGCGACATGTCTTTGATGAGGGACATCACTTGTTTGATGCCGCGGACAGTGCCTTTGCAGCCCATCTGACAGGGATGGAAGGCGCTGAACTTCGCCGGTGGATATCTGGCAGCGATACAGCCCGAAAAGGTCGTATGCGGGGTTTGGAAAAACGGATCTCTGATTTGATCGGAGAGGATGAAGAGAACCTCAAGCATTTGCAAGATGCCATTCAGGCCTCCAGAGCGCTGACCAGTGAGGGGTGGCAGAAACGATTGGAAGATGGTTTGCCCAAGGGGCCAATGGAAAAGTTTCTGCTGCAGATCCGCCAGTTGGTGAAGGCCAGAACCCATACGCCCGATACCCCCTACTCCATAGAATGTCCGGCAACGGAATTTACGCCTGAGGCCTTGTCTGCTGCAGCGGAACTGGAAAAGGCCCTCGGGGATCTCGCAGATCCCTTGATGAAATTGGCAAAAGCACTTGTTAAACGGCTGGAAGATGATGCGGAAGACCTGGATAGTGCAAGCCGCCAACGCATTGAAGCTGCTGTGCAGGGCTTAAGCCGCAGAACAACTATGGTGATCCGCCCCTGGCAATCGATCCTCAAGGATTTGGAAGAGACGGCACCTGATAGTTTTGTTGACTGGCTCGGGATTGAGCGGATTGGCGGGCGAGATGCCGACCTTGGGTATTATCGCAGCTGGATTGACCCAACCAAACCATTTGCCGAAACGCTTTTAAAACCGTCTCATGGTGTCGTGATTACCTCCGCCACTTTACGCGATCAGTCAGAAGAGGATCTGGACTGGCAAAGTGCGGATTTACGCACAGGTGCCTCCCACCTGATCCTGCCACCCAAACGAACCCGGCTGACTTCGCCCTTTAATTTCAAAGAGCAGACACGGATCATCGTTGTGACCGATGTGCGCCGGGATCATATTCGGGAAGTTGCCAGCGCCTATCGGGAATTGTTCCTTGCTGCGAAAGGGGGTGCACTTGGTCTCTTCACAGCGATCTGGCGCCTTCGGGAGGTTTATAAAAACATCCTCGGGCCGCTCGCAGAGAATGGAATCGATCTTTATGCGCAGCATCAGGATGCTATGAACACAGCGACCCTGGTGGATATCTTCCGTGAAGAAGAAAACTCGGTTCTTCTGGGAACGGATGCGGTGCGCGACGGGGTTGATGTTCCCGGCCGCTCCCTTCGCCTGCTGGTCTTTGACCGGGTTCCCTGGCCTCGGCCGGATCTAAAGCATAAGGCCCGAAAAGCCGCTTTTGGGGGCAATCGCTATGATGACATGCTAACCCGGTTCAAACTGAAGCAGGCCTACGGAAGACTGTTGCGTCGGGAAAGTGATTTTGGTGTTTTCGTCATGCTGGACAGCATGATGCCAACGCGCCTAACCAGTGCGTTTCCACCAGATGTGCCCATCGAGCGGGTTGGTTTAAAAGATGCCATTGCACTGACACGCAACTTCATTGCAGAAAAAGAAAGTGAGCTGCAAAAAATTTCGTTGGATAAAGCAAGGTGATCCCCATATCCTTGTAGAAGCAATTGATTTTAGGAGATGAAGAAACAATGTCACTTACTCTGCATACAGCGCTGATTTCAACCATGGTTATGGTCTCGGCCTCAGACGGGGATATGACAGACAGTGAGTTCAATACAATCGGTGAGATTGTGAAAACACTTCCTATCTTCAAAGAATACGATCGCGAACATCTGCCTGACGATGCGGAAAGCAGCATGGAATTGCTCCGCGGTGAGGACAACCTTGCCAGCATGGTTTCCAAGATCCGGGCCGTTCTTCCGCGTAAACTTTATGACACAGCATATGCGTTAGCCTGTGATGTCGCCGTTTGTGACGGACAACTCAGTCAGGAGGAACTTCGCATGCTCGAAATCCTTCGCCATGGACTGGACGTTGACCGCCTAACAGCCGCGGCAATTGAACGGGGCGCAGCCATCCGCTTTACCCGGCTCTAAACCTCGGCGTTCAAATTACTGTAGCAACTACCATTTGTTTATAATATTATCCTAAATAATAAAAAACTAAATGGGGAGGAACTATGGATATACTCCGTGGATCAGTCGTTGGATTCATCGGGCTGGGGCCGCTTGGCAAAAACCTAGCCATCAAGACACGAAAAGCCGGGGCGGAAGTCTTTGCTTTTCAGGGTCTCTCTTCCGCACGGTATGAAGTTGCCAGGAATGGGATCAGCCTCTGCTCATCAGCAAAAGAAATCGTCAGCAAAGTTAAAGGTGACACCCTAGTGCTGGCCCTGACAAATGCAGAAGACCGCCGAGAAATCCTGGAAGGAGATGGCGCCCTCCTCTCACTTTTAGTTGAGGGAATGACCGTCATCGACGTGAGCCCAAATGCCGGGACAGAGGCAAAACAGCTTGCAAGTGAAGCGGCCAAGCGAGGTGTTCTCTGGGTTGACGCTGCCATGACGGGAGAAGATATTGCATCCGCCATTGATAGCCTAGAGATAGCAGCTGGCGGAACGAGTGAGGCCTTCAGGTCTGCGCGACCACTTCTCAATGTCCTGGGCCGCGAGGTTCTCCACAGCGGTGACAGCGGAACCGGAAAAACGCGACTGCTCGCCCCTACAAGTTAGGAGAGATCTGCGAAAAACGATTTTACAGCTTCAACGCCAGCCGCCCAGTTCTGCTCTTCAGTGTAGCCAGATTTTTTACGGGGCTTGAAGCTGTGATCTCCATCGGGGCACCAAAAATAGTGGATCTGATCATCTAGCACATAACCAGCTACAGTGTCTTTGGACCCCATACTATCCCGCTCTCCCTGGACAATCAGGGTTGGTGTCTGGATATCTTTAAGATGATCAATACGGGGTTTATCCTGTCGACCTGGCGCGTGAAACGGATAACCCAGACAAACCAATCCCTTAACCCTTTTCTCATCGGCAATCAGGGAGGCCATGCGCCCGCCCATTGATTTTCCACCAATAATCACGTGATCAGCAGGACCAAATCTCTCAATCATTTCAGACCAGCTTTCCAGCAATTTGGGCTGACGATCGGGTGGCCGCTTTTTACCATCCGCCCGCCGAGCTGCCATATACGGAAACTCAAAGCGAATGACATGCAGATCATCACTTGCCAGCTGCTCCGCAAAATAAGCCATAAAGGGACTATCCATAGGAGCGCCAGCTCCATGTGCCAGAATGAGTTTAGTGGATGCAGATTTATTTCCATTTTCAAGCAGGGTCATCTTGGGCCTTTTTGCTGACAAAGATTTGATCGCGAGTGATCATACATATCTATAGAATAGAAGTGGGTTACTGAGAAAGGTCCAATGGGCGATTTTATTATCCAGCATGAACCAACGGTTCGAATGAGCTTTTTTATTGGGACGTTACTCCTTGTGGCGCTGTGGGAATTTATACTGCCAGCGCGGGAATTGCGTGTCGCCAAGGGCTGGCGGTGGCTCAATAATTTAGGAATAACCTTCTTGAACTCTTTCCTGCTGAGGTTTGTCTTTCCGGTCTTGGCAGCCGGGTTTGCCGTTATCTGTGCTGAAAATGGCTGGGGTTTGCTTAATCAGATATCTCTCCCGGGCTTCCTCGAAATTTTGATCGCAATCGTGATCCAGGATCTGGTGATATATGGGCAGCATGTCCTTTTTCACTATGTCCCCATATTCTGGCGATTTCATAAAATGCATCATGCAGATCCCGATTATGACGTGACAACCGGTGCGCGGTTTCATCCCGTCGAAATTTGTCTTTCAATGGGATTAAAACTGCTGACCGTTTTCCTGCTAGGCCCCTCAGCCTTGGCGGTCATTCTGTTTGAGATTATCTTAAGTTCGATGGCTATGTTTAATCATGCCAATGCCAACCTGCAAACCGGACTTGACCGATTTGTAAGAGCGGTTGTCGTCACCCCTAACATGCACCGTGTCCATCATTCTGTCTTACCCAATGAACATCACCGGAATTTTGGCTTTAACCTGTCCTGTTGGGATCGTATTTTTGGAACGTACAAGGCGGCGCCGGAGAAGAGTTGGTCAGAAATGACGATCGGGCTACCCGCCTATCAGGGGAAACTGCGCCAGAATATCCTTTGGCTGATCACAATGCCTTTTCAAAAGGAACCGGAAGACTAACCAAATCCTTCGCCTTGATCTCAAAGGCTTTGAAATCCCCCCAAAGCCCTTCGTAGATCGCCATTTCGGTATCTGCCTGACGACCAAGATATTCCAGAAGTAGTGCATTCATATGTAAATAGCGGTGCATTTTCTTGGTCGAAACATCTGCGCAAATCTCGTTTAACAGCCGCGCGCCCACATGGACGTCATTAATATGACCAAGGCTATCTTGCATAGGAACAAGGATATCATAGCTTTGCTGAACCACTTTAGGCTTCAATCGGGAGGCAAAGAAACGAATATGATAGCGGCAGCGCTTTACATATTTTCGCAGCTCATGCAGATCCTCAACCGTATAGTCTTCAAGCTTTTCACCTTTGAGACGTAACTCCTGATGCCCCGCATCGAGTGTTTCAAGAATGAACTCATTTAAGTCTTGCATTGCAACCGCCCCGAAACGGGAAGCGAATGGGTCCTCACACCAATTTTCATAGTGCTTCATCAAAGATTTAAACCGCTTGGACTTCAGTTTTTTGCGCATCCGCTGAAATTCTTTGTCGCGGCGCTTTTCAATTCTTTTCCGCAAGTCCTTATAGTCATCCTCAAGCTCCGGGACAGGGCAACTATCCCCAAGGAGACCGTTTGACAGAACATCAAGATCCCTGGCTAGGCCCAAACGCTGTCCAAAATATTTGAACTCTTCCTTTAGAAGCTGAGCTGTTACTTGCGGAATGTAGTTCCGGAAGACTCGAAGCGCCACACGGATCCTTCGGGTGGCAATGCGGATTTGCATCAATGCATTGTCATCTTTGGCTTTGAGAAACAAGCGACAGTTATTCTGCAAATGCAGTAGATTTTCCATAAAGATCAACCGGGCAGCATCTTCAACAGAAGTCGCCGTAGAGATATCCAAATATGGTAACTTTTGTGGTTTCATTCGGTTTCAGCTTGGAAACTATCGCAAATTTTGTGGTTTCGTTTTGATATCTAGTCCTTATATCTACAAAATGATAATGTTGCGTTAAGGATTTACGGATTTTCCGCTCTGCTATATGATCTATATATCACACTAGATATAGTGGCTGGATGAAATGGCAAATACTAAAAACAAATTAACAGACTGGATCGGGAACGTTGAAAAGCGAACCGAACTCATTCATCAACAAGCGCTCGACGGGTTTGCGGCCCTAATGGACGAGGATGCAGCACCGTCCTCTTTTCTGCCTGCGGGCGGGCACTGGATGTTTTTCCTGCCAACGGACCGTCAGTCCAATCTGGCCCATGATGGACACGGAAAGAAGGGTGATTTTCTGCCCCCTGTAGATCTCCCCCGCCGCATGTGGGCTGGCGGCCGGCTCAAGTTTCAACGCCCTATAAAGGCAGGCGATACGATTGAAAAAATATCAACCGTCAAGTCTGTTGAAGAAAAAGAAGGACGCTCTGGCAATCTCGTCTTCGTAACGGTGGAGCATGAGCTGAATAAAGATGGAAACTGCTACATCCGAGAAGAGCATGACATCGTTTATCGCGAAGCAGCTCAGCCGGGAGAAACACCACCAACCCCTAAAATGGCCCCGATCGATGCGGACTGGGAACAGACAATTGTCCCAGACCCTGTCATGTTATTTCGCTATTCAGCCCTCACCTTCAACGGCCACCGCATTCATTATGATCGTGACTATGTGACATCGGTTGAGGGCTATCCAGGGTTGGTTGTTCATGGCCCTCTCATCGGAACACTGCTGATGAAACTGGCGATTGACAATATGGGCGGTAAAAGCCTCAAAACGTTTGAGTTTAGAAATTCCAGCCCGATCTTTGACACAGATCCGTTTCGGATCTGCGGGCGAAAACTAGACGACGATAGCTGCGAGGTATGGGCCACAGGCCCTGAAGGACAACTCGCCGTCAAGGCAACTGCGCAGTTTTAAGGGAGAAAAGGAGGCCGATAAGCCGGCCTCCCTCTCAAGATCATATTAGTTGGTATTCTTCTTCATGCCATGGCCATCATGCTTCATGTTGCCATGCCCCATGCCGCCCATAGCACCTGCAGCTTTGACAGTTGCCGTCACTTCAACGGTTCCAGCTTTTTCAAACTGAAGGGTAATCGGGAATGTCTTACCAACTTCCAGAGGGGCGCCTAGTCCCATCAACATCACATGGTAGCCACCGGGTTTTAATTCCAGTGTTTCACCAGCCTTAACTGTTATTCCGGCTGCCTGATGGATCATCTTCATCACGCCATCTTTCATTTCAGTGGCATGGATCTCTACCCGCGGGGCTACCGGTGAGCTTGCGGAAACAAGGCGATCGTCCAATTTTCCATGGTTATGGATCATCATAAATGCACCCGCGACTTTACCTTTACTCGCACGGGCCCAAACACCGTCAACCACTACACCATCCATGGCACTGGCTGCAGACAGACTTAAAAACATTGCCATGACGGCAATACCAAGAGTTTTAATCAGTTTCATTTTTTGAGGTCCTCAAAATCTAAAGAGTTTCTTTAATGGTTTTGACGATTTCCTCAGGCTGAGTTCCATAGGAGAAGACGGTTTGCAAACTGCCATCCCGGCCCATCAGGTAGGTGAAGGAGGTATGATCCACCAGATAGAAATCAGGATCTTTTTCCTTGTCCACTGCCTGACCATAGGCCCGGTAATGCTTTTTAACAGCCGCTATCTGCTCTTGTGTTCCTGTAAGGCCAATAATCGAAGGATGAAAGGCAGAAACATAGTCTTTCAAGACCTCTACAGTATCGCGCTCAGGATCCACAGTGATAAAGACGGGAGCAACATCCTTGCCCTGATCCCCCAACTGTTGCATAACCTGGGCCATGACGTTTAATTCAGTTGGGCACACATCCGGGCAAAATGTATATCCGAAAAAGACCAGCATCAATTTGCCTTTATAATCTTCGTCGGTTACCTGCTGCCCATCCTGATTTGTTAGGGTGAAAGGACCACCAATTTGCGGCGCACCTGCGATAATGCCAGAGCGCCCACCAGTTTTATCCCCAAACAATTCATTGGAGATAACAAAGACCGCGATCACGATCCCAACAACAACGAGCGCACCAACCACGTAGGCAAATATTTTATTCATCACGACACCTTAAGAACTTCAACCGAAGGAAATCGGTAATATCAAACTGGCAGCGACCCTCAGAAGAGAGTCTATGCCCTTTTCTTGATCACGAAGTTTTAAAAGGTGGTGCCCGGCTCTCTGGCCAGCGCCCCGGTTCCGTAACCTGATAGGTTTGATCCAGTCCAAAAACAGATACAAGTTCATTTAACTGGATTTTGTTTTGAACTTCCTTTGGAAACAGGAACAAAGCCAGACTTGGTGATAACCGGCAATCGGAACAATCAGCGCAAGCGTCGCAATGCTCATCGTGGCTGGAAGCGGGGGAACTGATCCCAAGCTCAGATAAGCTAACTCGCTCAACTCCACTGGAGGTACAAATTTCCAGATACCCATCTTCCGCCACCGCAGATGCTGTCGCATGGGTCACTGGAACCAGAAGGTTTAGGAAAATAGCGAAAACAGCAACAAGCGAATGGAAGCGATTGAAACGCTCCTTTCGGGAACGGCTTCGACCTTCTAGCAAAGGAAAACCGGATACGAATGCTGTCAAAATTTTCATGACCGCAACCTAATTCAAGGAACCCTGAACCGCAAGAAAATTTAACTTTTCAAGACCTTCGCCTTTTGGGTTTGCAAGGAGCGGTTTAAAATGATCTAATTTTATTTCGATGTCATTTGGCCGATTGGAGAATGATTGACTGCAAACAATATTCTCATTACATTGACGTCAAAATTGATAAGCCATTCATTTGGTCTGAGTATAAACAGGGATATATTTTAAAAGCATGAGCGTATTTCTTGCGAAACGGTTTCTCACGCTTATTGCGACATTAATCGGCGCTTCGGTTGTTATTTTTCTGGTAATGGAAATCTTACCGGGTGACCCGGCATTGGTTATTCTGGGAGTTGACGCCACGGACGAGGCCGTGCTGGCTCTGACCAAGGAGCTTGGTCTGGACAGACCTCCAGTAGAGCGGTATTTCGATTGGATCGGTGGCCTACTACAAGGCGAGCTTGGCAATAGCTATGCTTACAAGGTCCCTGTCTGGGAATTGGTGGAAGGCGCCTTGAAACTGACTGTCCCGCTGGCCATCATGTCAATGGTTCTGTCTGTGATTATCGCGCTGGTGATTGGGCTTTATGCGGCTGCCAACCATAACAAGGCGAGTGACGTCACCCTGATGGGTGTCAGTCAGCTGGGAATTTCAGTACCGAACTTTTGGCTGGCCGTCCTTCTGATCCTCTATTTCGCGGTGACTTTGAGATGGTTTCCACCTGGTGGTTTTCCCGGTTGGGACGAAGATGTTCTTGGATCAATCCACTCCCTCATTCTGCCCTCCGTTGCACTTGCAACTGTTCAGGGAGCCATCCTGGCGAGGATCACTCGCTCCTCCGTCCTTGAAGTTTTCCGTGAAGATTTTGTTCGCACGGCGCGGGCAAAGGGCCTCAGCCAACGGACTACCCTGTGGGTTCATGTCCTTCGGAATGCCCTGATTCCGGTCATAACCGTCATGGGTCTTCAGTTCGCCAACTTGCTTGCAGGTACGGTTGTTGTGGAGAATGTTTTTCATTTGCCGGGGCTGGGCTCCACCGTTTTGAAAGCCATCAATAACAGAGACACAATCGTCGTCGAAAATGTCGTCCTGCTGTTGGCAGCTATGGTTGTTGTTACGAATTTCGTGGTTGATATCCTCTATGCTGTTATTGACCCTCGCCTAAAGGCGCATGACATATGAGTAGTGTATCCTCTTCTCAATCCTTTCTGGCAAGATGCCTGAAAAGCCGCAGTTTTGTGCTGGGGGGAGCTATTACTCTCTCCCTGCTGACATGTGCGCTGATTTCCCTTTTCTGGACACCTGGAACGATCGACATCTCTATCAGCACACGGTTTTTGCCACCGTCAGCCGATTATTGGCTTGGGACTGACCAGTTCGGCCGTGACGTCGCATCCATGCTGATGACAGGCACCCAAAACTCCATCACAGTAGGCGTTGTAGCCGTCTCTATCGGCTTGTTTGCGGGTGTTTCCCTTGGTCTTTATGCGTCCGCAAAAAGAGGATGGACTGAAGAGTTAATCATGCGCTTCAGTGACTTTTCCTTTGCTTTTCCGGCTATTCTATCGGCCATCATGATCACCGCTATTTTGGGACCAGGTGGCGTCAACTCCATCATCGCAATCGGGATATATAATGTTCCTGTTTTTGCACGGCTGACCCGCGGATCGGCCAATGCGATTTGGGCAAGGGAATATGTCATGGCAGCCCGCGCGGCCGGTAAGGGCAAGTTCCGAATTACCATTGAACATGTTCTGCCTAACATTCTTTCCATCCTGATCGTGCAGGCGACCATTCAGTTTGCAATCGCGATCCTGGCAGAGGCCGCCCTTTCCTATCTGGGGCTTGGCACACAACCGCCGTTCCCATCCTGGGGCAGAATGCTGAACGAAGCACAGACCCTGATGTTCCTGCAGCCGATGCAGGCTGTATATCCAGGTGCGGCAATTGCGCTTGCCGTATTTGGACTTAATCTTCTTGGGGATGGTCTGCGAGATGTTCTTGACCCACGCCTGAGCAGGAAACGGTGACATGAGTTTATTAACCGTCAAAGATTTAAACGTTGATCTGCAAACGGCAATGGGACCCGCCAGAGCCGTTCGGAGCCTGAACTTCTCCCTGGAGAGAGGTGAGACCCTTGGCATTGTTGGTGAAAGTGGCTGCGGAAAATCCATGACAGCCCTCGCCCTAATGGGATTGCTGCCTGAAAATGGAACGGCCCGCGGCGAGATCCTGCTCGGTGGGGAGAATCTGCTGACAAAGAGCGAAAAGGAAATGTGCACCATTCGGGGAAACCGTATGGCGATGATTTTCCAGGAACCCATGACGTCGCTGAACCCGGTTCACACGGTTGGCAGACAAATTATGGAACCCTTGCGCCTGCATAAAGGTATGTCGAAAACAGAAGCCTTTGACGAAGCCGTGAGATTGCTGGACCGAGTTGGTATTCCCAACCCATCAGAGCGGGTTCACAACTACCCCCACCAGCTTTCTGGGGGGCAAAGACAACGGGTCATGATTGCGCTTGCCCTCTCTTGCGGACCTGATGTGCTGATTGCGGATGAACCGACAACGGCCCTCGACGTTACCATTCAGGATCAAATTCTGGAACTGATCCAAAATCTGGTTGAAGAAGAAGGGATGGCGCTTATCCTGATTTCCCATGATTTGGGTGTGATCGCTGAGAACACCCAGAAAGTCATGGTGATGTATGGTGGAACATCTGTTGAAACTGGACAAACAGACCAGCTGTTTGAAGAATTGACACATCCCTATACGCAAGGTTTGTTTGCGGCGATGCCCAAGGTTGGCATGGGTCGAAATGGTCGCCTGATTACAATTCCGGGTACGGTTCCAGACCTGATTAACCTGCCAAAGGGTTGCACCTTTACAGATCGCTGCCCGCTTGCAAGCGAGACTTGCCGCAACACAGTTCCCGGCAATCAGGAAATGAGTACCGACCATGAAGTCGCCTGTCATCATCTGAAGGAAGCAATCGCAGCGCGCGGAGAAGGACTTTATAAATGAGTAAAACCGTTCTTAAAGTCACTGATCTCGTCCGCCATTACCCTTTGCCCAAGGAAAGCCTGTTTGCAAAGCCGCGCTATGTTTATGCGCTGAACGGGGTCAGCTTTGAAATCAAGGAAGGCAAAAGCTTTGGCATCGTTGGTGAGAGTGGCTGCGGAAAATCCACGCTGGCCCGGAACGTCATGGCACTGGAGCCTACAGATAGCGGCTCTGTCGTCATTCAGGGTGAAGAAGTCGTTGGCAAAAGCTTTGCCGAACTTCGCCCTCACAGACAGCATTTTCAGATGGTTTTTCAGGATCCATATGGATCACTGGACCCACACCACACTGTAGGACGCATCGTTGCTGAGCCTCTTACAGCGATTGATAACCTTTCCACTTCAGAAAAAGAAGAACGGGTTCGGGAAGTTTTATCGTCAGTTGGCCTGAAACCAACTGATGTTGAAAAATATCCCCATGAATTTTCAGGGGGCCAGCGCCAGCGCATTGCGATTGCCCGCGCCCTCATTACCCGACCCTCCCTGATCGTTGCAGATGAACCTGTATCCGCGCTTGATGTGTCAGTCCAGGCCCAGGTCCTGAACCTGCTTCGGGATTTGCAGGACAGCCACGGCGTGACCTATATGTTTATCAGTCACGATTTGGCCGTGGTTGAATATCTCTGCGATGAAGTGGCCGTAATGTATCTGGGCTCGATCGTCGAAAAAGGAAAAACCGAGGACCTTTTTGCAAGACCGGCTCATCCATATACCCGCATCCTGCTGGATGCCGTCCCGCGCCCAGCCTCTGGCAAGAAGCGGGAGAGGATCCGGCTTTCCGGCTCCGTCACCGGACAAACCGAAAAACGCGCCGGCTGTGCGTTTCAGGATCGCTGCCCGATGGTTCAGGACAAATGCCGAAGCGAGGCCCCTGCCCTTCGCCAAGTCGAAAGCGAACATCTCGCCGCCTGTCATTTTTCAGAAGACCTAATTGCCAAAGCCAACGGTTAGAAGCTGAGGCTATTCCTCTGCCTTGGGCTTAAAGTCTAGAGACGCCGAGTTCAAGCAATAGCGAAGCCCGGTCGGGGCAGGACCATCGGGGAATACATGTCCCAGATGCGCATCACATTTATTGCAAATCACTTCTGTTCGTCGCATGAAAAAGCTGCGGTCATCCACTTCGCCAACCCCCTCTGAGTTCAGAGGTTGATAAAAGCTCGGCCAGCCAGTTCCTGAATCGAATTTGGTTTCAGAGGAAAAAAGAGGCTCCCCGCAGCAGATACAGTGATAAACACCCTGCTGTTTATTGTCATTGTATTTGCCTGTAAAAGCCCGTTCAGTCCCTTTTTTGCGTGTAATTTTATACTGCTCAGGGGTGAGCTGATCTTTCCATTCCGCTTCACTTTTGACAATTTTATCCATCGCTTAATCCTCCAATCCCTGATCTCACATATGAGTTCATGATAGCGTCCCTTTATAAATCATCCAGCGTCAAAAACTTGTCACAAATCTTGACGTTCCTGTGTAGATAAGGAACAATCAAAAAAGAACAATTGGAAGGGTGCATGAGCGACGTAGTTCAATTCAGCGATCATTACCAAACCCAGGCCGGGCGCAGTATCAATGCACCACAAACCCCGGCGCCGGTATTCTTTAACCGTCAGGAACTGGGACAAATTCTTCAAGTGTATGGACAGATGGTTGCAAAAGCTGAATGGCGGGATTATGCCATTGGTCAAACCAAGAACTCCTGCAGTTTTGCAATTTTCCACCGGACCACTGAAAAACCCATCTTTAAAATCTACAAAGAGCCGAAACTTGCGAATAAGCAGGGGGCTTTTTCAGTCCATAGCCAAAATGGTCGGATTTTGAAAAGAGGAAAAGACCTGAAACAGGTTCTGAAAATCTTCGATAAAAAGCGCTTTGAAACGATCGACTGATCAGGCCGCCGCTGAAGCTGACTTCATCCAAGCCACATCAAGCGGAACTGGACGGCGGAAATCCAATCGATCCTGTAGAAGCGCAATTGCTTCTTCAGTCCTTCCCGCCTTCAACAAACTATCAATCCAAACCTGCTGAAAAAGATCACGTTGCGCGTGACTACCACCAATGGTTTGCAGGTTGTCGCGGGCAGGGGCAAGTAATTCAAGACACTTGGCATAATTCCCGTCTGCATAGGCGATGAAGCTTTTTGCCGCTGGCAATGCCACCGTCTTCCAACAGGCTTGCGTCATGGAAGGGGCTGCAGTTTGCATCGCCGCCATCCCATCCAGCAGTTTTTGGACGGCTTCGCCGCGCTTCTCTCTGGCAAGGGCATACATATATTGCATATCCAGAAAGGGCTGATCATTAAAGAGATACCGAGCCTCGATATGGTCAGCGAGATCTTTCCAGCGATCTCCCACGTCAAACCCAGCGATTTCCATCCGCCAAAGAAGTGAGATCGCGTTGATCTGATCCTGACTGTAGCTTTTATCGCGTCCCCAAACATGGGTATCGTAGAGCTTTAAAGCTTCTTCGATGTTTTCCTGCTCCAGATGGAAAAGAGCCAAATGCCACCAGTTATGGGTATACATAAAGGAATTGCAGGCGGCCCATTCGTTGCTGAGGTCCTGCATCCATTGGATGCCTTCCTCATGCCGCCCTTGGGTTAACATGACATGCGCTACGGCATGATGGGCCCATGGCTCTTTTCGCTGCATTTCTGTAGCACGGCGGGCTGACTGCTCAGCCTCCTCAAAACGGGACATCTGCTCCAGGCCAAAGGCACGCATTCCATAGGCATAGGCTGTATCGTGATGCGCATCCATGATTTGATCTGCCAGCCATAGCATCCCTTCATCATCGCCAATATTGAAATAAAGGGTCTGTCCTATTTTGGCGGAAAGCAAATCGCGCGGATATTCCGTTGCAAGCTGACGGTGACCTTTCAAGGCCGTTTCAAGATCGCCACGATAAGCAGCGAGCAAAGCGCCAACAAAAACTTGCTCCCGATCAGTGGCTTTAGTAACCCCTTGAGCGGCGCGATCATAAAACTTTCGGGCCAGCGGCAAGCGATCTGGTGTTTCCATAAAAAGGGCCAGTACACCAGCTAGTGAAGCGGCGACAGCACAGTCAGGATCTTCATCGGAAGCTTCAAAGATAATTCCAAAATCCGTACCGTAACCGATGAGACTGTTTGAAAACCTGTTAATCGCATCAACGGTTTTTGCAGATGTGGTTGTAACCGGGTTTTCATACAGATCCTTCATGCTCAGGCCTCGTTTATCAGATCCAATGGATAGATTGGACGGCGGACATTTTTATAGTCAAGAAGCGTATTGTCCGAAGTCGTTACACCCTTGCCATCCAGTGTCAGGGTTGCTTTTGCAAGTTTGGCAAAACCAGCGCGATAATGAATACGGCTTTTTAGAACCAGGTATTTTTTATGTTCGGGCTGGATACCAACAGAGGTGAAAACGCCCTGATCCCAGGGTTCATGATGATTAGAGACGATGACAATTTCCATCTTGCCAGTGTCCAGAACTGCCGTCGGGCCCATAAAGACCTTAACCCCGGTGTACATAGGCCCGTGAACAGTCCATTCGCCATTGGTCAACACTTTTACAGTGCCCGTAATTTCAAGCGGCTCGCCAACCTCATTGATGGATGGCATGTCCAGCTTACCGCCAAGCTTCAGCGTCACCTTGCTGCCAACCCCGGCTTTTTGCATTTCCTTCACGGCTCCGGGATCCCAGACGGCACCAACCGCGACATCCTCGAGCCCTTGCCGGTGGATTTCGGCGATCACCGTCATTACATCCTGTGTTCCGCCAGAACCACAGTTATCCGCATGATCTAGCAGAATGACGGGTCCCTCTTCAATCGCTTTGGCCTCTGCCACCCGATCGACAAGCGGGGTATGCTTGTAAATAAAATCTTCCCGACGCTCCCATGCGGCGGCCAGGATCCGATCGCGAACCGCATCCGCTTTCGCCTGATCCCCGTCAGCCACAACAATCACGCTATTTCCAGCCTGCTTGATGTCAGCTAGAGCGAAACCGCCGAAAGCTGTAGCCGCAATAATTCCTTCTTCTGTCTCTGCTTCCTTGCAAAGGCGGATCAAGGTTGCCATGGGCTCATCATCTGTTCCCTGGCACAATGTCTGGCTGAGCAGTGGGATATTTCCCCAGGACATAACAGGATTTATTTTACCATCCAGCGTATCCAGGAGAGCCTGGCCAATTTGCGTGCCGACCTCATACATGTCCACATGTGGGTAAGTCTTGTAGCCAATCAAAGTGGTGCAATTTTCCATCATGCGATCGGTCAGGTTACAATGAAGATCCAACGTAACCGCAATTGGAAGATCCGGATCAATCTCCCGCATTCTCTCAAGCAAGGTTCCCTCTCCATCCGGGGTCACCTCAGAAACCATGGCGCCGTGCAAATCCAGCATGGCCGCATCCACACCATTACGAACTTCATCCAAGATGGCATTTGAGAGCTTCTCATATGCCTCTTTGGTCACAAGGCCAGAGGGCATTGCCTCTGCCGCGACCGGCGTGACAATCTCGGCGCCAATGGATTTTGCAAGCTCAATATAGGCACCCATTGGCATGGCGGTCCCTTCATAGGCCTTGCGTGCATCTTCGCCAAAATGCGCGCCCCAATCCGCAAACCGTTGCCAATCCGCCGGTATCGGGGAAAAGGTATTGGTTTCATGTTTCATCATGGCGATCAAAATGCGCATGGGGACGTCACTTTCGTAATATTATAATGTTTGCTCTCCAACTACTTTAACATGTTAAGAACATCATCCAAGAAAAAATTTCACATGGAAACAGCCAATAAAAAACCCGGCCAAAAGGCCGGGTTTCTCGTTTAATTTCTGTCTGAGCCTATTCGCGATTACCAAGCAGGCTTAGCAACATCATGAACAGGTTCAAGAAGTTCAGGTACAGGGAGACAGCTCCCATAATCGCACCTTTTTCCAGAATTTCTGCGTCATGTCCGTGATAATATTCAGATTTGATCCGCTGTGTATCAAAAGCTGTCAAACCTGTGAAAATCAGAACACCCAGAATAGACACTACGAAGTGGAGCATGCTTGAAGCCAAGAAGATGTTGACTACTGATGCAATCACGATACCGATCAGCCCCATAAACAGGAACGAACCAAAGCCGGTTAGATCCCGTTTTGTCACATAGCCGTAAAGGCTAGCTGATCCGAAAGTCGCGGCAGTAATAAAGAATACCCGAATGACACTTTCCGCTGTGTAAACCTGGAAAATGTAGGAAATGGATACACCAAAAGTTGCAACCATGATCCAGTATAGGATTTTGGATGTTGAGGCGCTAGCCCGAGACATCGCAAACAGCAATCCAAGTGGCGCCAGCATGACAACCCACTGCAGTGGAGTTCCAAACACAGCGTTGAATAAAGTCTCATTAGATGCTGTCAAAGCAGCCGTAATACCACTTAACGCCAAACCTGACGCCATGTAGTTATAAACTTTCAACATGTGGGTCCGAAGACCCTCATCCATCGCGGCCTGATCAACAGTGCGCGAAGTCGAATTTAGCCGTGTATAATCAATAGCCATAGTGTCCTTCCCAAAAGACGGTTACATTTTTGCTGTATATATTGGAATAAGTATAAAAGAGTTCAAGTGTTTGTTCAAATTATTCCGCTCTCAAAATCGGCGCAGTTTTTTCCCCTAATGCTTTCCAAGATCCAAACAATCCAAACAGAATTGTCACAATCACACTGACCAAAACCGTACCGATTATCGTGCCGGGAAGGTTCAGCCATTTTGCTTCCAATACATCCGTGATTACAACATATGCAGCCAACCATCCTGCCAGCGCAGCAATCACCGAAGTTACAAGACCCAAAAGCGCATATTCGAGAATAAAGATCCGGAATACATCACTCCGCGTAGCACCCAAGACCTTAAGGATCACACTGTCGTAAACCCGCTTTCGATGACCTGCGGCAAACGCCCCTGCCAAAACGAGCACACCGGAAACCAGGGTCACTGAAGCTGTCGCAGTTACAGCCGAGGATAATTGCTCCAGTATCTTCGAAACGGTTTGCAAGGCTTCTTTCATGCGAACCACAGAGATGTTGGGGAAGTTGACCGTTATCGCCTTGAACAGATCTTTTTCCGATGCGTCAGATGCTTTTGCTGTCGCCAGATGACTGTGAGGTGCTGCCGCCAACGTATAATGGTCGAACACAATTACGAAATTTATCGCAAGCGTACTCCAGTCGATTTTGCGAAGACTTGCAATTGTTGCGGTAATTTCCCGTCCCATTACATTAATGGTCATGGTATCACCAACACCAATCCCCATCCCAAGAGCGGCGTCCTCTGAAAGACTGATAAGAGGCGGACCACTATAGTCAGAAGGCCACCACTCTCCCGCTGTCAGCGTGGCATTGACAGGCACCTCTTTGGAATAGGTAATCCCCCGATCTCCCCGCAATACCCATTTCACATCGCTGGAGATCGCAACTTCTGAAGCTGGCACGCCATTTACTTTAACTACCCGTCCCCGAAGATTGGGGACATGATTGATATCCGACACTCCATTAATAGAGGAAGCAGCAGCAGTAAAGTCACCCAACTGCTGATTTTGAATATCGATGAAGAAGAAGGCCGGCGCATTTTCAGGCAATTGGTCCTGTACCTGTTCGCGAAGGTTCCCCTCAATTAGCGCGACTGTCACAAAAAGGGTTAGACCAAGCCCCATGGACAGGACCACACTCGCCGTCGCGGCACCGGGCCGGTGAAGATTTGCAACCGCAATCCGTAAGATCGGCATCCGGCTTCTGGGCAGTTTACGAGCAACCACCTGAACCAGAAGTCCAACCAGATAAAGAACAGCAAATATTCCGGTTGTCGCGGCGACAAAAGCAATGGCGAAAAACTTCTCATCAAAAGTTGCAATTGCAAGACCAACCAACACAACAAAAGAAAGTGCGGACAATCCTATGAAAATTGGTTTTGGTAATTTCTTTTGGCCTGCGAAATCGCGAAACAAGGCTGCGGCTGAAGTTTCCCTCGCCCTCGCCAACGGCCAGATAGCAAATAATGTAGCGGTCAATAAACCGAAAGCGGTCGCCAGAATGAGAGGGCCTGGCTGGAAAGTGACCACAGCGGGGACAGGCAAGGCTTGCGCCAGGAATTGAGAGGCGAGATATGCGCCCCCGAACCCTAGAATAAGGCCTATTACTGAGCCCATAATTGCCAGCATCAAAACTTGAATGTAATGAATTCGGAAAATCAGGCTGCTACTTGCCCCAAGACATTTGAGGGTGGCAATCGTCTCCGTTTTCCCGTCCAGATAGGCCCGCACCGCATTACCGACACCAACACCACCGACAACGAGAGCTGTCAATCCAACCAATGTCAGGAACATGGCAACCCGATCAACGAACCGCTTAATGCCGGGGGCTCCATTTCGAGAATCTGTGATGCGCCACGCTGCATCCGGCTGCTCCAATTTTGCAGCCTCCCGAAACTCATCAACGGTCAGTCCCTCATTGAGTTTCAGTCGGTAGTGATAACGCAACAAGCTGCCAGGCTGAACTAGGCCCGTCGCCTCCATTGCAGCATCAGAAATGATGACCCGCGGTCCCAGTGCCATACCCTGGCTTGCCTTATCCGGCTCCGTTTCGATAACACCCGCTATGTAAAAGACTTGCTGTCCAATTTTTAGGGTATCGCCGACTAAAATGCCAAGCCGATCCAAAAGAAGTGATTCAACAAGCGCACCATATCCCTGTTCAGTTTCTGCTAACAAGGCATAGGGCGACCCCTCAACCAAACCAGTCGGCGTTTCAATTTTCAAGCTGCCGTATAGAGGATAAGCGCTATCAACCGATTTGAGCTCCCCCAACAGCCTTAGATCCTGATCTGGTGAGTGAACCATGGCCCGCATCACTATCAGCGAACTGATGTCGCCCTTATCCGCCAGCCATTGATATTGATCGTCCGTTGCTGGACGAGACGTTAGCCGGACATCGATATCCGCGCCCAGGATCACCTGCCCGTTTGCCCGGAGGCCTTCGTTAATGGAGCTGGAAAGAGTTCCAACCCCGGCGATCGCTGCAACGCCAAGGATCAAACAGGCAACAAAAATTCGAAAACCTTTTAAACCACCCCGAAGCTCACGGATCGCATACCGAAATGCGAGTGCCAAATTCTCTTCACCTCGATCGTTCACTGGGCCGCCTCTTCCAGCTTGGAGACAGGAACAGCTTTATTGTCAGCCGCTATCCGGCCATCCTCAATCCGAATGGTTCGAGTACACCGCTCAGCCAAATGTTCATCATGGGTGATCAAGACCAGTGTTGTGTTGTGTCGCTTATGAAGCTCAAACATCTGATTGATAATCACATCACCCGTTGATCCATCCAGGTTTCCTGTTGGCTCATCTGCCAGTAAGATTTGCGGCTCTGTAACAACAGCCCTTGCCAATGCAACGCGCTGCTGCTCACCGCCTGAAAGTTGGGTTGGATAATGCCCTTTGCGACTACCAAGGCCAACATCCTCAAGTTTTTGCGCCGCCACTTGGAACGCATCGGCCCTGCCTGCTAATTCCAGAGGGATCGCCACATTTTCAAGAGCCGTCATCGTTGGAACCAAATGGAAAGACTGGAATACGATCCCAATATGATCCCTGCGAAACCGTGCAAGTTTGTCCTCATCAAGTCCGTCAAAACTCTGGTCACATATCGTAACGGAACCGGTTGTTGGTGTTTCAAGCCCCCCCAAAATTGACATCAGAGTCGATTTTCCGGATCCTGAAGGACCGACAATTCCGACGGTATCTCCTTCTGCTATAGACAAGTCTATACCACGCAGGATATTGACCGGGCCCGCATCAGACTTAAGTGTAAGATGAATATTTTGAAGCGAAATAATTGGTGATGAGGTCACAGAAATTCCTATGCAGCTAAAATACCCCTTACAGGGATATGGCAAGTTACCTGCCATTTTCAACAGTTTCTGTCTGCTCTTCTTACTTGTTTTGTGGAATGTTGGAGCGTCAGCAAATGAGCCGAAAACAATTGTGGCAATTGGCGACAGTTTGACAGCTGGTTATGGATTGCCAGAGGAGGAGGCCTTTACCACGCAGTTAGAAACTGCACTGGTACAAGCCGGACTCAACATCAAGGTTGAAAATGCAGGTGTCTCAGGGGACACATCAACTGGCGGCCTTCAACGTCTTGAGTGGGCTCTTGCAAGCGGTGCAGACTATGTCTTTTTAGAGCTTGGGGCAAATGACGCTTTACGCGGAATAGAGCCGGAAGTGACCCGCGAAAACCTGAATGCCATCATCCAAAAAATCCAGGGTAAAAATATACCGATCTTTCTGGCAGGAATGAAAGCACCGCCTAACATGGGAGAAGATTATCGATCAGAATTTGATCAGATATATCCAGACCTTGCCCAAAAATATAATGTGGGATTTTATCCCTTTTTTCTGGAAGGTGTTGCATCCATTGCTGAACTAAATCAGGATGATGCCATCCATCCGAACAAAGAGGGTGTGGCAGTCATCGTAAAAAACATGCTGCCTTCTCTCAGCGAATTCTTGAAATCCAATTGATTGGACAGGGGCGCAACCCGTAAAGCAATTTATTTTGGGAACTTAAACATAATGCAATATAGAAAACTGGGGCGGACTGACCTGGATGTCAGTGTAATCTGTCTTGGAACCATGACCTGGGGCGAACAAAATACAGAAGCAGAAGCCCATGAACAGCTGGACTTCGCCCTCGACAAGGGCGTGAATTTTATCGATACAGCGGAAATGTATCCTGTGCCTCCAAAAGAAGAAACCGCTGGGCGGACTGAATGCTATATTGGCACCTGGCTGAAGGCCCGTCAAAACCGGGACAAAATCATCCTGGCAACAAAAGCGGTTGGTAAATCCGACAATACATTTTACCGCGGCAATGAGCAGTCTCGCCTGCATGGACGTCACCTCAAAGCTGCTGTCGACGATAGCCTAAAACGGTTGCAGACGGACTATATCGATCTTTATCAGCTGCATTGGCCCGAGCGGACAACCAACTATTTTGGCAAGCTTGGATACGAGCATGTTGAAGAAGAAGACGCTGTCGAAATATTGGAAACCCTGGAGGCTCTCGGCGAGCTGGTCAAAAGCGGTAAAATCAGGCATGTAGGGCTTTCGAATGAAACTGCCTGGGGTACGATGCGGTATCTCCATCTTGCAGACAAATACGATCTGCCCCGGATGGTATCTGTACAAAACCCCTATAGCCTGCTGAACAGATCCTACGAGGTTGGACTTGCTGAGGTGTCTATCCGTGAAGACTGTGGACTTCTAGCCTATTCCCCTCTGGCGATGGGCGTCTTAAGCGGAAAATACCTCGGCGGTGCAATGCCGGAGGGCTCTCGCCTGAGCTTGTTCACCCGATTTAAACGCTATTCTACGGAACTTGCGCATGAATTGACCGCCAAATATGTCGCGCTGGCGAAGGAAAACGGTCTGGATCCTGCGCAAATGGCGCTGGCATTTGTCAATAATCGTCGGTTCGTGACGTCTAACATTATCGGGGCGACAAACCTGAAACAGTTGGAAAGTAACATTTCCAGCATTGACATTGAACTGTCAGACGACATCCTTAAGTCTATAGAAGAGATCCACAATCTCCATCCGTACCCCTGTCCCTGAGGAGTAAGTGTAATGCGGTTATTTGTTGCCATTGATCTTCCGGAAGATTTCAAGCAGCAGATAGCCGCGCTGCAGAGCGGCATACCCGATGCCCGCTGGATCCCCTCTCAGAACGCCCATGTCACGTTAAGCTTCCTTGGGGAAATCAACGAAGCGGATATGGTGGATATTGGACTGGCCCTCAGCAAAATAAAAGCACCCTCCTTTTTACTTGAGCTGTCCGGGGTCGGTGTATTTGGAAATGACAAACGCCCCCGGATCCTCTGGATCGGCGTCAATGGATCACCAGAACTCCTCTCACTCCAAAGCAAAGTTGCCAATACCTTGACCCGATGCGGCGTCAAACTGGAAGACAGACGGTTTCGACCGCATGTCACCCTCGCTCGGGTCTACGGATCACCTTACGAAAAAGTCCGAAATCACCTGTCTCAGCACGCCTTATTCAAGACCAGATGCCATCTGGTCGAAGAATTTACCCTTTTTTCCAGTCATATGGGTCACGGGGGCTCTCATTACGAAAAAGAGATTAGTTTCGATCTGGAGCCGATTGTCCCCGCGGAATTATTGCCAAGCTAGAAGCCCAAATTAGTCCGCCACCAGGTCGGAAGTGCAAATGACGCTGTGTGTAGCTCTGGATTGTAATGCCGCCCAGTGAATGGCTTTACAGGGTGGCTGTAAGAATGACCATCTCGGCTGTAGAGGAAAAAACCAAACTCAGCTGCGGGGTAGAGCTGCACGATCGACCGATATCCGGAAACATGAGGAAGTAACTTCTGATCCTGCATGATGCTCACCAGGTTCTGATCCTTATCTCCACATAACTCCTGGAGAAAATAAGCGCGATCCTTACCAACGAAAATGCTGTCACTATCCAGAACAACTCCGCGGTCCGTAATACAGTTCGAGAAATTCTCACAAAATTCATATGTAAACACGGTGGAGGAAGGTCCAACCGGCTCGCTCAAATCCAGAATAATCAGATCAAACTTATCGCCTCTGGCGCGAGCACGGCGCATATAGTCAGCGGCATCCCCGATTATCAGCTCAGCACGTGGGTCATCATAATCGCCGTTAATGCCTAAATATTCCGCCGAAAGTTCGACAACGCGCTGATCAATTTCCACCATAACAACGCGGCTTACAAAGTCATGCTTCAGAACTTCCCGAAGGATACCGCCATCTCCTCCGCCGACAATCAGGACGCTAACGTCCGTCCAGTCCCGCCCAAGTAAAGGAACATGTACTGCCATTTCGTGATACATAAATTCATCCGCGTGGGATGCCTGCACCAAATCGTCTAACGTCAAAATACGTCCAAAGACTTCATGCTCAAAGATCTCAATCTTCTGATAAGGGCTCTGCTCTGAGTGCAAACGTTTCATATCCAGCGCATGGGTGAAGGAAATTCCCTCCGTTTCCTCATGCCACCAGTTCCGGCTCAGCTCACTGATCTTTTTCATGATAACTTTCAACTACAGTTCGAATTTCGAGACAACGTGATCCAAAAGACCAGCGGCGGCCGGTTTTAGCAGATCAAATACGTGATAATAATCTTCTATCCCACCATAATAGGGATCGGGAACCTCTTCCCCCATTTGACCGGCGAAATCAAGCATCATCGCCAACTGGCCACCATAATTGGGCGGGCAGAGCCGCTGGAGATTATTAAAATTACTGCGATCCATAGCAACGATATAATCAAATCTCTGAAAGTCATGGACGCTGACCTGACGCGCTCGCGGGCTTGACAGGTCAAAACCAAGTTCTTGTCCGACCCGTTGCGCGCGGTCATCTGGCGAATTGCCTACATGCCAGGCACCCGTTCCCGCGCTATCAACCAGGATATGCTCCGCATAGCCTTTATCCTGGACCAACGCTGTAAAAACAGCTTCAGCTGAGGGAGAGCGGCATATATTGCCAAGACAAACAAAGAGAACAGCAGGCATGGGAGAGCAACTCGCGAATAAGTTCCATTTCTGATACATATACGAAACGGAGACGGTTTTGGCAAAGACCGAAAGGAGATCGGATGAGTGACAAAAGCTTGCAGGCCCAAATCGCTGAATTATCAGGATGGGCGCGGCAAACAGACAGGGACGCCTTACAAAAGACATTCACCTTTAAAAACTTCAACAGAGCATTTGGATTTATGACGCAGGTGGCGCTAAAAGCCGAGAAGATGGACCATCACCCAGAGTGGTTTAACGTCTATAATCGGGTCGAAGTCACTCTGACCACTCATGATACGGGCGGAGTATCTGAAAAAGACATTACCCTCGCCCGCTTCATGAATGAAATTGCAGGAGGCTGAACCCCTGACATTAAGGTTGCTTATCTTGGCGCCATACGGATCGCGCCATCGAGGCGAATTACTTCACCGTTCAACATCTGGTTTTCGCAAATATGCTTTGCCAATGCAGCATATTCGGAAGGATCCCCCAGACGGCTTGGGAACGGCACAGAAGCACCGAGGCTATCTTGAACCTCTTGTGGAAGGCCCATTAATAATGGTGTCTTGAATAGTCCTGGCGCAATTGTCATCACCCGGACACCAACGCTGGAAAGGTCACGCGCAATTGGCAACGTCATTCCAACAATACCCCCTTTGGACGCCGAATAAGCTGCTTGACCAATTTGGCCATCGAAGGCCGCAACTGAAGCTGTGTTGATGCAAACACCGCGCTCACCGCTTTCCATGGGTTCCAAATCAAGCATCGCTTGCGACGCGCGGCGAATACAGTTGAATGTGCCGATCAGATTAACATTGATAACCTGTTCAAACCGATCAAGCGGATGCATTCCTTTGCTTGAAGCTGTTTTAGCTGCTGGGCCAATACCAGCGCAGTTGACTAAAATACGAGCCACACCATGAGCGGCCGTCGCTGCCTCAAACGCTGCCTCAACAGAGGCATCATCAGCCACATTGACTGGAACTGCGGTTCCACCAATTTCAGACGCCACTTCCTTCGCGAGATCCTCGTTCATGTCCAGGATCGCGACTTTCGCTCCCGCAGCTGCCAGCGCTCTTGATGTGGCCGCGCCCAAACCTGACGCTCCTCCGGTGACGATCGCAGCTTTACCGTTGATATCCATTCTTATTATCTCCTGCTTTATTCCTTCATCAGCAATACTGGTGTCATTGAATACACGCAGATTTCAGAAAAGGAAAGCTTCAGAAGTTGTAAATGCAGGCATAAGGAGGCATATAAGGACCATGACTGAAGAAGATGATCTCTATGCCTTTGATCAGGACAAGCTGGATAAAGATAAAAAGCTTGTCATGCGCGAGTTTGGGCAAAAATTGCGGGCGAATATAGGAAAGATCCCTTTCGCTGAGGATGTGACAGCTGCCTTTTATTGCGCCATGGATGGGGACAGCCCAGCGTTTGTGAAAGCGATCCTGTTCGGAGCGCTTGCCTATTTTATCATGCCTGCAGATGTCATTCCGGATTTCATTGCCGGTCTGGGCTTTACAGATGACGCAAGCGTTTTAATGGCAGCTATCTCGACAGTTCAAAAACATGTCACAGACCGTCATCGTGATCGCGCCCGAAAATTTCTGGAAAAAGAACAAAACAATTCTAGCGCCAGTTAAGATCGTCACTTCACTTAGGGAAATCAGAAGGCTATGATCCCCTTCTAATTCTTAAAAAATGGGAGGCCTGAATGGATACCAAAGCAGCAGTTGCGTTTAAGGCGGGAGAGCCGCTTCAGATCGAAACCGTTCAACTGGAAGGCCCCCGCGCTGGTGAGGTTCTTGTTGAGGTGAAAGCGACCGGCATTTGTCACACCGATGAATTCACGCGCTCCGGCGCTGATCCGGAAGGCATTTTTCCTGCGATTTTAGGCCATGAGGGTGCTGGGGTTGTTGTTGAAGTTGGACCGGGTGTCACATCTCTTAAGGTTGGGGACCATGTTATTCCTCTTTATACACCGGAGTGCCGTCAGTGCAGCTACTGTACATCTGGTAGAACCAATCTGTGCCAGGCAATTCGGGAAACACAAGGTCAGGGGCTGATGCCAGATGGTACGTCCCGCTTTTCTCTAAACGGGGAAAAAATCTACCACTATATGGGCTGCTCAACCTTCTCCAATTACACTGTCTTACCGGAAATAGCCCTCGCTAAGATCCGAGAGGACGCCCCCTTTGATAAGGTTTGTTACATCGGCTGTGGCGTCACAACCGGCGTTGGCGCCGTTATTAACACGGCTAAAGTCCGCCCTGGCGACAATGTCATTGTTTTTGGTCTTGGAGGCATCGGTCTCAATGTCATTCAGGGCGCACGCCTTGTAGGAGCTGATAAAATTATCGGTGTAGATTTGAACCCGGCCCGCAAAGAATTGGCGGAAAAATTTGGCATGACCCACTTTGTCAATCCAAAAGAAGTGGAAGGTGACCTCGTTCCTTATTTGGTTGATATAACCGATGGCGGTGCCGATCATTCTTTCGAGTGTATAGGCAACACAACAACCATGCGGCAGGCCTTGGAATGCTGCCATAAAGGATGGGGGGAAAGCACCATCATTGGTGTTGCTGGAGCCGGTGAAGAGATTTCAACTCGTCCTTTTCAATTGGTTACCGGGCGTGTTTGGCGCGGAACCGCTTTCGGAGGGGCCAAAGGCAGAACCGATGTACCGAAAATTGTAGACTGGTACATGGATGGCAACATCAATATTGATGATCTCATCACGCATACGATGCCGCTGGAAGACATCAACAAGGGTTTTGACTTGATGCATGCAGGCGAAAGTATCCGATCTGTCGTTGTTTACTAATATCGGTTTGGAGCTGGACTTATGACACTCACCATCGTCAGTGAGCAAAAAGCCTTTGGTGGCACTCAAGGTGTCTACAAGCACCCATCAAGAGAAACTGGCTGCGATATGGAATTCAGTGTGTTTCTCCCAAGCGCTGCTAAATCCCAAAAGGTACCGGTTCTGTATTATCTGTCGGGACTAACCTGTACGCAGGAAAATGCAACTACAAAAGCCGGTTTCCAGAAGTATGCGGAGTTACACTCGATCGCCATCGTTTGCCCCGATACCAGCCCACGCGGATTAGGCTATGCTGGTGAAGACGATGATTATGACTTTGGGACAGGGGCTGGATTTTACCTGAACGCAACTGAAGATCCCTGGAAAAATGGCTACAGGATGTATGCCTATTGTGTTGAAGAACTGCCAGAATTCATTGCTCAAAATTTCAATATTCATACCGATATAGCGGGTATTACAGGTCATTCGATGGGCGGCCATGGAGCGTTGACGATCGCCCTCAAAAACCCTGAGCGGTACAAGTCAGTCTCAGCCTTTGCCCCGATTGTCGCGCCTACACAAGTTCCGTGGGGCCAGAAGATTTTTAAGGGCTATTTAGGTGCCGACACTTCCACCTGGAGCCAGTATGATGCAACGGAACTGATCAAAGCAGGAAAACGATTTAACGGAAACATCTTGATTGATCAGGGAGATGCCGATCCCTTCTACAAAGACCAGCTAAAACCAGAGCGCTTTGTTGAGGCCTGCAAAGACGCGGGCCAGCAGGTAAATTTACGGATCCAGCCGGGCTATGACCACAGCTACTACCTGATGGCAACTTTCATGGAAGATCACATCGCACATCATGCGGCAATACTAAATTCACAATGACTTTCCTATAATTTAAATAAATATAAATTTTTTACAGAGAGATTGAGCACTAACAGGAAAAAATCAATTAATCATTTTATAAACAGTAGTATTTAGTAAATTAGCTTGACTAGATTACTATAACCATAAGGTTAAATTCTAAAATGCCGGGCAACATTCAAGAAAATGGCGATTTGATCGAATTATCCATAATAATAGTAAGTTACAACACATGCACCATGACTTTAAAGTGCATCAAAACAGTCTTTCAACAAACGCATGATACAAAATATGAGGTCATTGTTTATGACAATGATTCCAGTGACAATTCAGCAGATCAGATTGCTAAGGTGTATGGCGATAAAGTCAAACTAATTCAAGGAAAGAAAAATATTGGGTTTGCTGCAGCTAACAATGCAGCGATCAAGGAAGCAAATGGTAATTTAATACTGCTACTGAATCCAGATACAGAAGTCCTAGACTCAGCAATTGACAAGTTGTTGTCATTCAGAAATCAACACCCGAAAGCTCTAATTTGGGGCGGGAAAACAGTGTTTGAAAACAAGGACCTTAACCCATCTTCTTGTTGGTCAAAACAATCTCTATGGAGCCTAATTAGCCAAGCATTCGGTCTTAGCTCATTGTTTCGCAAATCAACTCTATTCAACTCAGAAGGCATTGGGGGTTGGGATCGCGATGGAGTTAGACAGGTGGATATTGTTTCTGGTTGTTTCTTCTTAATCGAAAAAGACTTTTGGGATAAGCTGAACGGCTTTCATCCAGATTTCTTTATGTACGGAGAAGAAGCGGATTTTTGTCTGAGAGCGGCCAAAGCTGGTGCAAAACCTATGGTAACTTCGGATGCAGTTATTATTCATCATGGTGGAGCTTCAGAAACTGTTCCTGCAGACAAGCTAGTTAAGCTTATCAAAGCCAAAATGTGCTTAATAGATAAACATTTTTCTTCACTCTCTAAACCTGTTGGAAAAACTTTGTTGGCGATGTGGCCCTTTTCCCGAATGTTAGCGCACAAGGTCTTGTCGTTACTCCGCAGCCCTAAGCATAATGAAAAAAAATCCGTGTGGGAAAAAGTTTGGCAACGAAGACAAGAATGGATGATCTAGCCAGAAATCTTTGCTTCGCGTTTCCGAGCTTTGGCTTCTCTTTGAAAGATGTAGAGGGTGGAAGCAACAATGATCAGTGCACCCGCAACCATTGTCAGGGTGGGAACCTCGGCAAACAGGAAATAAGCGAATATGCCTGAAAAGATGAGGCGCATATAGTCAAACGGAGAGACGGCTGTTGCCTCACCTACTCTCAGTGCGCGGATCATGCAGAAATTCCCACCAGCTCCAAACGCGGATGCGCCCAGAAGAACCAGAATATCTTCCCAGCTGGGGGTGATCCAGACCTGACTGGCTGGAATAGCCGTCAGAAATGTCCCGAACAAACCAAAGTAAAACATAATGGTGATAGAGCCTTCGGTTTGGGACAATTTTTTCAAAAAGACCGAAACAAAAGCCACCATAAAAGCACTAAACAAGCCAACGGCAGAGGCGAACCCCACATCTGCATTGGCTTGCATCATGATCACAACGCCAATAAACCCGACAAAGGTTGCCGTCCAGCGCCGCCAACGTACGACCTCCCCAAGCAGGAGAACGGCAAGAATAATCAAAAACAAAGGACGCGTGAAAGAGAGAGCGACCGCATCTGCAAGCGGCATATGCGTGATCGCATAATAAGCGGACAGCATCGCCGTTATCCCCACCAGTGTCCGAACAAAATGTAGACCGAGACGAGATGTCCGAACACTCAGAATACCGTTATAGAACACAAAAGGCAGTACAGCGATAAGGCCGAAAAAAGCTCTGAAAAAACCAATCTGGAAACTGTCCATATGTTGCCCGGCATACTTGACCCCAAGGCTCATAACCGAAAAAAGAAGGCTGCCAAAAAGCATCCAGAGTGCTCCTCGGACATTTCCCGGCAGGATTGACATCTTGGAGTTCAGCTCCCCCAATCTTAGCGCCGCAGATTTACCCATTATGATCCGGCCCCTGGAAACTTTCTCATCCGACAGCCGCATTCTTGCTTTGCGGTTCTGACTGGCCTTTCTTGGCTTCCCGCATGGCGATATACACCGAAGAGGCGAAGATAACTGCAGCCCCGATCCAGACATAGACGTCCGGCTCCTGCGCAAAGAAAATAAAGCCAATAATCGCTGAAAAAACAAGACGAGAGAAATCAAATGGCATTACAAAAGTCGCATCAGCGACGGCATAAGCCCGGGTCATAAACAAATGTCCAAAAGTCCCACACAACCCCATAGCAGCGACAATGATCAAGTCTTCCAAAGTTGGCATCTGCCAAACAAACAAAGCCGGGACAAGTGACATTGGTAAAATAATTAGCTGCACCCAGGCGACCATGGCAGGTGTGCTTTCAGTCCGGGCCAGCATTTTCACACATGTAATGGAGCAGGCCATCGTCACAGCTGCAAAGAGGGCGAGATATGTTCCTGCGCTTGGCTCAATTGCACCTGGACGCAGAATGATCATTGCACCAATAAAGCCAACCGCGATTGCTGCCCACCGCCTGATGCGGACAACTTCATGCAACACGACAATTGCTAAGATAGTCCCAAAAATTGGCGCCGTAAAATTCAAAGCAACGGCTTCAGCCAGAGGAATAATGGTCACAGCAGCAAACCAGGAGACCATTGAAACGAACCCAAATATGCTTCGAACAGCATAAAGACCCGGCCTTTTCGTCTTCATGGCACTGACGCCATTTTTCATAAACCAGGGGATCAACACAACTAAGCCGGCCAAATTGCGCAAGAAAACAATTTCCAGCACATGCATCCCGGTGTCAGACAAATATTTTATAAATCCGCCCAACCCTGCGAGGAAGAAGCACCCAATCACCATGAGAATAGCGGCTTGAATTGCGGCAGGGGCATTTGTAAAGGGACGGATCGAAGAACGCATCGATATCATAGCCTCAGGATAGTACGCTTGCTCATGGATTTAAATAGTTATGTTTGCAGAGCAGCCCTGCGTTTTTTCGAGGTACTATATTCATAAAATCTCATTTTTTTCTTTTTTATAAGTTTTTGGACTATATTTTCATATGAGAACAAAAAACCAGAGACAGTATGCCAATAAAGATTTTGACAATTATTACCCTATACCTCTGCAGCTATCAGGTAAAGGCAGCTGATATTGTGATGGCGGATGTCACTGGCATTCATGGGAAACAAATCGGATCCTACAACGGGGCCGTCGGAGGCGTTTTTAAAGCCCTAAAAAACTATATTGAGACACAGACAGACCTAACTTTTCAGCCCATGAACGCTCCGCGAGCTTACCGATTATTTTACATCAATAAAGTTCAATGCGTAACACCAGGTTCGGTAGATGTGAACGTGGAAGAAAAGAAAATTGTGGGTAGCAAACCTTTGGCTACCGTAAGATGGGTTGTTTTCTCTAACTCAAAGCCAATTGTTGATAATTTGAAGGGCTTCGAAGATTTATTAATCGGAATTCCTTACGATAAAGATGGCATGCAAAATATCCTCCCCGAAGGAAACTACAATTATGTGGTTAATCACGACAATTATCGTCTTGCCAATCAATTAAAAAGAGGGCGGATCGATGCGATGATCATGGTTTGGGAAGAGTACCAATCCCTTGTTCGGGATTATGGTGAGTTCAAAGATTTCTTAAACGCCCATGAAACCCCGCTATATGTGCAGAAACTTGGCGTAATCTGTAATCAGGGGCCAAAAAGCAAATACATAATTGATACCGTCAATGAATTTGCAAAGTTTGAACCCTCCGCCCTCTCCAATTAGCTCTTACCAAAATTGCCGTCTCTTCTTGCCTAGATTTCATTTCCCTAATACGTTCAGAATATAAGCTAACCACCTCAGAAATAAGAAACAGCAAAAGATTTTGGGAGCCTCGTCAGAATGAATAAACGCGCAACGATTTATCACATACCAGTTTGCCCTTTCTCCCAACGGCTTGAGATTTTATTGGCGCTGAAGGGAATGGAAGATGCATTGGAATTCAAGGTAGTGGACATCACTAAACCCAGAGATCCGGAATTGCTGGCTAAGACAGATGGAACCACCGCATTACCAGTACTGGAAACACCAGATGGAGAGATATTAAAAGAAAGCCTTGTTCTCTTAACATATCTGGATGAAGTCCTTGGGTCCAAGCAGATCAGGAGAGCGTCCCCCTATAAGCATGCAATCGAAAATCTAATGATTGCGAATGAAGGCGCCTTTACAACAACTGGGTACCTATTTGTGATGAACCAGGACGATAACGAACGGGCAGCGCTAAGAGAAAAACTGTTAGGTCACTACGCTGATTTCAACAAATTTCTGATGAAGTACAACCCTGATGGCACCTATCTGTTTGATGACTTTGGCTTGGCCGAGACAGTATATACACCTATGTTCATGCGGTTCTGGTTTCTTGAATATTATGAAGATTTCCACATCCCTGAAACAGACGATTTTGCACGCGTTAAAAAATGGCATTCAGCCTGCCTGGAACACCCAGCCGCTCAACAAGTTTGCAAAGAAGAAATCGTGAAACTTTATTATGACTACGCCCGCGGGTTTGGGAACGGAGCACTACCTGAAGGCAGATCGGTATCAAGCTTTAACTTTAAGCCAGACTGGAAACATCGTCCCTGGCCACCCCAGAACAAGTTCCAGTTTGCCTCCGATGCAGATTTAGGACTGACCCAATAATAATAAAAAGCCCGGTCATGAAACCGGGCTTTAAATGTTTTCTGTTAGATTTTGATACCGTTCAGTTACTGAACAATATTGGCTTCTGTTTTTGCCAGAACCTCGTCCATGGTCACATCCGGTGCCAGTTCTACGACTTTCAAGCCGCCTTCTACCACATCGAACACACCTAGATTAGTGATAATCCTGTCTACCACTGCTTTACCAGTTAGTGGCAGTGTACATTCTTTCAAAAGCTTGCTTTCACCTGCTTTATTGGCATGGTCCATGATAATCACGACGCGCTTCACGCCGGCAACCAAGTCCATTGCACCGCCCATTCCCTTGACGAGCTTTCCTGGAATCATCCAGTTTGCCAGATCTCCTTTTTCGGAGACTTCCATCGCACCCAAAATTGAAAGCGCAATATGTCCACCACGTATCATGGCAAAGCTATCAGCGGAGTTAAAATAACTGGTACGA
Organism: Sneathiella limimaris; assembly: GCF_012932565.1. Classification (NCBI taxonomy): domain Bacteria; kingdom Pseudomonadati; phylum Pseudomonadota; class Alphaproteobacteria; order Sneathiellales; family Sneathiellaceae; genus Sneathiella; species Sneathiella limimaris. The sequence continues at coordinate 123,189 of NZ_JABBYJ010000001.1, forward strand.
TTCAGCTCAGTAATAGTCTGCTTCCCTGCATTAATGAGGTCAGCGTCAATCTCATCCTCTGTTGGAAAAGGTCCCATGCCAAGCATGCCATTTTCTGATTGCAAGGTTACATCAACCCCATCAGGGATATAGTTGGACACAAGTGTGGGAATACCAATTCCCAGATTTACGTAGGTTCCGTCTTCCAGTTCCTGTGCTGCGCGGGCAGCCATTTGATTACGATCCCAAGGCATCATTTATCTCCTTTCAGGCTTCCCGAATAGTCCGCTGTTCAATCCGTTTTTCGTGCTCTCCTTTAAGGATCCGCTGCACGAATACGCTCGGCGTGTGAATATTGTCTGGATCCAAAGACCCGAGAGGAACAATCTCTTCAACTTCAGCAACAGTCACTTTTCCGCATGTTGCTGCCATCGGATTAAAGTTGCGGGCAGTTTTCCGATAAACAAGGTTTCCGTGATCGTCACCTTTCCATGCCTTTACAATAGCAAGGTCTGCAACAATACCCCGTTCAAGGATATAGGTTTCCCCATCAAAGACCTTTTCTTCTTTGCCTTCGGCAATCAGTGTACCAACCCCTGTTTTTGTATAAAACCCAGGAATACCGGCACCACCAGCACGCATCCGTTCAGCAAGCGTTCCTTGTGGATTGAATTCAAGCTCTAGTTCTCCGGACAGATATTGGCGCATAAATTCTGCATTTTCACCAACATAGGAAGAGACCATCTTCTTCACTTGCTTGGTTTGCAGCAACAAGCCCAGCCCGAAATCATCGACACCAGCGTTATTGGAGTAAACGGTGAGATCCTTAACACCAGAATCCCGAATAGCAGTGATCAAATTTTCCGGGATACCACAAAGGCCAAAACCACCGGCTGCGATGGTCATCCCATCAAACAGAAGGCCGTCCAGCGCACTTGCGGCATTTTCATATAACTTATTTGCCATTAGTGATGACTCCTACCTTACCCTATTTCTGTGTACAGTTTCGTTTTCCTAGCCCATCGGCCAGTCTGCGGACCGCGAACTGGTCACTGCACATGTGAGTTCGGGGCAGATCATAACCATATTAATCAGGATTGGAAATGTCCTTTTTTCGCAACTGCACACTGACAAAATGTCAATCAGAGTTGAGCCTCGAAGACTTCAGCCAAAGAATGTTCCACCCGTTTAACAATTTGAAAAAGGGAGCGAAAAGACTTCGAAACTTTTCCCAATTCAAATTCAATTCAGACTGAATATCTGAAAGCGTCCGAACACCATCAATCAATGCAACGATCTCGGCACTCTTCTCCGGTAAGGAAAACTCAATTTGTTCCCCATCGAAGGTAATCGGAAATTTGTTTTTTCCCTTAAATGCAGCGGCTAAAGCCTCTGGAGGGTTCCCTCTTTTCAGGACGGGAATCATTCCAGGTTCTATGCTTGCAACATTGGGACGGGCTGAGTCTTTCAGGACATAGAAAAGGTGAATTTTCTGGGTCCCACTCATATTTTCCGCCAATGCCGCTCGCTCTTCTGGCTTAAGCTCTCGGGCTCGCTTGATCAGGTCTTTGTCTTTTAGATAAGTAACCGGATCATATTTTACGGGCTCAATGAACGTGATTAGCTGAAGACCTGCAGATTGAACAAAGTCATAGACTTCAGGAACCGTATAGCTGCGATCTCTGGGATGCAGAAGCAGGTCAAAAAAAGCTGCGTCTTCTCCCAGTTTATGGTCTCCAACAAAAGGATTCCGAACAAGCCAGTTTGTCGATGGCAACTGCTCTACAAAGGTTTTGGCCAAAGGAACCTGTTTCTTTTGAGGAAGATCGCGGGTCAACATCTTCAAGGCGTCCTGGACATGATAAACGCCTGTCCGCCCCAGCGTGGCATAAACCATCAGACCCATACCACCTTCGTCGGTCAATACAGCCTCTAAAGCCTTTAAACCTTCTTCCGGGTCTTCCAAATGATGAAGAACCCCGCAGCAATCTATGTAGTCAAAGGGCTCAAACCCCATTGACGGAAGCTCAAGAAGGGAACCTGTATGAAACTCCATATTTTGAAGCCCCCTCACTTTTGCACGGGCTTCAACCACCTTGCGACTAGCTGTTGAGAGGTCCAGGTAGGTTACTGTTCCAGCATTTCCGTGATCGGCTAGCTGTTGCGCCAGCATGATCGCAGCATCGCCGGTTCCCCCACCCGCAACAAGCGCTCTGAAGGGTTTGGAAAAATCTCTTTTTCCGCCAAAAAGGTAGTGATTAACCTCTTCCAGATTACTGGGACTACCGAAGATTAAACGTTTTCGCTCATCTTCAGGATCGCGAGGTGGATAGGGAAAGTCCTCATACTGGTTTTTGACCGCTTGGTCTCTCCCTTTCCGTCCTTTAGCCACAGATCTACCTATTCCTTGACCGTAATGATCACTTTCCCGGTAGATTTACGGGATAGAAGCGCCTTCATTGCATCTGCTCCCTGCTCCAATGGGAAATGCATGGAAACATGCGGCTTTAATTCACCACGTTCCACCATATCCAGCATAGCCTGGAAGTTAGCTCGGTTTTTTTCAGGATTACGACGCGCAAACTCGCCCCAGAACACCCCAACAACTGAACAGCCTTTCAGCAACGCTAGGTTCGTTGGTAATTCAGCAATTCGGCCAGACGCAAAACCGATGACAAGCAAACGGCCTTCCCAGTTGATGCAGCGCATAGACTGGTCGAAAGCGTCGCCCCCAACGGGATCATAAATCACGTCAGCACCCTTACCACCGGTCAGTTCCTTGACCCGGTCCTTGATGCTCTCCTTGGAATAATTGATCACATGATCGGCGCCATATTCCTTGACGATGTCAAACTTTTCATCTGAGCCGACAGTCCCGATCACTGTGGCGCCGAGGGCTTTACCCAGCTCAACGGCATTCAGGCCAACACCACCAGCCGCGCCATGAACTAGAAGAACTTCACCCTTCTTCAAATTCCCTCGATCAACTAGAGCATGATACGTCGTACCATAAGTCACAGGAAAACCGGCCGCCTTATCAAAGGCCATATTGTCAGGAATAACGTAAGTTCCGTCCTCCGGAGCGACCACATATTCGGCAAAGCCACCATGACCATGGTTAGACATCACACGATCACCAACCTTGATTTTTGTGACACCCTCGCCAACCTCAGTAACAATTCCAGCGCTTTCCATTCCTGGAGAGAACGGGAAAGGCGGTTTAAACTGGTACTTCCCTGCGATCATCAAAGTGTCCGGAAAGTTCAGGCCAACTGAATGAACTTGTATTTTGACCATGCCTTTGGAGACTTCAGGCTCTGCAATATCTTCCATGACCAAGATGTCAGGACTACCAAATTCTTTACAGACTAATGCTTTCATTTTCTTCCCATTCCTCGCCCGTTTAAGGGGTTATTCTGATTTTTTGCGCTGCACAAGTTAAGTCAGTTTTACGCGTCGGGTCAATTAGGTGATTTGCATTAATTGTCGATAACCGACATATGCCCCACATTCATCTTGTTCCAGTTGGTGATTACAGGTGCCGTGAAATCTGCAGTTTCACGCCGCATATCCTCTGACATGACACCTAAGAGCTCAAGAATTCCGCCGAGTGCAACTTCAGCCCCGCGCTTTGTGCCATCCAAAGTCTTAAGTGCTATACCCAGTCCTTGGTCGGGCAAAGCAGCGAGATAAACGCCTTCTGCCCCGACCTTTGCGATAACAGATCCTTTTGCGGATCGGTTTAGTGCGGTGCACAACCGATCAGATCCGGCAATCATTTCAGGTGCTTTTGCAATAGCACTCTGAATCCGTTTGCAAGCCGCAACACGATCGCCTGAAAACCGGTTTGGGTCCGCAAATCGCGCTATCGCCATCGCAGAGTTTAAAAGGGGAATTGCAATTGTCGGAATAGAGCAGCCATCAATGCCAACTTCAGCTTTTTCCAGATCGAGTCCGGTAAACTCCTCCAACACTTTCACAATTCGTTGCTGAACAGGATGATCCAGACGAATATATCCCTTGTGATCCTCTCCTAGATGTAAAGCAGTCGCCAAAAACCCGGTATGTTTTCCAGAGCAATTATTATGCGCGGTTGTTGGCATCAAACCTTTTGCAGCCAGAGCTCTCTCTGCAGGCGGGTAGGTCGGCCAATGCGCCCCGCATTCCAGTTCCTCGATAGATAGACCTAAACGCTCTAACCATTTTGTGACTGCACTGACATGAATGTCTTCCCCAGTATGGGACGCGCATGCAAGGGATAACTCCTGCTCAGATACGGAAAACGCATCCGCAGCCCCCGTTTCGACCAGCGGCAAAGCTTGCACTGGCTTGATTGCTGAGCGGAGATATACTGGGCTTTCCACATTTCCCCATGAATGCAGAATGGCACCATCACTATCCGTCACCACAGCGTTGACGTGATGCAAGCTTTCCACCATCTTGCCGCGCCATACCTCAACTGTGATCGGCTCGCTGTTCGTGTTTTTTGGATTTTGCTTTAACATGGGGATTGTCCTAGCGGATAAATTTTACTAACTCTCTCAACCATATCCGATGATCTGCCATGGAGTAACCCTATTTATGTCAAGCAGAGGCTATTTTGGAATTGGGATTGAAGGTGTCAGCAAACCAATGAACGCTGGCAACCTTTTCAGGACCGCACATGCGTTCGGCGCAAGTTTTGTTTTCACAATTGGTGCTGAATATTCTGTTCGCCAAGCGCGCTCAGATACCAGCGTCGCTCCCAAAAATATCCCCTGGTATGATTTTGAAACCATTGACGACCTGCAACTCCCCAAAATGTGTAAACTTGTCGGCGTCGAGCTCTTGGATGAAGCAGTGGAACTTCCCAGCTTCTACCATCCAATTAGCGCCGCCTATGTCCTTGGGCGAGAGAGAGGTTCACTCTCACCCGCACTTCAGGAAAAATGTGATTATTTCATCAAAATTCCGACAAGTTTCTGTTTGAATGTTGCAACAGCGGGGGCCGTGGTTATGTATGATCGTGTCATTTCCCATGGCCGCTATGCCAAACGTCCAACGAGCGAACTTGGCAAAGCAGTTCCGCTTCCTGATCACGTGCAGGGAAAACCAAAGAACCGTACCTTGAAGAAGGCAAAGGGTTTAGGGTAGCATATCCGGGACCCTTTGATGGACATAGACGAGCACCGTAACCAAGAGCAGACAGACTGAGATCATGTTAAATAACTACAGAATGAAAGCACTGGGATTAGTCCTATTTGGGACACTGAGTTTCGCCGCCTCAAATACTTTAGCAGCTAGTAATGACCCACGTGCGCTTGGGACATTCAAGGACTGGAGCGCTTATACCTGGGTCGAAGCCGGTCAGAAGGTTTGTTATATGTTGTCACGTCCACTGAAGTCGCTGCCCACAAATGTCAGTCGCGGTGATATTTATATGATGGTTACCTACCGGCCCAAGTCACGCTCCAAAGAAGAAGTCAGCCACGTAACAGGTTACCCGTACAAAGATAAATCGACTGTTGATGTCATAATCGACAAACGAAAGTTTAAGTTGGCTACAGATGATGACGTCGCGTGGGTTCCAGAAGGCGAAAGTGATGACAAGCTGATCAAAGCCATGCGCGGTGGTTCCCGCATGACGGTCAAAGGAACATCGTCACGTGGTACGGACACCACGGACACATATTCATTACAAGGCTTTACAGCGGCACATAAGCAGATTAGAAAAAGCTGCAGCTAGAGACCGGCAAGGCCGGACGAATTTTTCGGAGCGCACCGGTAAGGTTTTGCGCTCCTACTATAGAAGTATAAGTGACCCATGGAACACCTAATCCCAGATGTGGAAGCTGTCGACCGGCAGCCGGAGCTATTGGCTATCCGCAAAAGCCTTGTAGGGATGACCCGCAAAGAAATGGCGGATGCCCTTTTTGAAACGGGAACCCCTGAAAAACAGGCAAAAATGCGCAGCCGGCAGCTGTTTCATTGGCTTTATTATCGGGGTGCCAGTTCGTTTGAGGATATGACATCCATCTCTAAGGATATGCGGGCACTACTACCAGAAAACTTCACGGTTGAGCGGCCTGAAATTACAAGCCTACAGCAATCCACAGACGGCACCCGTAAGTGGCTTGTCAAGTTTCCTGATGGACAGGAAGTCGAATCGGTTCATATTCCAGAGGAGGATCGGGGCGCACTTTGTGTCTCAAGCCAGGTAGGTTGCACCCTGACATGCAGCTTTTGCCATACAGGCACTATGAAACTTGTGCGGAACTTAACCGCTGGTGAAATTATCTCCCAGATGTTGGTCGCACGGGACACGATTAATGAATGGCCGAGCCCAAAGGGTAACCGGATGATTTCAAACATCGTTATGATGGGTATGGGTGAACCCCTGCTGAATTATGACAATGTGTCGAAAGCCCTGCAGATCATTATGGATGGGGAAGGCATTTCGCTTTCCAAGCGGCGGATTACCCTATCGACATCTGGCGTTGTTCCTAAGATCTATCAATGTGGTGAAGAGCTGGGTGTTAATCTAGCGATCTCGCTTCATGCGGTTAGCAATGATGTTCGAGATATTCTGGTTCCAATCAATAAGCGTTATCCGATCAAAGAACTTCTTCAGGCTTGTAAGGACTATCCCGCCAGTAATAATGCCCGCCGGATTACATTCGAATATGTGATGCTGGATGGGATTAACGACAGCCCTGCGGATGCCCGTGAACTGGTTCGCCTGTTGAAAGACATTCCAGCCAAGGTCAATCTAATTCCGTTCAACCCATGGCCCGGTAGCAACTACAAATGCTCCAGCAACAATGCGATCCATCGATTTGCCAAAATCGTCAATGATGCTGGCTACTCCTCACCTGTGCGCGTTCCACGTGGTCAGGATATCATGGCTGCCTGTGGTCAGTTAAAAACGGCGAGCACAAAAGAGCGGGCCTCAGCCCGACGACAAGCCGTCAACAGCTAATTCAGAATGCTGCAAGGGATGCAGTTGCTTTCCCTTGCAGGCCATTCGCTTTTCCCCTATTTTGCGCGCTTCAATTATTCGGACATTGTTTCTCATTAAGGGTTATCGTCATGTCTAAAGACATTAAAAAAGTCGTACTGGCCTATTCAGGTGGCCTGGATACGTCTGTCATCCTCAAATGGCTCCAGACAACTTACAACTGTGAGGTTGTGACCTTTACCGCTGATCTTGGTCAGGGTGAAGAACTTGAGCCAGCCCGCCAGAAAGCGGAACTGCTGGGGATCAAAGAAATCTACATTGATGACCTGAGAGAAGAATTTGTCCGCGATTTCGTGTTTCCAATGTTCCGCGCAAATGCGGTTTATGAGGGGCAATACTTACTCGGCACGTCAATCGCCCGCCCACTAATTTCCAAGCGACAAATTGAAATCGCTCATGAAGTTGGTGCAGATGCGGTCGCCCACGGAGCGACAGGCAAAGGTAATGACCAGGTTCGCTTCGAACTGGGCTATTACGCACTTGATCCAGATATCAAAGTGATTGCCCCTTGGCGGGAATGGGACCTGAACTCCCGGACCAAATTGATCGACTTTGCTGAGAAAAACCAGATCCCGATCCCTAAGGACAAGCGCGGTGAAGCACCATTTTCTGTAGACGCCAACCTTTTGCACATTTCAGCTGAAGGTAAGGCTTTGGAAGACCCTTGGGAAGAAGCGGGTGAATATGTTTATTCTCGCACGGTTGCGCCTGAAGATGCTCCGGACACACCCACATATATTGAGATCGAATATGAGAAGGGCGATCCGATTGCTCTGGACGGTAAGAAACTGAGCCCGGCAGAAATGCTGACGGCCCTAAACAAACTTGCTGGAGACAACGGAATTGGCCGCCTTGACTTGGTAGAAGGGCGTTTTGTTGGCATGAAATCCAGGGGCATTTATGAAACCCCAGGCGGTACTATCATGTTGGAAGCGCATCGCGGGATTGAGCAAATCACTCTTGATCGCGGCGCGATGCATCTAAAAGATGACATTATGCCTCGCTATGCTGAGCTGATTTACAATGGCCTCTGGTTCTCACCTGAAAGGGAAATGCTCCAGGCATTGATTGACAAGAGCCAGGAAAAAGTTTGCGGCGTTGTCCGCCTTAAACTGTTTAAAGGTCGCGTCAGTGTCGTCGGACGGAAGAGTAAATTCTCTCTCTACTCGATGGAACATGTCACTTTTGAAGAAGATACAGTTTACGACCAACGGGATGCAGAAGGCTTTATCAAACTTAATGCCTTGCGGCTTCGTTTGCTGCACCGTCAAAAAGGCGGTTGATTCAAGCAATCTCAGGAGAATACGAAAGGCGCCTCAAAGGGCGCCTTTTTTAATGCCTTGGCCCCGGCGGATCCTCATCTATTTCGAAATCCTGGACCTCTTCCACATAAGGGACGTGTCGGTCTTTGATGAAGAGAAAAGCAGAGAACGCGCCACCACATACGCCACCGATTGCCATCATGGTGGAGACTTCTGGCATCCAGCTCAAATCCCATTGAAGGCCAAGCACACCTACGAGCAACAACAAACCAGCTCCTGGAATGGCCAACAATACTATCCCTGCAACCACTCCTGTCAGAACTCCAACAACAACAGTTTTTAGGAAGGCTAAATGTGTTCTGTTTATACTTCTCATTAAGAGTATATAGTTATTCGATCTCAGGAATTTCGATATTATTGCTTCGGCAACAGGCTGTTACGGTATTAACCAGCAGAAATGCTATTGTCATGGGGCCGACGCCTCCAGGAACTGGCGTGATTGCACCTGCTTTTTGTTCAGCTTCTGGATAGCAGACATCACCAACCAATCGGCTTTTCCCGCCCTCGGTTTCGATCCGGTTAATCCCAACATCAATAACAGTTGCGCCGTCTTTCACCCAATCGCCACGGATCATTTCTGGACGCCCAACTGCCGCGACCAAAATATCAGCAGTACGGCAAAGGCCAGGAAGGTCTTTGGTTTTGGAATGTGCAATTGTTACTGTGCAGTTTTCTGCCAGTAATAAACTGGCCATGGGCTTGCCCACAATATTGGAACGCCCGACAACCACCGCATTGAGGCCAGATAAATCTCCGATACGCTCTTTCAAAAGTGTAATGCAGCCGAGTGGCGTACAAGGCACCATTGCATCCAGCCCCACAGCCTGGCGACCGGAATTAATCACATGGAACCCGTCCACGTCTTTTGCAGGATCAATGGCATTAATCACAGCCATCTCATCAACTTGTGGCGGGAGCGGGAGTTGCACCAGAATACCATGAATGGTGGGATCATTATTCAGCCGGTCGACAACAGCCAAAACTTCAGCTTGCGTTGCGTCTTTCTCCAGCCGAATTTCCTCGGACTTCATGCCCGCTTCTACTGTGACTTTGTTTTTATTTCTCACGTAGACCTGACTGGCGGGATCTTCCCCCACTAGAACCACAGCAAGCCCGGGGGTAATGTCATATTTGGATTTCAGAAAGGCAACCTGCCCTGCAACACGCTCCCGGACAGTTTGGGCATAGGCTTTTCCGTCAATTCGCTCGGCTACCATCAGTTGTTCACCTTGTCTCTTTGCTCAGAAAACCAGACTTGCAGCTTAAGCAGGGAAGACGAAACCTCTCCACCGACAAAAACTGTCTTATTTCGGTCTGTTTGCCCCTGAATTACTTCCAAACTGCTCGGTGAACAAGAAAGAAATTTAGACAGAAGCTTTATTGCAGCTTTATTCGCCTTTCCTTTTTCGGGCTGAGCTGTCACGCATAGTTTTAATCGATTTCGATCACTGCCCTGATAAAGGCCATCTATTCGGTTGGCAGAGGCGTTTGGCTGCAAACGCAAAAAGAGCCGAATTCCTTCGGCTCTTTCTTCAAAAGGAGGCTCCATTAGTATGCCACCAAAAATTCCCACATCAGGTTTCGAATAAAGTAGAGTAATAAGATCAGCACAATCGGCGTCACATCCAAACCACCAATTGAAGGAATGATCTGCCTAAGCGGCCTTAGCAGCGGTTCCGTTATCCGATAGAGAAATTGCCCAACAGTTGATACAAACTGATTTTGAGTGTTAATCACGTTGAATGCAATAAGCCAGCTCATAATCGCATTTGCAATGAGCAGCCACACATATATTTCAATTACAGTACTGACTAGAACGACCAAGGATTGCATGTTTTCACTCTGCCTGTTTTTTGGATGTCTCTACATTTAGTCATCTTCACCAAGTAGAGCAAGGCTAACTGCATATCCTAATCAAATTACCATCCTATTTTATCAGGGAATAACTAGTCGCATTCAATGCCTGATCTGTTATTTCGATTAGAATACGCCTCACTTGATTTTCAGAACTCAGCTCCGTTAGACCCTCAGCCTTCATATCAATATAGCTTTTGGGAAAGGGAATTGTTCTGATCGGAGAAGCGTTTAAATTATTTGGCCCAATTGCCATAACGCCGCTTCCGAGGTCAAGAGTTGAAATTCTGTATTGACCAGAATTTTTGAATTCTTCTGGATGAAAAGAGTCTTTCAGACTTTTGTTCCAAGTTAATAGACGGGAGCCATCACCCGTTATATTTGCCACGATTTGAGTATCTGAGCTTTTAATCGTTTCGATTATTAATGGGCTAAAAGCCAATGAGAGGGGGTCGAAGGAGATTTGAAGATTTCGAACTGCTAGTAGCGGCTTAACCGTTTTATCACGATCTGAAAATGTGATTTCAGAAATATTTGCCAAACCAGACCAGAAGAAAACATCAACCTCTCCCACAGAGGTCTTCATCAATGAAGTTTTCGCCATATCATGTTGAAGACGCTCAGCAAAGCCATTCTTAAACTGCCAAATAAGAGTTGTAAGTGTCGCTCCTCCCCCAATCAAAATGATTAGAAACAGCGCCCAAAAGACCAATGTTTTTGACGATATCATTTCCAGACCTCCAAACTTCAGAAAACCTGGATATAATTTATAGTTTATTTATTTCAATTAATTTATACTATTGGTTGTTTTTTTCCGATAGTGCCAAATGCTGCCCAAAACTATCGCCGTTACAAGTCCACTTGTATTTGCGAGCATATCCGCATATTCAAAATGTCTCCCCGTTAAAGGCTGTACATACTCGATTCCAATCCCAATCAAAAATGAGATAGTCACAACTAACAACCTGTATTTAAAGCTCCGCCAAGCCAAGACACCGATTATACCCAAGCAGAAATAGGCAAAAGCATGCTGAATTTTATCGCTTATCGCCACTGCAGTTTCCGGCAAGGTATCAACAGGTATAAGAGATCCAATGGTAATAACAGTTGCAATCACGACCCATAATAGCTTGAGAAGGTGATGCGCAAATTCCCTTTTACTTTTTAACAACTGACACTCCGATGCAACGCCGTTAACCATTTCTATAAGTCTTTTTCTTATTTTAATAAAATCCAATGACCAAGTTCCCTATAAATGGAGCGGCTTTGGATTTGGTTCTTTTGTAATAAGTAAGCGTAATTCGAATAAAAACCTATATACTAAGTTGCATATTGATCAGAAAGACTGACTTGGATGAATAAGTTGAGTGCTATTCAGGAGCAGAAACTGACATTAGAGGGGGGCAAAAGTTATCCACTTTCGTCAAAGGTCCTCTCTGGTTTATTTAGCTTTATCGATACGCTTCTTATTGTTGCGGCGGGATATTCGGCATATGCCCTGATTTTGGGAAGTCCGCTCTATATTCGTGAAATCTACCTGTTTGCGATCTTCTTTATCTTCAGTTCCTACTTTTTTGTTGGCCGATATGCAGGGATTTATGAATTTTCAGCAATAATGGCACCGATTGGGGTGATTTCCAGGATCGGCGGCGCTTGCGTGATCACTTTTCTTCTGTTGTTAGCCCTCGCGTTCTCTCTGCATATCTCGGATGAATTTTCCAGAATCTGGATTTACAGTTTCTTTGCTCTGTGTTTTGGATTTATCGTTTCAGCCAGAATTATCGGATATATCCTGATGATCTATCTTGCGAGAAAAAGACTTATCTCGCGAAACATTGCAATCGTCGGCGCAGGACCTCAGGCCAATCATTTGATTGAAGAACTGAGTCACGGTCAAAAATATCCTCTGAATAACGTTGTTGGTCTTTTTGATGACCGCGCGTCCCGGATTGATACCTCAAAATTAAAATGCGCTTTCTTAGGAAATATTGAGGCCCTGAAACAATATACACGGAAGCGACATGTCGACGATATTGTTGTCGCCCTTCCCTGGCATGCGGACGAACGCCAGGCAGAGATTGTACAGCAACTTCGTGAGCTTCCGGCCCATGTGCATTTAGTCTCAGACCTTGTCGGTTTTAGGTTTCCTAATAAGCCCTCGCCGAAGCATTTTGGATCTATCCCAATGATCGAGGTGATCGACTCTCCACTCTCCGGATGGGGTGTGATGTTAAAGTGGCTTGAGGATAAAATTCTGAGTGCACTCTTGATCCTATTATTCTCTCCGGTCTTCATTTGCCTAGCTTTAGCTATCCGCCTTGAAAGCCGTGGCCCTATTTTGTTCAAGCAAAAACGTTATGGGTATAACAATCAGGAATTTGAAATCTTCAAGTTCCGATCAATGTATCATGGTGACGTACCGGAAAAAGTCACAAAACAAGCTACGAGAGACGATCCCCGAATAACAAAAGTTGGCAAATTTATCCGCAGAACCAGTCTCGATGAACTTCCGCAATTATTTAATGTGTTTCTTGGATCTATGTCATTAGTAGGCCCACGCCCTCACGCTGTGGATCACAACGAAGAATATTCTTCCTTGATCGAAGGATATTTCGGTCGGCACAAAGTCAAACCCGGCATCACAGGGTGGGCCCAGGTTAAAGGCTTGAGGGGCGAAACTGATACGCTAGATAAGATGGAGGCCCGTGTTAAACATGACGTGTATTATTGTGAAAATTGGTCGATCCTTTTTGACATTCAAATTCTGATCATGACGGCCTTTGTTGGCTTCATCAACAAGAACGCCTATTAAAAAAACGGACGAAAAAACTAATGCCTTTCACCTTTCAAGCGAGTAATGCACTATTTATTTACACTTTTCTGTGTAAAGAAGGGTGTAGTGGGGGATTAGAGCTATGGAATTCACCAAAATTGAATATTTTACGTCCAAACTTTGACAAAAAGAGCGGTCAATCTGCGTAGCTGGAATAGTGAAAACAAGAGCCTGATATGACAACTGAATATTACAATATGGAAGAAGAGGAAAGCTCCTTCGATTTTTCGCAGATTTTGTCGATCGCGAAACGGCGTTTCTTTTTCTTTTTGATACCTGCAATGCTGGGTGCAATATTAGCAGTTGTCGTCGTTTACTTGATCCCGCAACGTTATGAATCCCTTGGCACCGTTCTCGTTGAAAGCCAACAAATCCCTGTAGAACTTGTTCAATCGACCGTGACATCAGACCCTAATCAGCGGATTACGACAATTCGACAACGTGTCATGACACGGAGTAATCTTGTCAAGATTATAGATAAGTATGACGTTTTTGCTGAAGATCGCAAAAGATTATCAGTAACCCAGCTAGTAGAACAGATGCAGGAGCGTATACTTCTAGACGTAATTACTTCTCAGGTAGGGTCAAGTATAAGAAACACTGCAACAATTGCCTTTAAGGTTGGTTTTCAGCATGAAGACCCTAATATTTCTGCAAAAGTAGCGAACGAGTTTGTAACTCTATTTTTAAGTGAAAATGTAAAAACACGGACAGAAAGAGCGACAGAAACAACTCAATTCCTTGAACAGGAGGCTGAAAAGCTCAAAGTAGAGCTCAACAAAGCGGAAGCTGCGATATCTGATTACAAACGAAAACATAGCAATAGCCTGCCAGAACATCTAAATATTAGAATGGGAACGCTAGAAAGGACCGAGGCAGAAATTAAGTCTCTTCAGCTCCAAATTGAAAACTTAATAGAAGAAAGAAAGTATCTCGAACTCGAGCTATCTTCAGCTGAGTCAGGCAATTTTTCCCAGTCAGGTGTTTCTGAAACTCCCGAAAACACGACACAGTTGGAGCTTGAAAAAGCAAAAGACCAACTAACAAATTCCTTATCTCAGCTCACTGATAAACACCCAACGGTTAAAGGCCTTCGAAGAAAAGTCGAAGCTCTAGAAGCTCAATTGCGGGAAGAATTAGCAACAAACACCGAGGAAAAGGATTCCATAAAATCCTTCAGTCCCTCCAAGCAAAGGCTTTTGGATCGAATCCAAATTCGATTAGACTCTAATTCTAAAGCTATTGCAGCTGCCAATGAAAACCTGAGTAAATTACGTGAAAAAGCAGCGAATACCGAGGAATTGATCCTCAAAACTCCTGAAGTTGAAAGGCAATTGGTTGTCTTCAACAGAAATTACAATGAAATACTTGAAAAATATGCAGAACTTGAAGCGAAACAAGGCAAGGCCAAGCTGGCTCAAAACCTTGAGGAAGAGAAAAAGGCTGAACGTTTCGTTCTGTTAGAGCCACCTATTGTCCCTACGGAGCCCGTTTGGCCAAACCGCCCAAAATTTATAGGAATTGGAGTATTTCTTGCGTTTTCAGCGGGCATTGGTACTGCAGTTCTGATAGAATTAGTAGATCGGCGGGTAAGAACCGCAAAAGAACTGGAAAAGCTTCTAAAGAGTCCACCGCTCGTCACAATTCCCTACATCAAGACACAGCGAGATATTCAGAAAAAACGTTATAAACTCGGTGCCATCCTTTTAGCACCAGCCCTAGTTATGACGGCTGGTGCTGCGATGATCCATTTCTTTTATAAACCACTAGATTTACTGTTTTACAGAATATGGGCGATGGTCGAACGCCTAAATATTTTGCCATTTTAGGAGGCCGATGTGGAACGGATTAAAGATGCCATTTCCAAGGCACGAGAAACTCAAGGCCGCTCCCCAGATTTGGGAGTAAGAAAGGCTGTTCGTCCTGTCAACAAAGCTCATGAGGCCGATCAAGAAGACATTTCCTATAGCCAAACTCAAGTTATTGAGCTCAACACCAAGCATCTAGAGGCCAATCGGATCATCACCTTTGACAGTGAGGATCCGGACGCTGTAGCCTTTGATGTCCTCAGAACGCAAGTCTTGAGCAAAATGGAAGAAAACGGTTGGAAGACTCTGGGTATTACTAGCCCATCACCAGAATGCGGCAAAACAGTAGTATCACTTAATTTGGCCTTGAGTATAGCGAAACAGACAGATAAAACCGCGCTTGTAGCAGATTTCGACTTGCGTCGCCCTCGAATTTCGAGATATTTGGGCATTCATCCTGAAAAAAGCCTTTTCGACGTCTTTAACAATGATGCAGAAGTCCAGGACGTTTTGATTAACCCAAGCTTCCCGCGGCTGGTCGTCTTACCGAATAACACACCTGTAAAAAATTCTGCCGAGACTTTGATGTCCAAGAAAGCTAAGGCTCTGGTACAGGAACTTCGCAACCGATATCAAAACAGAATTGTAATTTTTGATTTACCACCACTTATGGCAGGCGATGACACCATTGCCTTCTTACCGCAGGTAGATTGTGTCTTGCTCGTTGTGGCCAGCGGTGAAACAAAACCTGTTGAGGTGAAAGAAGCTCGCCGTCAAATACAGTCCAACAATCTATTGGGCGTCGTTCTAAATAAGGCGAACGAACGTCAAACTCATTATTATTACTAGGTTTGATTGAATTTTTAGGATTCCCCCATATATCTTCGAGATTAATGGGAAAACATGAACATCACTTTATTGGGGGACGATAAGTGACACAAATGACTGATACTACCGGCCAGCAACAACCAGATTGGTCAAAATACTTGCTTCCTGTCAGTTTAATCCTGGTCTTAGTCTTCTATTTCCCAGATGCCCATCTTCTTTGGGACGCCTGGATGAATTCTGAAGAATTCAGTCACGGCCCTTTGATGCTCGCTGTTTCGCTATATCTTCTCTGGAAAAGACGCGAGTTATTGAAACGCCCTGATAATAAGGGTCGATTTATCGGTGTAGCAATCACAGCCTTTTCAATTGTGGTATATTCTCTGGCAATCAAGGCTGGGATTGAGAATGTCCGTCACCTCAGTACATTTGCTATTATTTTTGGACTTTTCCTAACTTTTGGTGGGTTCGCTTACGCCCGTTTTGTTTTTCCTTCGCTGATACTTTTACCTTTCGTTGTCCCCCCTCCAAGCTTTTTAAACTCCAATCTCTCATACGGGTTGCAACTTTTTTCATCGGATGTCAGTGTTTTCTGGCTGCGCTCGATCGGAATTACCGTCTTTCAAGATGGTAATATCATTGACCTTGGCAAAATGAAGCTTGAAGTCGCCGAAGCATGCAGCGGTTTGAGATACCTATACCCGATGATCGGCCTTGGCGCTCTTTCAGGGATGCTCTTTGACATCAAACTCTGGAAACGCATACTCTTTCTGATTTTGGCAGCAGCTGTTTCTATTTTTATGAACAGCGTCCGGATTTTCTTAACGGGTGCGTTTGTTGAATTCACGGATATGGGTGTCTCAGAAGGCTTTTTTCACCTATTTGAAGGTTGGGTTTTCTTCCTTATCTCCTTTGCCCTGACTTTGGCAGTGTGTTGGCTGACACTCACCAAGAAGGAGAAAGCAACAATAGGTAACGGGGTTCTGAAAATTGAGCCTGGATCGGAAACAATCTATCAAACACGATCTCAAACACCTGTTTATGCTGTAATCGCCCTGTGTGTATGTCTTGTGCCTCTATCATTCGCGCTTCGCTCCATTGATCCTGTTATTCCTGAAAGAGACTCCTTTGCCAGCTTCCCTCTCTTGATTGACGGAATGATTGCGGAAGAAGATCAATTGCCTAGGATTGAGCAGGAGATCCTCCAAATGAGCGACTATTATCTTGGCCACTACCGAGCTGAAGGATTACCTCCAATTACGTTGTTTGCTGGTTATTATGAACAGCAATCTGCTGGCCGCACACCTCATTCGCCACGAGTATGCATACCTTCAGGTGGTTGGAAAATTACTGATCTGACAACGATTTCCCTCAATAACAACGGAATTTCAGTACCTGTAAATCGGGTCATGATTGGCAAAGGTGAACAAAAACTACTTGTTTACTACTGGTTCCAGCAACGAGGCAAATACATCGCCAACGAATATATGGCAAAATTCAACTTGTTGCTTGGCGGCTTAAAGTCAAACCGCACAGACGGAGCTTTAATTCGCCTATCGATGCCGGTAGGGACCGAAATGTCTGAAGTTGTTGCGGATCAGCGTCTTGCTGATTTTGCAGGTGAACTGTTTGAGATTCTTCCAAAATTTATTCCTAACGAATGAACTTATCTAACATAATTTTTCCTATTTCTCTGGTCCACAATCTTACGAAACGTTTGCATGAATTTGTTATTAAACCCACTCAGTAAATACTCTACCCAGACTACAAGGAAAGACGAAACCCAAGGATCACCTGTTATCTGTGCATTTTTAAATAAGGATAGGTTGAACTCGTCGGTTTCTTTTAATTCTTTTGCTAGAATTGATAATAAAGAAGATCTTTTCATGGGACGAAAACTCTGCGGAAAATGGAATATAACAGGATCATCGGTTCTAACATTTGGATGTTTCATAAAGAGATTGAACCGATTGCTAATAGATAATGTAGAAACCCCACTTTCATATAACGCAGAATTAAAAGAAGGTTGATCAGCATTTACTCCTGATTTATCGTAAGTCCTCCATTTTAGCCACTTCTCGCACCAAAGCTGAGAAAAAGCACGAGTGGTTTTTGTATCCCTTATAAAAAATACCCCTGCGTTAAAATATTCAGTAGGAGAGAGTACCCACTCTAAATCACAAATACTTTTTTCCAACC
The DNA here is from genome assembly GCF_012932565.1 of Sneathiella limimaris. Classification (NCBI taxonomy): domain Bacteria; kingdom Pseudomonadati; phylum Pseudomonadota; class Alphaproteobacteria; order Sneathiellales; family Sneathiellaceae; genus Sneathiella; species Sneathiella limimaris. The sequence continues at coordinate 141,006 of NZ_JABBYJ010000001.1, forward strand.
AGCCCTCAGTTTCAGGTGAGGAATCGATAATGTTTACAGCGGCAAATTCAAACTTATGCTCATAAAGTTCTGACAAATCATTTATCGGAAGTGTATCGCTATCCAAATATACAAAGTCTCCTTCGACCATTAACCGCAAGTTTGCTTTTAACCACCTGCTCCTCTCCCTTTCCGTTCCATTAAATGAGGCAATTGATAATATGACGTTTGGAATATCCAAAATTTGATGATTTATTGAACGCAAGGCTTCAATTGTTTTGCAATCTACACAAAGAAAAATCCGATATTTATGTTTTAAGTGCCTCAACGCATGCATACTCGTCAGAGCCCAATCAGCAAAGTCGGTTTTCTTAGCATTGCAGATAACTGCATATACGACTTGATATTCCATTAGCACATCCCCCTTGCCGCCTACTGCTCTGTCATCGCCCGTCTAAAGCTCGATAAAATTGGTTTCATGATATACTGGAGGGCGGTCCGTTCTCCAGTTGAAATCATTACGTCAGCCTGCATCCCTGGACGCAACTGATCAATTTGCAGATTTGCAACCTCCAGGTTATCGATTTGGACCTGTGTTTGGTAGTATGTCTCACCCGTACGATCATTTGTCAGGCTGTCAGCGGAAACATTAACAACTGTCCCCTCTGCAGGTGAGACTTCTCGCTGGCTAAAGGCGGGAAAAGTAATTCGGGCTTTCGCGCCGATATTTACGACATCAATATCGGTCGGATTGACTTTTGCTTCGACGATCAACTTCTGGTTCACCGGAACAATTTCCATTAAGGCTTCACCACTGCTAATGACACCCCCGGCTGTATGAACGGCCATGTTCACAATGACGCCTTTTGTAGGGGCTTTAATGTCTGTGCGACGCAAGATATCAAGAGACGATTTCTCCTGTTCTTCAAGATCAAAAAGTTGCGCCTGAACGGTTTTCAATCCTTCAACAGCTTCGTTTAACACTGCATTTTGCAGTTCATTAATTTGAAGTTCAATCTCACCGATAGCCTGCTTTGTCTGTGCTATTCGAGCGACACTTTGGCTTCTCGCACCGGTCAGCTCGGCAGCCTGTCGCTGTAAAGCTCGCAAGCGGGTCATTTTCGCAAGTTTCTTACGAACTAAGGTCTCAACATCCTTCAGCTCCAAGCCAATAAGTTTTATCTGTTGATTTGTTGACGCTATCTGATTTTCAAGGCCCCGAATTTCCTCGGTCATTTGCGCAATTTTTTGTCTCAAAATTGTGATTTGGCCCTCTCTAGCCAATCGGCGAGCCTGGAAAATATTCTGCTGGCTCTCCATCGCCTTGACTACATTTGGATCATCCTGGCGTGATAGCAACCACTCCGGAAATGCGATAGCCGAAACATTATCTCTTTCTGCTTCGAAGCGCGCTTTTTCCGCCAAAGAAACCATTTTCCTTCCGTAAACGAGTTGCAGTGACGCCTGCGCTTGTGTCTGGTCCAGCTCCACAAGGGTTTCACCCTCTTCAACAACTTGACCGTCTTTCACCAAAATTTTGCTAACGATACCGCCTTCCAAGTGCTGAATTGTCTTCCGGCTGCCTTCGACACTAACCACACCGCTTGCAATTGCAGCACTTCCGAGGGGTGCGAGAGCCGCCCATCCCCCAAATCCACCAAAAAAGGCCAACACAATAAAAATGCCAACCCATACAGGCTTGGAAATTCCAATCGCATCCGATGCAGTTTGTTGCCCACTCATGTCTTTGGTGTTCCTACTCTAATGACAACTTTAGGTGCCCACACCTTTTAGCTTGCGCAGCATATTTGCTTTATCTCCGGCGGCATAGAGCTGAAAAATCTCTTCAACTTCTGCTTCACTGAGCTCCCGTCCGGCTAGAGATAAAATTTCAGTCTTTACTTCCGGGCTTATCTCGACTGCGGTCACTTCTTCTTTACCGGCAGTTTGTGCAATTGATTGCACATTAGGGTTTCTCGGCGATGCTGCACCGTTTTGCGAAGCTCTTTTACGAGCTCGATCTGCATTTCGTTGCTTAATTGATTGAAGACGAGACATTCTGGAAGCAGCAGCCTTCTTAGCCGCATCGGCAGAATTTGCAGCTGATGCAGCAGGTAACCTTGCAACTTGACTTGTTTTCTTTTCACTGCCTTCAAGCTCCAGATTTGCGTCTGCTTCCTCGGCCGTAAATCGACCTGGACCAGCGACACCAAGATGCTTAGGGCCCTGTAATTTTTCGAGAATTTCATCCCGATACCCAAAATCATCTACCATTCCATTTCGAAGAACGACGATTTTATCCGCATAACGCAAAACATTTGGCCGATGCGCAACAACAATGATGGTCATTCCCTCTCCTGACAATGCATCCATTGCCTCCATCAAAGCTGTTTCACCTTCACTATCCAGATTAGCGTTTGGCTCGTCCAATACCAGCAAGCAAGGGTTTCCATATATGGCACGGGCAAGCGCTATTCGTTGCCGTTGACCACCAGAAAGAGCCATTCCGCCGTCGCCAATTTCTGTTTCATACCCCTTTTCCATACGCAGAATCATTTCGTGAACGCCTGCTTTCTTTGCAGCTTCCACAACAGAATCTGGATCACCTTCGGCCATACGGGAAATATTTTCTTTAATCGTCCCGGCAAACAATTCAACATCTTGCGGAAGATACCCAACATACTGGCCACGGTCACGCGCAGGCCATTCTGAAACGTCCATATTATCGAGACGAGCCTGACCAGTTCGGGGACTCAGATTTCCAACAATTATTCTGGCAAGGGTCGATTTTCCCGCAGCTGTCGGTCCAATAAGTCCAACGATTTCACCTGCCTTGATTTTGAAACTGACGTTGCGAAGTACCGGCTCGGAATGACCAGGATGAACATAACTTACATTTTCAACATCGATATTTCCCTTAGGTCTGGGAAGCGGCATTGTCTTTGGATCAAGTTCCGTATTGCTGATTTTAGCCTTTAGTCTTGCGTAAGCCGAGCGGGCCCCGACAAAACCTTTCCAGGTTCCAATTGCTTGCTCAACTGGGGCAAGCGCTCTGCCCATTATCATAGAGCCAGCAATCATTGAACCTGCTGTCATTTCCCCCTGTATAACCAGCCAGGCACCTGCACTCGACACGCCAATTTGCAAAACCATTCGGAGAAACTTAGATGCGGATGTAACCAATCCACCCAAATCACTCGCTCTCGCCTGCATCTCCAGAGCCTTAGAATTGGTCGTGTTCCATTTAGCCAGAAGATTAGGCAGCATTCCCATAGCTTCGATGACATCAGCATTTCGTGAGGCGGCTTCCGCCTGCCCCATTGCCTCAATACTGCTGTGGCTTGCCTGTGCCAAAGATCGACGCGTGATAATTTCGTTCAAAAGTGCGAGGGAGAACAGCATCCCCGCCCCTGCTAAGGCTATCCCACCCAATATTGGATGCAGTAAAAACATTAACAGCATGAACAATGGTGCAAAAGGTGCATCAAGTATGGGGAATATCCCTGCACCTGTTAAAAATGACCTGAAGGTTGCCAAATCCCGCAGCCCCTGAACGTTAGCATCCTCACCCTGTTTTAGGGTCGCGTATATGCTTGCGGTGAGAGCAACGCCCCCTAGACGACGATCTAGCCAACCACTTAGGCGCACCATTACATAAGTTCTGACAGCTTCAAGAGCTGCCATCGTTAAAAGTGCACCAATGGCGATCAGCATTAGCATTATCAAGGTGTCGGTATTCTGACTGGAAATAACCCGATCAAATACCTGCATCATGTAAAGGGGGGCCGTAAGCATCAGCAAATTTATGCACAACCCAAAAATGGCTATGACAATAAATACCCGACGACACTTTGCCAGTGTCTCTTTCAGGAGGACTATTCCTTTTTCCTTCACAGCCGTCTCACCGCACTACCTGATTTGTATTTGAATTTTAAGACCAAGAACTGAATCTATGCCTCTATTTTCAAATAGAAATGGCATAACTGTGGCAAACGTTGCGAAATCACCACGAATTCGCCAATTATTGGTCAAAAAAAGCAAACCACTACTTTTATTGATGCTTGAAATACGGTTATAGTCCAACGATAGTGAACATAGATTTAATACGGCTCAAAAATGTTGGCATGCCAGCCGGCGGGAGGCTTATGTGAAAATATTATCTGTACTTGGCTTTTGGACGCGTCTTGCAGTTGTAGGCCTAATGACAACACTGGCGGCGTGTGCATCGAATCCAGATATTTCGGGGGAAGCTCCAACATCTCTTAAAAATGCTCCAGAATACATCATTGGTGCTCATGATGAGCTGAGTGTATTTGTCTGGCAAAACCCTGATCTTTCTGTGACTGTTCCAGTTCGCCCAGATGGAAAGGTTTCGACACCTTTGATTGGCGACATTCAGGCCGCTGAAAAAACAGCGACACAACTGGCAAAAGATATCTCTGCAAAATTGACAGAATATATTGTGGACCCAGTTGTAACCGTATCAGTCACCAAATTCGCAGGGCCTTACAGCCAGCAAGTTCGTATCGTCGGACAAGCTGTTCAGCCGATGGCCATTTCATTTAATGACAAGATGACTGTTCTTGATGCGATGATTGCAGTTGGCGGAATCACTGAATTTGCAGCGGGCAACCGATCCATCATAGTTCGGTATGAAAACGGTGAGAAGAAAACATATCGTGTCCGGCTCGGGGATTTGTTGCTGGATGGAGACGTTTCAGCCAATGTTCCTCTAGTGCCTGGTGATATAATCATTATTCCTGAAAGCTGGTTCTAGGTCTGGCTTAAATTCGATTTGAACCATTCTCTAGTAGTGGAATAGTGCATTGCCGTTCGAATATACTTGGACATATCAACTGAAAAAGCGGAAGCGCAGCATCCTTTCTTTTGCTGCTTCCGCTTTGGCGTGTTCCTGCCTTGTCGCACCTGCTGCGATCGCGGAAGAAATCTGGGAATTCACCCCATATGTGGGCGTTAGCGAGCAATTTACAGACAATGTGTTCAGCTCAACTTCGGACGAGAAAAGCGATTTCATCACCAGTATCGATTTGGGCTTTAATACATCGCGCACGTCAAATCGGAGCGACTTCGACTTTTCATATTCTGTTTCTCAAGACTACTACGCCAAGTATCATGAACTAGATGGCTACCGGCAAAATGTCGTTGGTAACGGGACACTGGAAATCCTGGACGACCATCTATTCCTGGATGGCCGGGTCACTTTTACTGAAGAAACACTGGGTGCCACTGGCCCAACAACAGCGACAGACAGAACTCAATCCGATGATCGCACGCAAGTATTGAATGCCAGTATAAGCCCCTACTATATTTACAACTATCAAGATTGGGTCATTACAACTGCGAAATACGGCTACACCGAAACTCGGTTTTTCAAGCCGAACGTAGGAGAGAGTTCGACGGACCCCTCAAACCAAAAAACCAACGAATTTCAACTTAATCTCGCGAGTGGAGTTCGTTTTGACACTTTCCGTTGGAGCGTGAACAACCGATACCAATTCTCCGAATCTGATGTGGGCGATGAATTCGAACACGGTTCTGTAACGGTGAACGGCGAAATACCAATCAACCGGATGTTCTCCATTCTCGGTACTATCGGCTACGACGCCTTTGATATCAACTCGATCAGTGACGAAGACGATTTAGAAGGTGTTTTTGGCGGGGCTGGCGTCCGCTTTCATCCAAATTCAAGAACCGATGCAAGCTTTCAGGTTGGTCATCGGTTTGACGATGTTGTCTATGACATGAATGTCGAATACCGACCAACAAGTCAGGATAGTTTTACAGCGACCTATACGGTTTCTGTGAATTCTGCGGACAATAGCCTAGCCAGCACCGACATTCTGGACGAACAAGGAGATCTTATTCGCCCAAATTTCAACAGCACGCGATACATTGATGATGTAACAAAATCAAAAACATTCCAATTTGCTTGGAATGGCTCTCGCGGGAAAAGTGCCTACCGCCTAGCAGGTAATTTTATAGAACGAGAAATATTAGCAACGGATGGCAGTGAGGCTATTTTGGGTGTGAATGGTCGCTTTTCTCGTCAGTTGACTAAACGCGCTCGCTTGAACCTCAACGCCAGGGTTTCTGATATAATCGACGGTGAAACGGTAGCCTCTGAAGAGACAAGCTATAATTTTGGTACAAGCTACTCTTATGAGTTTGGAAATGGCTTAACCGGAACCGCGTCTTATGATCTTCTCTCCAAGGATAATGATACCACTGGCGATATAGTGGAAAATGCCTTCACTATATCTATCCGCAAGACCTTCTAAAACTATTCTTGAAATTCGAACGCACCAACATCCGTTTTCATACCAGACGGTCGCGGATTTCCATCAAAATCTTCCGTCACACCTAAACCATCCATCCCCGCGTCGATTGCGCGACTTCCAGACTTCAAACGAAAATCATTATTTTTAGGGTCCATGAATAAGATGTTTGGATTTCTCAATAACTGGTTTGACGTTCTCAAAATAGTCTTCTCAGGGATGTTATATGCTGTCGACAAATTATTTGCCACTAGATTACCGTATGGAGGTGATAGCTCAACGGAGTTTGTTAACCTGATCCAAGCGGGGCCAGGCTTGAGGCCATTTGGATCAAAAACGGTATTATTCAAAATCCTAACATTTTTACCTCCCTGAACAGTAATGCCATGCCAATGGTCTACAACAATAACATTATTTTTGATTTCCCAGTCTATAAATGTCTTACCAAAAAGCCCGATTCCCTGCATAGTACAATAAGGCCTGTTTTCATCAGAAGTATTAGCAATTATTAAATTTTTAAAGAGCTTCACATTCCTAACAGCCCCCGCGCCAGGTCGCCCTTTTTCATTAGTACTCCATGATTGGAAGCCATCATCATGATTGTCATTCACTGAGTGACAGTTCTTTACGATATTTTTCTCAAAGACAGAATTATCCCCCAATCCACGCATACCATCACCAGCGAAGTCTTCAATGGTGTTTCCATACACTCGTGAGTATTTGCCTAACGTAGAAATTCCAAAGTTAACATTCCTAATATGATTTAGTTCAAAGTTCACATTCTCTGCAAACGAAAAAATTCCCGACTTAAGATTTTGATTCCACTGGTTCTTACTCCAGCCCGTTGTATCTTCAGCTGACTGAATTAGAGAGTTTTCGATTGAGATATTAGAAGATTTTTTTTCAATCATGAGCAAATTCATATTTTTAAAATAATCAATGCCATCAGAATTAATCATAATTCCACTTAGTGTAATGTGCGATGATCGATTTATGTATACTTGAGAAAAAATCGCCTTATGTTTTATTAGTGATTTGAATACTGTTTCAGAAGACATATTGAGATTTTTCAATTCCAAACTTCCGTAGTAACCTGGGTAAAGAATTACTGTATCTCCTGCAGACAACTTGCCCGACCTCAGTAATGCCCTAATCGTTTGAAAGGTATGCTTATTGCTTACTTGACTATTATTCTCAAGGCCCGGTTCTGGATTTATAAAATATTCTTTCGCGAACGCCTCAGGATGCAATTGATACAAAGAAAAACAGCTAGTAAGTACGAGTAAAATTCGAAACATAAAATCTCCAAATGGCTAGCTTTGCAGTTTCTCCAAAAGCAAACGAGCCAACTCTTTATCTCGAATAATCAAGGCTGGTTCATCGTCCTCATCAAGCTTCTCGACGCTGGCTTTGGTACTTTGGGTTTGAGGCATAGGTGTTAAGTCATTCTCTTCACCCAATTTGAAGACACCGTGGTCTTTCTTATCCTGAATAACCTCATCAACAATAGCGCTATCAATTCGATCCGCCATTTGAGCAAACCCATACACCAAACAGGTATCACATAGAATATTGATGATACGAGGGACACCCCGACTCGCTTCAAAGACACGCTCGCAGGCCAGATCTGTAAACAAATCTTCGTGCCGGCCGGCGATTTCTAATCGGTGGCGGATATACTCCTTCACATCATCTTTAGACAAAGAAACCAGATGAAAATCAGAAGCTACGCGCTGCGCAAATTGCGTCAATTCAGGCGACTGAAGCAAATCCTTGAGCTGTGGCTGCCCCACCAAAATTAATTGCAAGAGCTGATCATTATCTGCATTGATGTTCGACAACAGTCTGAGCTGCTCAAGTAATTTGGGTCCCAAATTTTGAGCTTCATCAACAATCAAAATTGTCCGGCGACCTTGGGAATATTGATCTATCAAAAACGCTTGCAGCTGATCATGCAAAGCCACTTGGGACGGATTATCGTAGGGTTGATCAAAGGCCGACAAAACCCATTCCAGAAGATTTCCTCCTTGAATATTGGAGACAAGACCAACCGTATAATCTTCTTCGAGCCTGTTCAGGAGATGCCGAATTAAGGTCGTCTTCCCGCAACCAATTTCGCCCGTAATGACTGTAAAACCGGCATGGTTCATGACACCATATTCAAGCATTGCATAAGCAAGAGAATGGGTCCGGCCCCAGTAGATAAAATCTGGATCCGGTTGTATAGAAAAAGGCTTGTGATGCAGCCCGTAAAACTCTTCATACATTTGAACCAACCATTTGCTTATGCCCATAAAGAAGGGACCACCTGATACAATATAGGTGATCCCTTAACAAATAACGACTACTCAAGCCCTAATTAAGGTTTTTTAAGGGTCTCAAGTTGCTTTTTAGCGTCTTCCAGTTCAGCATAAGACTGTTTAGAGCCGGCCTCTACTGCTGCTTCAAACTCAGTTTTAGCGTCTGTGGTGTTCTTCTGAGCCAGATAAGCCATTCCAAGATGATATCTTAGAGTTCCAAACTGAGGCATTTTTTCAACTGCTTTTTCTAACAAATCCACAGCAATTTCATACTCACCCAATTTATAATGAATCCAACCGAGCGTATCCTGAAAGTGAGGAACCGTGGAGCTCCGGAACCGTTTTGCGTATGTATAAGCTTTTCTCAAATTTGCTTCATCGTCATACACAGTTGACATCAAACTCGCCAGATTATTGGCGACGATATCAACGTTTGGATTCCGTTCCAAAATTTTCTGATAGACCCCGATCGCATCTTTAAACTTTTGCTGCGTTTCATATAACCCTGCCTGGGCCATCTGCAGCATATAACTGTTTGGTAAGGCGCCTAACCCTTGATCCAAAGCTGCCTGAGCACCTTCAAAGTCTTTTTTACGCATATTATAGGTAAACAGTGTGTAGTACGCAGATGGATAGTCTGGTTTCTCCTTGATCACATTAGCGTAAATCTTCAAAGCATCTTCTTCACGATCCTGCGTAAGATATACCTGCGCTAGCAGCAACCTTGCTGCATAGTTGTCAGGGGTACCTTTCACAACACCCTGTAAGAACTCAATCGCCTCGTCGGGCTTGCCTTGAGCCATATAAAGTCGCGTCATAGCGACCATAGTATTTACACCTTGCGGCACACTCTCATGAGCTTGCTGGAAGGCCTCAAGACTTTTCTCCAGATCATTTTGCCCTGCATAAGAACGCCCAAGAATTTGTGATGAAACCACACTGTCTTTATCAATAGCTTCAATTTGCTTAGCAACGCTACGAGCACCCTCCCAATTCTTTTGCAGCAAATAAACCTGCGCCAGTGTTGTAAGGAGATTTCGATCCTTTGGCGCCCTGCTTAAACCATTCTGCAGAATTTCAGTAGCACGTTCGTAATTTTCCCGACGAACCTGGAATTGCGCATATTGCAATGTCGCTTGAGAGCCTCCTTTAGCCATTTTGAGGGCCGCATTAAAGCGATCATCAGCCAATTCCACAGCACCATTCATTTCATGCGCCCGGGCCAAAAGCAATGTTGCACGCGCATCTTCAGGTTGGTCTTTCAACGCGGAACGAAGATCCGTAATCGCTTCTTCAACTTTTCCTTGATCCAATGACATCGCAGCGCGCATAGTCAAAGCCTGCAAGTTCAGGCTATCAGCTGTCAATGTCTCCTCAATCAGACGGGCAACTTCGTCACCATTTCCTTCGCGAAGGAGAAGCTCAGCCATTTTCATGCGGGCAGTAAGGCCCTGTTCTTCAGTTCCAGCAGCGCTTATCACACCCTGCAACGTCGCTTTCGCAGCTTCTATTTCACCTTCGACAAGTTGCATTTCTGAGAGAGCAAGTTGATAGATATACTCATTTGGCTCTTCCTGAATAATCTTTCTCAATTCAGCTTTTGCAACTTCAATACCTGAAACAGACTGAAGATACCGAACCACATCTAGCTTAGCATTTGTGTCTTCAGGGTTAGCTTCAGCAATTGACCGTATTTCGGCCTCAGCTTTGTCTTTGTTTCCTTGCGCAAGATAAAAGCGTGTTAGGTTTGTTCTGAACTGCCGATTGTCAGGGTCAACCCTTATCAACTCCCGAAAAGTCTTTTCAATACCATCACTGTTTTTTTGCAACTGATAAACCCGCATCTTCGTTAGAAGAAGTGGAACACTTTCAGGATGAACCTTCTGACTATCTTCGATTGTTGCTAATGCACTCGCAAATTCTTTATCGCCAATCTGCTGAACTGCGACAACCAAGCTACCCTCTACATGCCCAGCTTCCAGCTGCAATGCTTTCTTAGCAGCCTCCAGTGCCTCTGTGGGTTGTTGCGCCTGTAAGTGCACAGAAGCTTTTAACGCCCAAACGTCGGCATTTTCTGGAGCCAAGCGAAGAACCAGCTCTGATTTTTCGCGAGCTTCTTCTGGACGGCCAGAGAACAACATAATCTTCCCGAGCCGAATTTGAGCCCCAACATGATTGGGATCAATTTCCACTGCCTTCATCAAATCACCAGCATATTGGCGAATTTTACCGCTCTTTTCTTCTAAAAGAGCCAGATAATACCAAGCATCGGCAATGTTCGGGTCTAATTGCAAAGCATTACGGAACTCAAGATCTGCTTTTTCAAAGTTCTCTTCTTCGAAAAGTTGTATCGCATTTTGATAATAGGCTTGTGCCTTTTCCTCAGGAGAGTCGCATGCTGCAAACCCTAGTAAAATCCCACTGAATGTTACGGTAACAAAGAATCTGGACAATGCCCGTCTGAGTTTTACTATTTTCATTAATTCCCCGCCTCAATATTTTCGACTTAAAAATGCGCGCAACTCAACCTATGAGTTTAACATGGATATAAGTTATCATCGACCCCTACCAACCGCATTCCTATAATAAAAGTTCTAAACACACTATTAAGATTTACAAATTCAACTAAACTTCTTCATTCTTATTTTTTTAAACTTTTTAAAGTTTTTTATAATTAGTTCAGATACAAAATTATTAATACAACGCCGAAATAAAGTATTATTGCCGAGTAAATTAATGTGGACTAGAGTGAAAATTCAAAAATACTAGACCTTATTCATATTTTATGCATCGAAACTTTCAAATAAATCTTAATGAAATAGTAAAAGATAATACTTATTCTAATAAATATAGGAACTTAAAAGTAACAAATCGGCCAGTCAAGAGAAGGTACATTGGCGCTTGAATTATGAATCTAAAGAAATAACAACTACAAGACGATATGAAAAAGTTACTAAGCATAATTATTCCCCACTATAATGATCTGGAGGGCCTATTAAATTGTTTAGAATCGATTGGCCACTTGTCTGATTCGTATTTTGAGGATTTTGAAGTTATTGTTTGTGATAACAACTCCCCGCATTTCAAATTGGATACGACCCCATTCAAATTTGACATAAAAATTGTAAAAGAAACAGAACGAGGTGCAGGGCCCGCCAGAAATAAAGGCGTATCAATTGCTATTGGAAAGTACCTAGCCTTTACTGATTGTGACTGCTGGTTAGACAAAAATTTTGTATCAATCGGCTTAGAATTTATTAAAAGGCTTGGAGATACGGCTGTAGTTCTTGGTGAAGTTATTATTGATGCTAGAAATAATAACTCTCCATCCAGTATTGAGGCTTTTGAGCAAATATTTTTAATGGATCAAGAGAAATGTGCTCGAAACGGAGATGGAGCCACGGGCAATCTTTGGACTAGTCGTAGCCTGTTTGAAACTATTGGCCCCTTCCGATCAGGAATTGCGGAAGACACTGATTGGTGCAAGAGAGCACTGTCTCATGGAGCAAGTTTTCATTTTAATGCATATTGTATTGTTCATCATCCAGCCAGAACAACTCTTCAAGAGTTGAAAGAAAAATGGGGCCGGCAAACAGCCATGAATTACAATCAAGTCAGAACTAAACAATACTTTTACTTTAAGTGGACAATATTGACTATAGCAACAGCAGCATCCGGCTTTCTACATATCCCAAAAGCTCTACTCAGCAACAGAATACCCAAAAAAATTAATCGTCTCAAAGCCATACCAACTTTAGTATGGTGTCGCTTTTATAGAGCAAAGCTGATGCTAAAGTTTCTAATAAGTGGCAAAACTTTTATCAACCCTATTGAGTATTGGAAATAAATATGTGTGGCATCTCTGGTTTTTTAAACTACGACAATCATAGAGAGTTAGCGACAGCTGCAAATGAAATCCAAAAATCACGAGGCCCTGACGCCAACGGGATTTGGTCAAACGACTTTCTTAGCATTTCACACCAAAGGCTTTCAATAATCGATCTGGACGACCGCTCAAACCAACCCATGTTGAAACGAAATTTAGTAATTGCATTCAACGGGGAAATATATAACTATAAAGAATTAAAATCACAACTTCAGAAAGATCACGGAACATCTTTTAAAACCAACTCAGATACTGAAGTAATACTAGAACTATTCGCCATTTACGGGATAAATTGTCTTTCATTCCTAATTGGTATGTTTGCGGTAGCGATTTACGATAGTGACAGCAAAACCCTTTTTCTTGCACGAGATCACTTTGGAATAAAACCTCTTTATTTTACTAGAAATAACGAGAGGTTCGCGTTTTCCTCAGAATTAAAGACACTAAAGAAACTCGTTGGTCAAAATTTCAATCTCAGCAATCAAGCTCTAGCAGCTTCAATGCAGCTTTTGTGGCTACCAGATGCTTATTGTATTTTTGAGGAAGTTCACAGATTAATGCCTGGTCACTATGCAACCATTAATCAAACTGGAATGGTTAATATTACTGCATATTGGCAGCTAGAAGACAAAACGAACCACAACATTAAAGAGCTTAACGAGCCAGATGCCATTGAATATTTAGCTACTGAATTTGAGAAAAGCATTGAGAGACATCTAGTAGCAGATGTTGAAGTCGGGAGTTTTTTGAGCGGTGGATTGGATTCCTCCCTCATCAGTGTCGCCGCAGCGCAAAAAACAGGGTATCTAAGAACTTTCACTATTGGGATGTCTGAAAAAGACAAAAAAATAGAAAAGATGGCTGACGACCAGTACTATGCCGAGTTGTTAGCAGAAAAAATGGGCTTCAATCACGAATCCATTGTCGCAGACCCTGATATTGTTTCATTATTGCCTCAGGTGGTATATAATCTCGATGAGCCAATCGGTGACCCTGCAGCTCTAAACTCACATCTTATTTGTAAAACCGCACATGATGAAGGACTAAAAGTTCTGCTGTCTGGAATGGGTTCAGATGAAATTTTTTTCGGGTACAGAAGACAAAAAGCTCTAGCTTATGCTCAAAAATACAAGGATCTTCCAAAAGCCTTAAGAGCAATCATTAAACCAATCGTCAGTGCCGCTCCTGTGAAATTGGGTTCACACGGAATCAGATCAAGTCGATGGGCTAAAAAATTCTTAACATTTGCCGAATTACCAAACAACGACGCATACTTAAGAAGTTATAGTCAATACACTGCATCTGAGTTGGCGGTTCTTATGCCCAATTTCAAAAAAGAACAGTTGGAATCCCTCTCAATATTTCATAATGAGGTTATGGACTCTCTTTACCAAGCAGATTTCATTAACAACTTGTGCCAAACCGATATAAAGCTTTTCATGTCTGGCTTGAATTTGACATATACTGATAGAAGCTCAATGGCCAATTCAATGGAAGTCCGTGTGCCGTTTATTGACAAGAACTTTGTAGAAGCGGCGATGCAAATTAATAGCAGCTATAAGTTTCAGAATAATTCGTCTAAATCTATTTTGAAGAAGATGGCCGAACGCTATTTACCAAAAGAAATAATTTACCGTCCTAAGTCAAATTTTGCCTTACCTACTCGCAGATGGCTATCAAACGAATTATCGGAAATGGTGAATGATCTACTCTCTAAAGATAGAATCAATTCCCGCGGCTGGTTCAATTCAAACGAGGTTGATAAAATTATCAAGTCACACAATGCGGGTTGGGAAGATAACTCTGCTAAGATATATCAAATGCTCACTATTGAACTATGGGCACAAAATTTCTTAGACAACTAATTATCTATAACTTTCAAATATGAAATTCTTCAGCGCCCTTATTAGTTCTTTATTCGCATACTGTAGTGCAGGATCCTGTTTTACACTACCTAGTTGCCCAAGAGCTTTGTTTATAATAATAGCCAAGTCAGTCTCATCTGTCGCCACATAGAGGCCACGCCTCCCCTGAAACCTGTTGGCAGTAGCTATCTGATGATCATTCCTTGTCTCCTTCAGTCGTCCATATCTTGGCATTACAACTATAGGCTTCTGAAGCTGCAACGCAGTAATGATGGATCCCATCCCAGCATGAGAAACGATCAGTTTTGAGGAATGGAACAATTCGTTGTAAGTAGATGGACTAATAAACTCTTCATATTTTATGTTCTTAGGGACATAAGTAGAGCTTGTGATTTGACCAATTTGAGCAAAAATATCTTCATGGCTGTTCTTCGCAGCAAATTCATCCACAGCTTGGATCAATCGATTAAATCCCATTTCATGACCTACTGTTACAAATATCAAATTACCGCTCCCTTAAAGACTGGGCCTTGGCCCTTGTCCCCAGCCAAATGCTCCCATTGCGTTAACCATAAATCAGCATATTTGGCAACTTTCTGACCTGATAAGGAGAGCTCATCTGCATTAGCAATGCTATCGACCCAGATTGTTCTTGCACCTAACAATTTACCTATTCGTATAGCAAAATATCCCAACGCAGCCCCCGTAGAGATTATAACATCAGGCCTCTTTAGAATAATTAAATATGTAATACTAACTAGCTGAAGAATTAAGCGGAACTTTTGCCAACGATTAGCAGATATTAGGCAATAAAATTGTGCATTATTGCCTTCCATCTTCGTCTCTTCTTCATACTCACGCTTTGTAGTAATGTAACTAACATCACAATTTTCATCCCAAGCAGGCCGCATTCTCCGCAATTGAATCCAATGCCCTCCAGCTGAAGATACAGCGAAAATTTTTACCATTCCATTTTACCGAGTATTTCACTTTGAGTAACAATTTTAAGATTGTTCCGCTCAGATAGCTCAATCAACTTTTTTGTCAAAGATATCACATATTCATTCATCTCATTATTATGAACTCGGTCAAAATCATGCATTAATACAACCCCTCCATTATTAGAAGCTAGACTAGTAACGATCGCTTCCACTGGAACTGGATTTTCCCAAGTGTCCGTAGAGTCATGTGTCCACCATCCAATTTTTAATTTCTTGCTCCAAATATAAATAAGGGTAAGCAAGTTAATTTTGCCATACGGTGGGCGTATCAACCTCAACTCTAACCCCTCACCCAAAATAGTATCTATTCCACGCCTTAAATCATTAAAAACTTTTTGAGGCAAGTTAGTCCAAGCATTCAAATGTTGAAATGAATGGGTTCCGACCTCGTGCCCGGAACTTGCTATCATCCCAAGTATTATATTATCACGTTCAATTTTTTCACCCAGCAGATAGAAAGTCGCTTTGGCATTTTTTTCTTCTAAAACTTTTAATAACTTGATTGTTAGCGCCTCTGAAGGCCCATCATCATAGGTTAAACACAAAAATCCATGTTCACGACAAATGTTCCCCAACCGTTTAATCGCAATTAACTTAGCAACTTGAGGAACCCCAATCCACAATAATAAAGTAAACCCCGTCAAACCAACTAATGTGAGTATCCAAATCATTTGATACCTTACTATTGAATAGAACCACGCTCTAGTGCCAGCTTAACTTAGCACTCCCATCGCCTCAAACATTAGAATTAATAACTACTAAATGTTCTGGTAATATAATTCTGTTACACTAGAAAAACCATCCTGCACATCAATAAATGGCTTAAGACAATGTATGATATTTCATATTTTACTTACAAAGAAGTACAAGAGTACAATGACTTCTTAACCCGAATGACAAATAGCCAATCACCTGCCTTTTTTAAGGAGCCAGTGGGAGAAGATTTCTGGTTTCCTAATAACACTTCTGGAGGGTATGCAATATTTGCTCATACTGACAATGAAATTGCTGCAACTTGCTTTCTCACCGGCAGATCAGTCTGCTCAGGAAACAAAGAGATTTTAGCATACGAAATTGGCGGAACAAACACTTCGCCTAACCATCAAAGGAAAGGCTTATTTACAAAACTAGTTAAAAAGGCAGTTGAAATCGCCTTTGAAAACAGAGACATTGCGTTGATATATGGTACGCCTAACGATAGATCCGGTCCGGGATACCGAAAATTAGGATTCGCTTTCACAGATTTTCCGAATAGCAAACTTTTAATATTTCCGAAGCTCTTAAGACTGATAATCAGAAAACTAACTGATCGGAAACCTAGCGAAATCATTTTTCTTAAAAAGAAGCGAGATAATGAAAACAGACTTTCAACCCAAGAAATATCCTTAACTGAATACGTAAATGAAACGAAAGATTTTACTAGGCTGAATTGTTCTTCCGAACACTACTTGTTGAACCGATTGAGCACCTCAAAATCTTCTTTAGAGAGCAAATCACGTCGCTTTTTTAAGCACAATGGCGAAAAAGGAACTTACCATTTTGCATTAGTCAACTATCCCCTGCAATACCTCAACCTGATCTTGGTCTCTGAGTATTTCTACAACGGCAAAATTGATCATTCGGGACATTGTTTTAAATATTTAAAATTCATCGCTAAAAAATTCTATGAAAACTTTGACGGAATTTATATAAAATCAGTAGCGTCAGAAAATAATCGTTTTTTCTCTTTTCTTAAATTTGGGTATATTACTCATCGTAATCTGCCAATTTGCTATTTATTTAGCGAAAATTACAAAAATGAAATACAACTTGAAGAATTAACTTCCGTTTTTCAAATGACAGATTGTGACATTGGATAAGATTCGATGGGTACAAAATTCACAATTGCTCAATCCGCAAACGTTTCCGTAACCCCTTAGCATAGACTCGCTTAATGGTTCCAAGAATAGAGCTCAACCTCTCTCTAAAAGTCAATTCTCTAAGCCAATACCTTGCCATTCCGAAGCCTTTATACTTTGGCACACTAGCCCCCGCAAGCCTCAAGGCCAATAATCTGCCCCACAGCATGCCCCGCGCCTTAATTAAGTTAGGCTGAGATCTCGGGAGCAAGCTAGCATCTGAGTTTTCTAAATATATAAAACCCTCTGCTACAGCCGCTTCCAAGAACCGTTTACCTTTCTCAGTCCTAACAACAATAAGGGATTTACCTATTTCTCCTTCTGTTGGCTCACGATACCAAGGGTCACCAACTGAGATATCTGCAAATTCACCTGTATGATCAGGGCAAATATAGCAACGCCATTGCCTATATTTTTGTAGAAAGCCCCATGATTCTTTATAGGTCAATGATGCAGAGTTTAAAGCACCCTTTTTATCTCGAAAGTCTGCTACCCACAAACCAGGCCAACCAAATCCGCGATATTTCAACGAGCTTAAAGAACTAAGAGGATTAACCTTTTCCCTATTCAATAACTTGGTAACACCCTTTGTTGACGGAGTCCCTGCGCAAAAGAAGCTGATTGTAACTTCAAGCTTACTATCCAAACTAGTATCTGTTCTTTTTAGCTTATGAACAGCAGCAACATCACACGGCTTCCCAACAAAAACTGATTTTTTCTGCCTGGCAACCAATTCACCAAGCCCATCACAAGGGCTAGATGGAGCATATCTAGAACCAGAGTTTTTTATGAGGCCGGCTCTATCCGTACTATATTTGGTTTCATTTAAATAAGGAGCGTTTTCAACAGGGCCGACATGTAGAACACCCTCAACTTCATTATTTTGAAGTGCAAACAAGGACAAAGCCGTTGCTGCTCCTCCACTGGAACTCTTGAATCTGATCTCTTCATCCAGCGAATACCCTTCGTAAACAGCTATAACAGGACCCCAGGCCGGAAATAACTCTTTCAACAAGTTTTCATTACTATGTGTTTCTTCATGTTCTAGAAAAAAGCCTGGGCAAGCCGCAAGCCCTCTACCAGTCTCTACTGCGGGTTTATCTCGCAGAAATGGTCTATTACAATGCTCAAGGGTCTCCCGCATTTCATAGCGTTTAGGCTCCGCATATTCGCAGGCTCCACACCCAGTGCACAAATGCTTTTCAACCACATCTTCAATAGATCTAATTCCGGAAACACTTAGTTTCCTATTTAACTTATTTACCATTTGAATTCGATAATTTTCTATTATTTATGAAATAGGATAGGTCATCTATTGATAGGGGTTTAAATGGATTCACACCACTTTGATAGATTTCCACGACACTTGAATCCCACCAGGAACTTTGTTTAATTTTATGGATTAAATCTTCCGAATATCTTTTGCGAACACATTTTGCAGGAATTCCAGCCACAATAGAATATGGAGCAACATCTTTTGTTACGATAGATCCGGCAGCGACTATTGCCCCATCTCCAATTGACTTACACGTCGCAAGTATGATTACGCTACTACCTATCCACACATCATTTCCAATACTCAGCGGATTCATTTCATTGATTTCTATAGAGTCTTCATCAAGTATTCCTAGCTCTGCATTATAAAACAGTGGATGCTGCGATAAAGTATCTGTAGGGTGATTTCTTCTGAACACTTTCAATCCATCGCCAATTGAAGTGTACGCTCCAACTTCAGTACCTTTTGGCAATTCTCCTGGTTTCATACATGGTCCATAGCTATAGAAACCAACCACCACACCATGATATTTGGATAATATTTGTCTGAGTGTCTTTGAGAAAATAGTCCCGCCTTCTAAACGACAACATGCAGAAACGATCATACTCCGAAGCCGAGGGATACGGTATAACTTGACAAGTAATCCTGACCAACGACTTTTAGACCTTTTCTCTAGACAAGCAGCCCTATTCACTAAATTGTTTTTCAATATCTCCCCCCATTTTCCTTAAGTCTTAAGCGATTCTTTTAGCCAGCGAAAAAAATCAGGCATACATAATAAAAAAATTAAATTAACCGCGAAGGTAACTAGAAATGCCCAAATTATCTGCTGAAGCTCAGCACCCGGGAAGAAGCCATTCAACCCCATAAAAGTCAGTGCTAGGTTCGCTCCAAAAACAAAATTAAACCGGAAGAATAATTTTCCAAAGCTCGGTGTATGCCTCCGCATCAAAATCAGCATTCCCGCAAACGCAAGATATTCACCTAAAACACCACATAAAACCACATCAACGATGTCTGCCCCTACCCAAGCAAAATAGACCCCAAATGGAATCATAAGAATTCTCAACATATTACCATACATTGGAATCTTAGTTTTTCCTTTACCAATAGCAACAATTACAGTTCCAGCCTTTGCCACCCTAATGCCTTGCATCAAAGCCAGCCAAGCAATCACTTGATTTGCCAATGCGTATTCGGGACCATAAAAAAGTGTCAAAACAGCCCCTCCCCCAACGATTAGCCCCATTGACAAAGACGACCCCAAAAGAATGCAAGCACTAATACAAACTTCGGATAGGAATGAGAAACTGCCATCATTTTCTTGTACAGCTGCGAGCTTAGGCAGTAAAAAAGTTTGCGCTACTCGGCTCAAAATACTTGCCGGAAACAAGCTTAAGGCAAACGCAGCTCCAAACCATCCCAGCTCTTCTATTGAATAAAATGAGCCAACGATAGTTCTGTCTGCCTGAAGGACTCCAAAAAGCAGCATTCCATTCAGAATTAGCGGCCATCCAAACCTCATTGCTGCCCTGAAATCCGTGTAACCCCATCCCAAACGATAATTTCTCATGGCAAACAGATGTGAAATAATTACCGTTGAAAAGACTTGCGAAAGAATAACGCCAATCATCAGCATATAGTCATCCAGAAACAATGCAAAAACTGGCACAGCTACCAGGGATATTACTTGTGGCAAATTCTCCAAGAATACCGTTGGAACAAAATTTTGTTCTCTCTGAAATCGAATAACATCTAGATGAAGCAAACCTCTAATAAAAGGAACAACGGATATCATCTGATAAGCCCACACCAAATCTTGAAGATTAAACAATGCGGCGATCCATCCAGAGGATAGAAATAAGAAGACGGCACCCAGTAGCCCGCGAATAAATTCAATAAAGTGGCATACCTTTTGTGTCTCTAAATTGTTCCCGTACTTGGATTGAACAATAAATCTATCAATAGCAATGTTACTAGTTGCTTCGACCAGCGTCATTACTATTGCAAATGTTGTGGCGATTCCATAATTTTCTACTGATAAATATCGAGCAATTAAAACATTTCGACCAAACGCAGAGCATGCGCCAATAAGACTTCCCGCGGAGAGAATAAGTCCACTTTTTATAAATTTCCGACTTTCCATAATAGTTTTAAGAGCTCAAAGGGCGATTAGAGGCTCTATTTTTTTTGCTCTTCGCTTTCAGGTCTTGCGATGGAAATGTTGAAACACTAACAATTAAGCCCAGAACAACAAATGAGAGCATTAACGGAGGGCCAAACAATCCAACAGACATAGAGGCAACATCGATACCCAACAGTAATGAAACCAGAGTGAAAATTGCTTTTCTGTCAGATATAACATTTGAGCGCTTCCAAAATTTGACGGACATTTTTATGGCTGCATAGTGAGAGTATATGTATAAAAACATTGCTAAAATCCCACCATAGAGCCCCATGATTAGAAAGTGATTTACAACATCTATGTGGCCTCTACCATCCAAGAGTGCTCCCCAATGATGCGGCCAATTTCCAGCGACACCATACAGCCAAAACTCATCCAAGTTATCAAATGCAATTTCCATCAAGCGCACTCGATACCAAGCAGTTCCAGCACTCAATGCGATATACCCGACCAAACTATAAAAATGTCTATTCGAGGCTAACTCCACCCCAATACACACAAAGATTATGAACCAAATTAGTGGTTTTATCAGTGACGTTTTGAACGCAAACGCATTAAATCCCAGGAAAGCAAGAAATGCGATCCAAGGTCCACTGGACATTGAGGAGAAAGTTCCCAACGCGCCTGATATCACAGACACAATTAACAAGCTTTTTGATTTTGCATAGCCTCGTACAGACCATAAGATACCCGTCAACATAGCCATACTCAGACCAAAGTAAATATGAACTTCTGTACTTGCCTTTGCGCGCAACAACCCCAAACGATACTCCGGCGGTTTGTCAAACCAAACCCATGCCCGGTAAACTTCTAATTTTTGATATGGAGAGTAAAACGTCACCGCTTCGACAACTCCCATAACTCCCATGAACAAGGCAAGGAATGCACAAGGAATAAAAAGTCCCGCAATATCACGCGTGTCTTTAATAGCTAACCTAGTCGCCATGTAGATAAGTACTGTATCTAATCCACGTCCGATTTGACGACTTATTTCTCCACTATCAGCCCCACCTATAAAACTAGCCGCAATCACCCATACCCAACAAATAAAAATTGAGAGATCAACTCGATTAAGAGTGATTTTTTTCCCTCTACCATTGAAAAGAAGCTTTACAATTAAAATAAAAGCAATCACCCGGGGTATTGACATCTGGACAACACCAACAGGCATCCTAAGATATTCTGGCCAAACAAGCATTGAAATGATTACAACACCCAGCGCAAAACCCGGACGAACAAATATTGAATAGAGCGAAAACAACGCCGCAAGTAATGAAGTTACCCCTACCAAAACTTAGCTTCCCATGTTTATTATTTATCTGGATAAGGCAGTTACAATTTCATCAAATTGCATTCGCGATTTATTTATTACCTCAACAATACTTTTTTCAAGATGCTGGCGAATTTGCTCTCTATCCAAATATGCACTCTTAAGTGCCTCAAAAATCTCAACTTCGTTTTGATATCTAGGGTCAAACACGTAATCTTGCTGAGAACAAGTTGCAAAAACACCTTTTGTTTTATCACTGTATGCAATTGAACAAGTGGGCACACCCATAGACAAACTAGCTATAGTAGAATGCATTCTCATTCCACAAAACCAATTCATTTTAGCTATCAGCCACTTTACTTCTTCACAAGTAATATTATTTGGAAATACTGTTATCCTAGAGCATTCAGTTAAATTGTTGTCTTTAAGAAACTGGCGGGCAGCCCCCCAATCAGATTCATAATGCCCTTCAGGGGCTAAGACATGAGAAACTAAGAATACGTGTGCGTTTGTTTCTTTCAAGACCCATTCTACAAAATTTTTCAAAACTTCATTGTAACGAGCCTTGAACCCAAATTTCTTTGTAGCACCTTGTGGATCTTGATAAACTAAACCACTGATATTTATACCTATTTTTGGAATACCTGAAGCAGACCCTTCACATATTTCTTCTTTAATTTTCTCCAATCCGCCTGGCTCTCTTGCAGGCAATGCAAACGCCACATCCACCCCTTCTTTATGCAAACTGCTATCAAACACCGGGCCGAGTAAATCTACAAGGTTATCAAAACTATGTTTATCTCGTGCGAAACACATTGAGGCATTTTTAACAATTTGTTCTGCAACATCTCTGTTCTTTTCTTGTTGATAAGGCCCGAAAGTTTGAGGCAGCAAAATCAATTTCTTTTTTAATTTAAGCGCGATGGACTTAATAACAGATATTTCATAAAACCTTTTTTGACCATAAATATCACTAAAACTATCCCCTCCTGAAATATCAAGTACGACATCTACCGATTTAATTAAGCGAAATATTTCGTTTCTATTTTGAATAATATTCGGAAGCTTCAACAGAATTTCCAGAAGATGAAAATTACCTGAATGAAAGATTCTTAGCCCGGAACGCAACCCAACATGGGTGACATGTACTCTACCCGCGGAGCCCAATCTGTACACAGATGTCCTTATACCAGTCCCACTATCGGCAACAAAAAATTCTGCAGAAGGCATTCTCTCTCCTAAAGCAGAAAGCGTTGAAAATAGCAAAGCATTCACGCCCAAATTACTAGTGTCGGGCGCAGCACCCGCTATAAGAATTTTCATATTTCACACCATACGCCGTACGTGTCATTTTAAACAAAATGACACGATATAGTTTAAGATAAAATGAAAATTCAATTGCCGAATTTTGGACTAAATTATAAATGAATCAGAATTTAGATCTTCAGGATCGACGCCAACAAGCTTAACTTCCATATCAGCGAGCTGATCACCATTGATATCAGCAAGCAAAGTTTGCGTATCAACGTCAAATCTAACCTGAGTTATTCCTGTTGAAAGGTCCATCTCCAAGTATTCATCAAAATAATCTAATGAGACCGTTCTCTCATAAATGCTGCCTTCAACGTTGAGGTCGACCACTTCATTTATCACTGTCACATCTGCAATTTTTCCATGCAATTGAGATCCCCAACCAGTTCCACCAGCATAAACATCCCAAGAAGATGCCTCACCGAGAGAAACATCGGCGGCATTATTTTCATATACTTGCGTCCCGTTAGCCCAAAAAGCAACAGAACTCGAAGACTCATTAATTACAACTTGAATATCCTGCCATCCAGCTGAATCAAAAACATTTTCAACTAATATTTTTCTGAGGTACCCTTCGCTATCTCGCAATGAAACCTCTAATCCATCATCCACTACACTGATTCCATATTGTGTGTGGTTCCAAAGCAGGGTCTGTTTTCCGCCAGTAAGAGTTTCCAAATCAAAAGTCACACTGATAGTAGCATCTCCAACCGGAAACAATTCACTTCCCCTTCCTAAATTAGTAACTCCCGCCCCAAATTTACCGGCTGCCTCTTCAAGCTCCAGAACCTGCTCTGCAGAGCTATAATTCTTGAGAAAGAAATCTTCACTTCCAATAAACTGGAATCCATCGCCGACTAAAGCGGAGATATCAATTCTATCACCTGAAGAGAAATCAGCAATTTGATCACTACCCTGGCCATCTACAGCACTATCGCTCAACGACGAAAAGACAAATATATCAGCTCCGTCACCGCCAGACAAAACATCTGCACCAACACCACCTTCAATAGTATCATCTCCACCGCCACCATATATGGTGTCGTTTCCTGCAAAACCAACCAGAATTTCCCCCGCTTCAGAACCAACAATATTGTCATCAAATATCGTTACTTCACTTCTCTCCCAGAATGCGAGAATTGCCTCAACGTCGGCACCGGCTCCAAAACTATCAGCAAGCCTAAAAGCTTCAAGTAGATCAGCGTCAGCCCCTAGTTGCTCTCCAAATAGATATTCATAATTTTCACCTAACTCACTAGCCTGTGGCGCTTCATAGTTTCCAAAGCTATTGGTATCAGAATCTTCCAACAAGAATTTACTCGCTACGTTATTGGTAACCGTAGCTCCTGGTGAGTTCATCACGTAAATCCAAGTATCTGGATAGGGCCCAACAGTAGTAAGTACCGTGTTATTACTAATATTAATCCCCGTCACACCCAGAGCTGTAATTCCATGATACCCTGACTGATAAATAACATTGTTTTGAATATCAAAATTACTATGCCGAGCAGCACCTATGTCTCGTATAAAAATTGCTTGGTTACTGTCACCTTCACCTTGATACATGAAGTTATTATAAATCTTCACATCCTGTACACCTGGCTTACCTTCTGAAGTCCAAAATTGAAGAAAATCAGCATGATCTCCAGCCTCAACATCTGCATGAAAATCAGTAAAAGTGTTTCCGGCAATTTCTATGTCTTTTGAAGCAACAAAATCAAAGCCATCTGTCCTAATGTTGTGAACATAATTATTGAACAAATCGAGGTCTGTGCAACTATCGAATACTGCAGCTCGCGTTGACTCAGTGAACTCCGTATTTTCAATCAATAATCCGTCAGATTTATCTGCCCACAAACCAAACACGCCCAAATCACGCATACCAGGTTCACCGCAAACAATACTGTCTGAAATACTGATGTTTGAAGAATTTTGGATACCAATAGTATGGCTTCCCCAATTATTTACCAGCTCTTGCGCTCCATTTGTCTGGAAATTAATATTTGAGAAACTAATATTTTCAGATCGATTAACAAATACGTCTGACAAGCGAGCCATATTGTTCGGATCGAAAGATTCTATCTGCACACCGTCCGTGGAAATCAAATCTTGAATCTTTACCCCAACATAATCGCCAGGCATAAGCTTCAAAACAACTCCTGACAAATCACCTTTAAGCAAGTTATTTAGTTCTTCAACAGAACTTACTATAATAACACCTTCAACGTTGGTATCTTCTTGAGAACCACTAGTGGCCCCATCTGTCTCTTGAGCTGGTGGAATGACTATAGGGTCAACATCTTGTTGAGGAATACTAATTGTCACCGCTGAATCATGTTCATCCATTTCATACATTCTGCTATAAATTCCTTCACCCGAAGGAATAATCGCAGCATCCAAAATAGAAACATCAGCAAGTTGACCATCAAGTTCCCCACCCCAAGGATTTCCTCCAAGGGTGACATCCCAATAACTTGGTTCTGTAAGAAGCACATCAGCTTGGTTCACTTCACCTGCAACGGCACCATCAACCAACACAGTTAGACTACTTTCAGAATGATCAAATACTACTTGGAAATCATGCCAACCAGTTTCATCAAAAACGTTTTCAAATTTATAGAATGTGATTCCACCATCTGAAGCCCGAAGAGCTACTTGGAGGTCATCATCTACGATGTTCACACCGTATTGCATGTGGTTCCAGATCACAGACTGTTTACCGCCCGCAAGACTATTCAATTCAAAAGTAGCGCTGAGGGTAAAACTCGACATACCAAACAAGTCAGCCGATTTACCGAGATTTTTGACACCCCCACCAAAAGCAGCAGCCGCTTCCTCAAGCAGCTCCACTTGTGTACCATCACTATTAGAAACTAGTTCGTCCTTACCAGAAATCGACACAGAAATGGTATGTGTTTGTCCACCAATAGTTTGAACAAATATTGTGTCGACAACCTGGTCCCCATCATTAAGAGATTGGAGGGAAGAGTTATCAAACGCCTGATATCTCCAGTTACCTTCCCCATCAATATTCAACACTCCAAAATCGCCAGTTATAGATTGCTCTAAAAAGCCACTTTCACCATCATCTGCATCTTCTGCGAGCAAACGTCCCGAAGCGATCAAGTCTCCATCTTCCTCTATAAACCCAACATCTACACCTGAGATCTTAGGCGCATCATCTGTTCCAATTAAAGAAATGGAAATATTATGAGGAGTTCCGTCAACTGAATATACAATGATTGTATCTACGACGGTTTCACCGCCGCGCAATCCCTGAACAGTCGAATCAGCCTTAGGTTGATATGCCCAGCGCCCATCAGCCTCTAAAACCAAAGAGCCATAAACACCTGTTACGACACCGGCCGTAAAACCACTCTCTTTGAAGTCCGCGTCATCAATAATCAACTGACCAGAAGCTATCATGTCAACGTCTTCAATGATGCTACCACTGTCAACACCTGCAATTCTCGGAACATCTTGAGTACCTACAAGTGTAATCGTAATATTGTGAGGCGTCCCCCCCAAAGTGGTGACAACTATTGTATCGTGGACAGTCTCGCCTTCGCGCAAACTTTGAAGTGCGACATCATTGGTTGCATGGTAAGTCCAGTCTCCATTTGTATTTATTGAAATGGAGCCGAAGTCGCCCTGGACAGTTTCTGCAACAAATCCACTCTCCCCAACATCTGCATCTTCCACATCCAAAACGCCAGAAGTTAAAACTAAGCCATCCTCTACGATGAGGCCCGTATCAACTCCACTTACCAAAGCTTTGTTATCTGCGCCCAAAACTGTGATGGTTACTTGATGCTTAGTGCCATCAACAGACATTACGACTAGTGTATCAATGGCTTTATCACCGTCACCCAGTTCTTGAATAACCGAGTTTCCTGATGCGTTATAAGCCCAATTCCCCGCAGCGTCAATGCTCAACACTCCATATGTGCCTTGCACAACAGTCGGAAAAAAAGCACTGTCACCAAAATCAACATCGTCCACGTCAAGCTTTCCAGATGCTTGTAAAGGCCCCTCCTCTGCCACAAACCCGGTATCGACACCCGTAATCACAGCGTCATCATTGGTACCTTCGATTGAGATTGAAACTGTATGCGTAGTACCATCCGGTGTGGTAACAACAAGCTTCTCTACGACAACATCTTCCGGGCCCAGAGACTGTATTTTATGAGCATCTTGTATTTTGTAGATCCAATTACCATCCGCATCAATTGTGAGTGCTCCATAAACCCCCACTACCGTACCTGACACGAACCCACTTTCACCAAAATCTATATCGCTTGACGTTAGCTTGCCCGATGCAACGTGCACCAGATCCTCAACGACCGAAGCAGCATCTTCTCCGGAAATAATGGACGCAGTATTCTCTGCAGGAAGATTCAATTTAACATTTTCTGGCAATGTTCCATCATCAAGCTCATACATACGGTCATACACAGTCAAGGTACCATCGACTTCGAGCACCTCACTATGAACAGAAACGTCAGCGACTTGACCGTTTAGATCCCCTCCCCAGGGAGTACCTCCGGCAAGTAAATCCCAATACTTAGCATCGGATATTTCAATAGAATTATCGTTGAATGATCTCAACAAATTGCCGTCAAGCCAAACTCCCAAATCACCAGTGGCCGCTGAATAGGTGACCTGTACATCATGCCATCCGGCTTCATCTACTGCATCTCTTACTGAGAAGTACTTCAGTTTGCCATTCTGTTGCCGCAATGCGATTGATAAATCGTCTCCATCAACAATAATTCCATACTGAGTATGGTTCCATAGAATTCTTTGATTACTAGTTTCCAAATCATTTAGTTCAAACGTTATACTCAAAGTAAAGTTTTCAAGATTAAAGTAATTTGCATCGCGACCGAGCGAAACAACTCCGGAGCCAAAACTCTCCGAAATGGAGTTCAGCGCATCACTTTCAGAAAATTCTAGATACGTTGCTGCTTCATTATCTTGGTTAGTATTATCATTTGAATCAAACTTAGGTGACAAGTTTCCATCATCCAATGCATACATTCGGTCATAGGTCGAGGATGAAGCATCGACATCTAACACTTCGTCATGAAAGGAAACATCAGCGATCAGACCATCCAGCCCGCCACCCCAAACAGTTCCACCAGCGGTTACATCCCAGTAAGTCGGATCAGAAAGTTCAACATCGGATGTTATTTCCGAGTAAATATTATGGCCATCTAGAAATACATTGAATTCGCTAGTAACAGCGTCATAAGTAACTTGAATATCGTGCCAACCAGCTTCTGTTAGAGCTGATGGAACAGAGTAATAATTTAGTTTGCCATCAGTTCCCCGCAACGCGACGGATATAGTATCGTCTTTCACAACTATTCCATACTGCATATGGTTCCATAGCAGTCGTTGTTCTCCACCATCCAGACTATTCAAGTCAAACGTCACACTCAGGGTGAAGCTGTCCATGCCAAACATTGAGGCGTCTCGACCTAGATTAACAACACCTGAT
Source organism: Sneathiella limimaris (assembly GCF_012932565.1). Lineage (NCBI taxonomy): Bacteria > Pseudomonadati > Pseudomonadota > Alphaproteobacteria > Sneathiellales > Sneathiellaceae > Sneathiella > Sneathiella limimaris. The sequence continues at coordinate 169,776 of NZ_JABBYJ010000001.1, forward strand.
CCAAAGTCAGCTGCTGCGGCGTTAAGAAGATCGAGTTCTTGCTGAGTAGTTAGACTGCTCATTTTTGGATTACTCCTGAGTACATGATGAACTTATGAAAGACGACTCACTGTTCGCCGATATCGTGAGAAAAATTTAGGAGAAAATTCTTTTTAAATCGTTACCAACAAAGATTAAAATCAGTAAATTTGAATTACTATAAAGTTAAATTGTAATAGAAAATTTTATGAAAATACATCTTTCCAAAACATAAAATCAGAAATAAAATACTATTTACCGTAAAAATAAATATTGGTCATACTTTCACAACATATTTTTAAAAAATTTAGATATTTAAAAAAAATATTTCTATAAAAATATAAAAAGTTGTTTCACCATTACTTTGAAAAAGTAATTTCTGATTCTCAATATATTGCAAATTGCATGAAAATTAGACTTAACTGTTGCTAATCTAGTTGATAAGATTTTTTAAAACTTTACGAGAACTTTCCCCGAAACAAACCTGTTACAATATCTTACAGAATTAAGAATTAAGTAGGGCAGCTGAGCAACTTGTCCAACAAATGTTTAGGCACTTCACATATGTAATCGGACAACAAAAAGGGGGCTCATCGCCCCCTTAGCTATTCTATTCAAACTTTGGTTCTTCCCACCACGGATAATAAGGAGGCATGTCTTGTGACGGGCGCATCGTGAACTCGGCGGGTCTTTTTTCTAAGAAGGATTGAACACCCTCAGCAACGTCAGGACTTTGCCCCATATAAAATATTCCGCGGCTATCAACCTTATGAGCTTCCATTGGGTGAGACGCCCCTAACATTCGCCAAAGCATTTGTCGGCTCAACGCAACTGAAACAGCAGACGTTTGATCCGCAAATGATTGCGCTAATTCCTGCGCGCGCGCCAACAACTCATCAGCGGCGCACACCTCTTTGACAAGTCCTCCTTCTTTGGCTTCTTCAGGAGAGAAAACCCGACCTGAATACACCCACTCCGTTGCTTGTGAAATACCAACAAGACGCGGCAAAAACCAACTACTACAAGCTTCTGGAACAATTCCCCGTTTTGAGAAAACAAAACCAATTTTCGCCTGATCAGACACAAGTCTAACATCCATCGGCAGTGTCATCGTAATTCCGATACCAACCGCAGCCCCATTAATCGCCCCGATAATTGGTTTTTTGGACTGAAACATTCGAAGCGTTACTTGGCCCCCGCCATCCCGATGCACGACACCTTCTGTCTTCAGGCCACGCGCTTCATAGTTGAAAGTATTTTTACCCTCCCCTAAATCAGCTCCTGCACAAAAGGCTTTTCCCGCTCCAGTGACGATAATTGCCCGAACCTCATCATCCGCATCCGCAGCATCGAACGCGTCAATCAGTTCGTCACGCATAACCTGCGTAAATGCATTCATTCGATCAGGACGGTTCAGCGTAATCGTTAGAATATTTCCAGATTTTTCATATAGTATTTGTTCATAAGCCATTTTTCTTCCTTTTCCTTTTCTAGGCTTCTGAAAGCTTGCCGGTATTGAACAGACTTTGCAAGAATCAAAAAAGGGCGGCCAATGGCCACCCTCGATTGAACGTATTATTTGATATCAGGCAGAACCTCTACGTTTACGCCATCCCAGGAAACTGAGCACAGCAATGCCAGCTCCATAGAGGGGCAGAGCCGCAGGCAGAGGAACAGCACTCACAGTTACAACACGGATCCAATCACCCGGTTCTGTTACGAACATATCCACCTCAAGCACATTGCCTAGTCCTAGGATATTGTATCCATCATAATCTGCTTCCATACCTCTTTTGCGAAAGGGCGCAGATTGATTAGTGTTGCCATTATCGTATGTGGTATCCTCGGCACCTAGTAATTCGGACGAAGCCGCTTCTAAATCGCCATCAATATCTGACATGACACCTAGAATGGTACCGCTGAACTCCCATTGCACACCGTAATGATATATTTTTTCTAAGCCTCTACTGTTTAGGAAGATCATGTGACTATCAACCCGCATCCCTTTTGCGATCACCCCGCCATCAACCAACAGGTCTTCTGTCAGCAAAACACCTTGAGCCTCATTAAACCCCTGCTGACGATCATTTTTCGTTCCATCATCCAAGACATTAAGCGGGTTGCCGATGATCTGTCCTGTTTGGACTGATGGCGCACCGTCGCCATATTCAATGGAGCCGCCGTACACATTTGTAATCGCAGCACGCGCCGGAATAGACATTATGAGGAGCATAAACAGCCCCCCTAAAACTGACGCCCCGACTGAAAATATTTTTGCCATTTATCTAATTTCCCGTTCATCAAAAATTGATCAATACAATACTCCCACAACTAATTATTAAAACCATAACCATTGTTTTAATTTAGTCAAAAGAAGGTTCAAATTTTCCGATAATTTCAGAAACATCTCACGCATAAGCCGACTTGCGGATTTCAAACTTATCTAAAAGGTTGAATAATACTATTTTATGTAATCAGGTGGCCCGCTTTCGGGTTTCTTGCCCCGTCGAATCAAATCTGATCCTAAGCGGACTGAACAAACAGTTAGACACAACAATCGTGAACCTGAATAATACAGATACTCAGGGCGCGCATATTTTGGAGTAAAAATCCATGAACAGACCTATATCTGTCATTAAAGGCTACCACGCGCATGTTTATTATCACAAGGAATCCAAAGACAAAGCAACATGGCTGAGAGACCAAATTGCTCAGAAGTTTGCCGTGAAGCTGGGGCGCTGGCACGATAAAGAAGTTGGTCCTCACAAAGCTTCCATGTACCAAGTCGCATTCTTACCACAGGAATTTAACAAGATTGTTCCTTGGCTTATGATTAACCGACAAGGATTGGATATTCTAGTACACCCTGAAACAGGAAATGATCTTGAGGATCACACGGAAAACGCCTTATGGCTCGGTAACAAACTGGACTTGAAACTCAGCGTCTTCTAGACTCAAGCAGTTCCATTTAAACAGATTAATGAGGCTCGTCATTCTAATCCTCACCAGAGTATTAATTGCCGTTTGCATTTTTGTTCATATTGCAGCAATTACCTCCCCCTTGTCGGCCAATGAGGCGAGGCAAAATCTCTTTGAAATGCCCGAAGTCTCCAGCCACATGCAAAGGGCTATTGCAGCCCTCAAAGTTCGGAACATCGGACTCGCTCAAAATACTCTGGAAGGCATCGCGAAGAAGTACCCCTGGTATGTTGAGGCTCATTACATACTTGCGACACTCTATACTGCGCAGAATAAGCCTGATCAGGCTATAACTTCCCTGAATAAAGCTGTTGAGGCTGGTTTTACGAACCACCAACTCCTCTATAAAGATAACAACCTTAAACCTTTAAGGGATCGTCCAGATTTTCAATCTTTAGCAGAAGGGCTCATTCAAAAATCAGCCACTGGCCAAACATCGAGCGAAACCGAAATAAAAGTATTTCCGGTACGAGGTGATACTGCACTCATTTCCACCGATAATACCCATTGGGACGGGAAGCTTCTAACCCTGAGGTCTTATTTCAAGTTCAATGACCGCCGGGCGGCAAACAGCACTGTTCAAAACATAAAGGATCCGATAGCCAGTCAGCTTAACTCCCTCTTTCAACGAGGATTAGCTGCAGGGAATACAGGAGACATTTATGACAATCGCGATCATCGGCACTCATCACTGCATAAGAAACAATATCCACAACTAACTTTTTCAGCATATTCGGAAAAAGCGAAGGCTCAACAGCTGGATTATGGCTTGAATACCAAAATCTTGTTTAACAGCCCTACTATTGGCAACTCTTCAACCGCCATTACTGGTGGTCCCTTCTGGAGAAGTCAGGCGCGCCTTTCCTATACAATTCCCAACGGACCACAGCATCTGTTCCTACAGTATCTCAATAACCATATTTATGTTTTCCCTTCAGTCCGAGATTATGACTACCAAGAAGGAAAACAGGATTACCTGCCTACCAATACGCCTTATCTAATCATTTCTAAGGGTAAATCAGGTTCTGACCGACCGTTTTTGAGGGCTGTTGCAACCATTCTGGCCGCTTTTAAGCCGGATGATAAGGACGAACTGATCAAAACGAACCGATTGGCCTCTGCCGTTCAGACTGTTTTTCGTAAAGGTTTAAAGTCCGTTCAGTCTGATGCGGACTATTTCACGTCAAAGGCACATAAAGTTGTTTACGAAAAATCCGACATAGATCTTCTCAAGATGATCAAGATCGCAAATGACTTTGATGCATCCACTTTTCCTGCTCCCGTGCAGATGCGGGTAATTGAAGAAAGCAAATTAAAACCAGGGATCGATGACTTTACGCGGGCACTCCCTGAACAACTTTTCAATTCACCATCAACTATTGCGCGCATCGTTCGAGGTACAGCCTATGAGAAGACAATGTCCCTTGAGGTCAGGTCTGTTACTCCTGGCATAGCAGAAGACATTACATATAAATGGGTCTTGCTTCAGGGAGATCCCAAAAAAGTCTCCATCAAACCTCTGACCGCGTCGGGCAATAAAGTGGAAATCAGATCCAAGTGGCAAAAACCGTTCAAACTGTCACACGACCCAGAAGTGACATCGAGTAGAGTAGAGATAGCTGTTTTTGCTACGACAAAAAACAATGTCTCTGCACCATCATTTCTCACACTTCTGTACCCAAGAAATGAAAACCGCGAATATAATGCACAGGGCCGGCTTCTAAGCCTTGACCATCGCCCAACGGGCAAGACTTATGTCGACCCGCAAATTTTTTCCAAGAGGAACTGGAAAGACGAGTATCGTTATGATGCGAAAGGAAGACTGATCGGTTGGACCCGCACCAAAGGCACTAAAGTCTCTGAGTTTACCTATCATGGTGCTCTAGTCTTAGAAAAAGACTCGCAAGGCAGAGCAACACGTGCTCAAAGAGTTGCATATGAATACAGCAGGGCATCCAATGGCCAAACGGAAGCCCAAGAAAAACTTCTTAATGCTTACTTGAATTATGAGTATGTGAACGACACTGATCAGCGCGGCATTATCACTAAAAAGGAATAACCTAGTTATTATCCCGTGACTGGTAAGCCATGTTGCAGTGTTTCAAACAATAGGGTTTGCTCGGAACAGACTCATCCCCACAAAAATGGAAATCAGGTTCTCCCGGATGACCTATTGGCCATTGACAAGCGCGATGAGCTGGCACTGCTTTCTTCTTCGCCTTTGGCGCAGCCGTTGTAGACGATTTGTTGGACAAGCCCAGCCGGTTTGCCTTGCCAATAACTGCATTTCGGGTTACCCCGCCCAGTTCTTCAGCAATTTCTGCGGCGGTCTTACCAGAGCCCCACAGACTTTTCAGCTTTTCAATACGTTCTTCAGTCCAACTCATTATCAGCCTCTTTCGACTTCAAACCCCAGAAAATTCAAAAAATTTCTCTGGTAAATGTGCCCGTGCGGCCCTTGATATAACTTTACTCAGCGAAAGTGTCCATAGCTAAACATGGATTATCAAACGAGTAAAGCGACTCTAGTCATTGGTCAATTGGCAAGACGTTTCACTCGAACAGTGACTGACAGCAGATAGATAAAAAACGCCAGAGCGACATAAAGCTCCTGTGTTTCACTAACATTCAAATTAAAAGGATAGGGAATGTTAGTTGAACCAAACACACGATCTGGAATTTTAATAAAACCAACAATAACACTCACTGGAAGGCAAATCCATGTTGGCCAAAAAAGATCCTGCCAACTTCCTTTCACAAATTGAATGCCTTTTCGAGCCCGCCATATGGGCAATATCACACCGCCAATTAAGGCTGACAGCTCCACAATTAACCGGGGCTTCTGATCTAACCAAGACGACATATTATGCAAGTTTGTCTCACCTTGATCGTTCAGCTCTCCCATAAATTCGGGTGTTTCCCACCCAAACCAATGCTGCCCCCAGCTTGCTTCTTCACCGGCAAAGTACAAACAGGCTAGGCCAAGCAGTGCGTACCAGTAAGTCATCCAGCGAACTGGTAGGCTCGCACGGTTCAAAACCAAGTAAATCGCAAGCAGAATTGTTGGAATCAGAATAACAACAGTTACGTTTTCAACAATTCCACCCTCACCACTGAAATAATCTCGGGCAAAGTCGGGCCAAAAACCGCGAACGATCAGTTGTGCGGTTAATGGAAGCAATACTACCCATACCCAAAGCCACTTAGGCAACTCATACTGCTGCGAGGAATTCACTGTCATTGTCCGCACGTAAACCTATTTTTTTCCCAATAAATGAAGACGCCAATCCAACAGAGTTATTGACTTGTTTCAAACAATCATAAGACTAACACGGTAAGAAATTCTAAAAACATAAACTCAAAAGACACAATAGATGTCAATAATAAGGAAAGAGGTCTAAAGATGGGGAGAGTTTCGGGGAAAATTGCCCTTGTCACCGGCGCAGGGAGCGGACTTGGAAGAGCGACCGCAATCATGCTCGCAAAAGAAGGCGCTAAAGTAGTAGTCACAGATATCAACCTTGAAACAGCCAAGGAAACGGCCTCTATGATTGAAACTGGAGCTGCCATCGCGTTGCAACATGATGTCACAGACGAAACGAGATGGCAGGAAGTTCTTGAAGAAACCAAAAACACCTTTGGTGGCTTAAACATATTGGTAAATAATGCAGGTATCGGCGACGGCTCCGATGTGGAAAGCACTGATTTCGCAACATGGAAAAAGGTCCATGCTGTGGACCTCGACTCCGTGTTTCTAGGCTGTAAATATGCAATCCGCTATATGGAAGAAACAGAAGGCCTTGGCTCAATCGTCAATATCTCTTCCATCGCAGGTATTATTGCTGGCCACAATCTAGCCTCCTACAATTCTGCCAAAGCAGCTGTTCGTCACTTGAGCAAATCAGTCGCCCTACATTGTGCCCGTAAGAAAAATGGGATCAGGTGTAACTCGGTTCATCCAACTTTTGTGCGTACACCTATTTTGGACAAAATGTTCGCGCGGTTTGGCACTGCAGACGGGGAAGCAAAACTGGCACGGCAGGTCCCACTGGGCCAAATCGGTGAACCTGACGACATAGCCTATGGTATTCTGTACCTAGCGTCTGACGAGTCTAGATTCATGACCGGCACAGAGCTGGTACTGGACGGCGGCATTAGCGCCATGTAAGATTTCTATCTGGAATAGGTTGCCTACAAAAATATGTATTCAGTATGAGTCGCGAAAAAATCCTTTTAATTATGCATCAAGAGCGATCTGACCCTGGCCGGGTTGGTGAAATGCTCCGCACACTAGGCTATGAGCTGGATATGCGTATTCCGGCGATAGGACATGACCTTCCAGATGATCCTACGGAACATCATGGTGCTGTCATATTTGGCGGCCCCATGAGTGCTAACGACGACCATGAAGAGTTCATTCGCGATGAAACCAAGTATGTCGAGAAACTTTTGAAATCTGAGGTTCCGTTCCTCGGAATTTGCCTCGGCGCACAAATACTTGCTCGCGTTCTGGGATCAGAAGTTAGAAGGCATCCTGAAGGCTTAATGGAAATTGGATATTACACCATTGAGCCAACAGAAGCGGGTAGCCCCTATTTTGATAAACATCTGCATGCGTATCAGTGGCATAAAGAGGGCTTTGACCTACCCAAAGATTGCGATTTACTGGCATCAGGCAATTACTTTCCCAATCAGGCCTTTCGGTTTGGAAGACAAGCGTATGGAATTCAATTCCACCCAGAAGTTACTGAAGCGATGAACCGTAAATGGCTTCGAAAAGCAGCACACATGCTCAGTGAGCCTGGCGCCCAATCCGCTAAAGAGCAGCTAGCGGACCGACAGCGCCATGATGCAGAAATGAACAACTGGGCATGGCGCTTTTTGGATCACTGGACAAAACTAGGGCAGAAGGTCACTGCTTGATGTGGCTATCAAATAACTCGCTTCTCGTGTAGCTCCTGAATTTCCGCGTCTGAAAACCCAAGAGACGACATAATTTCATCGGTATGCTCACCCAGTGTAGGAGCTCGATGCTTGATAGAGACCTCAGTTTTTGACATCTTCAAAGGAAAGTTTGAAATACGGGCAGCCTTTTCGAGACCCGGATATTCTACTGACTCCAATAGACCCATTGCAGCTAGATGCGGATCGTCCAGAACCTCCTGAGGGGACAACACGGGACCGCAGGGCAATCTCACGGCTTCCATCGCTTTGATCGCTTCTTCCGTCGTACGCTCAGCACACCATTCAGCCATACGTTCAGAAATAATATGGCCATTGTCGCCTCTATCTTGATCGGTTGCAAAGCGCGGATCTTCCAGCCAATGATGCTCACCAATCAGATCACACCATCTTTTGAACAATGGATTTCCAATACTCTGCACCAAAACCCATCCGTCTTTCGTTTTATAAGTATCTGACGGACCACCGTTGTACCCTCTATTCCCGATACCCTGTCGATCCAAATTCAGCATGTCTTGCTCAATTAACGCAGCTATGGAAATTAGAACTGAGGACCCGAACAGGGAACCCATCACCAATTGACCTTCACCGGTTGCGCGATGATGCATAATCGCGGAAAGCGTACCAATACAGCCAACCATAGCGGTTGTGAAATCCACCCAAGGACTATTTAGTTTGCGCGGGCCAGTCTCTGCATCGCCAGACATATGCATTGACCCTGACATCGCCTGTCCAATACCGTCAAAACCCACCCTATTCTTATAGGGCCCAGTGTCCCCAAAAGCGGATTGGTGAGTCAAAATAATATCTTCTTTGATTTCCTTGAGACTTTCGTAGTCCAATCCCATGGCCTGTAGTGACTCAATTGGCAAGTTAGCGACTACAACATCTGCAGATTTTACCAAACGCCGAATTACCTCTTTGGCTTCCGGTTTCATTGGGTTTAAGGTTAGGCCCTTCTTACTATTGGCCATTTGCATCAGCATCGCCCCCTCCCCCTTATCGGTCACAGGGGTCGTGTAACGATCTTCACTACCATCCAGTTTTTCGATGCGAATGACTTCCGCACCAAGGTTCGCCAAAATCGTTGTGCAATATGGTCCAGCAATATAGCGACCAAAATCCAGCACCCGTACACCTTCCAAAATGCCTGGCATTCTTTTACTCCTGATCTGTTCTTGTTTATTTTTTCAGGTTTTCCCGAGACGCTAGGGTGCATTGAAAGCAGCAAATTATCAAGAATAATCAATTGAAATAGGCGTAAACATACAAAACCCCGCACTCCCAGATGGAGGCAGGGTCAACTTGAAACCTTGACTCGAAAATCTAGATTAATTCAACACCCTCAGCCAGGGGCCCTTTTTCGCCAGACTTCACATTCAGCCTAACCCTTTGAGCCGTTTCCAAGATACCTAGCCCGGATTTCTCTAGTGCTTTCATGTGAACAAAGATATCCCGGCTCGCATCATCAGGCGTTACGAAACCAAAACCCTTCTCAGTGTTAAAGAACTTAACTGTACCCTCGATCAGCTCAGAGTCAGCATCCCGCATATCCAGCACAGGCGCGGGTCCTAAATCTACGATTTTCAGCACCTGCTGACCCCGCACGCCAGCGGTTAGGTCACATACGATCGGCGCACCTTCTGGTAAACCCTGTAAACCATTTGCTTGTAAAACCGACACATGCACAAATGCATCACCTGTTCCATCAAGCGGTTCAACAAACCCAAACCCCTTGGCAGTATTGAACCACTTAACCTTACAGTCTACATTAGCACGAACATCGACACCCGACTGCACGGTACTTTCTTCTTGCATTATCACAAGTCCCCAAACACCCAACGACACATCTACACACACAAATATTTTCACCTTGAGTTACAATTTTCCACATTAAAATCAAAAAAAATTTTACGACAAGCATCTTACAAAACCAGAAATTGATTAGTCATCAATATCCAACACTCATCTAAGCTCTTGGCTTAAAACCTTTTTGATCGATGCGGCACCACAATATGTCTCAGTTTTGTGGTTATGACCCCAACAATTGTAACAAAATACGATCTATAATATTCGGTTCCCAATTAACTCAACAGGATATAATCGACACCTGATTCGATGTACCCTTGTATTAAAACTTTATCGTTAGTTTAATATACACAACACAAAATTGTTTCACGATAAAAGCCCAGATAAAGACGAGGGAACGTAACATAACGTAACAATTATATCACAAATCATGTCGCTAGGCACCCCCCCTATTCTAACGTTCCCCGAATTGGATAATCATTTCCCTGTACAAATCTCAACCCGTTTACAATTGCCTTCAAATCTGGGCGAGAAAATGGCGCGTTTGAAATATCAAGAATTTGAACCGTTTTATCCGGACGAATAACAAACAAGCCAGGCTCCGGGAATGGGCGATCAGTTTCTTTTTCCGATCTGGGGTTAGAGATATACAGACCCAGCTTTTTCATATCGTTTATGGATAAATCATATCCCACTGGAAAAGTCAGACTTCCGCGTTCCACTTGTTGTTTGACTTTCTCCAATCCATCTCCCGAAACCGCAATTACATCAGTCTGCAACTCACTCAATTCTTCAATTAACCCTTCCAAGGTTTCCAGATATCTCGCACAGATAGGGCAATGAAGCCCACGATAGACGACAACTAATTTCCAACGATCCTCACCGGTCGTTTCATGCAATTCTGCACGACCGCCAGTTACCAATGGAACAGAAATTTCTGGGAACGAACTCCCCGCCTGAAGTTTTCCAGTTTGCATATTAATTAATCCTGAGTTTATTTAGAACGCCCATTCCAAATAAATACTACCTCACTGAAATGATGCAAGGTCTAACCATATTATTTATACAAAAAGCCGTTGTTGCGATCCCAAAAGATCCGTCTACAATGCGAGGCCTTCTAACACCCTTTGGTCGGAGTCATCATGTCATTCAGTTCATTTCAAGACCTGCGATCTTTTCTTGAAAATTTGCCAGAAGCTTCAGAGGAGCATTCTCGAAAAGCCAGGGAGCGAAATGATACTTTAACAAAACCGGCAGGATCCCTGGGACGACTAGAGGAGCTAGCAATCTGGGCGGCCAGTTGGCAAAAGCAGCACATTCCAACGGCAGACAACCCTCAAGTAATTATATTTGCCGGCAATCACGGGGTTTGCAAAAAAGGAGTTTCTGCCTTCCCATCTGAGGTGACCTCTCAAATGGTAGCGAACTTCAAAAATGGCGGAGCTGCTATCAATCAGCTTGCCAAGCTTTATGGAGCTAGCTTTGCGGTTCATCCACTAGATCTGGATACACCGACTGAAGATTTCACTGAAGCAGCGGCGATGGATAAAGAAGAATGCCTCAAGCTCTTAAACTTGGGCTGGGCTGCAGTCGATGAAACAGCCGACTGTCTCGTGATCGGTGAGATGGGTATTGGAAATACGACAGTTGCTGCTGCAATATGCGCGGCGCTTTATGAGATGTCCGGGAATGACTGGGCTGGCCCTGGAACCGGGTTGGATAAACCTGGCGTTACGCACAAGGCCGCCATCATTGACCAAGGACTATCTCGCCATAAGGATATCATAAAAGACCCACTGGAAGTCCTTCGATGTTTAGGTGGACGCGAATTCGCTGCAATGGCTGGAGCCATCTTACGCGCAAGACAGGAAGGCATACCTGTGTTACTGGATGGCTTTGTAGTCTGTGCAGCCGCAGCTGTCTTACATGCTATTCGGGAAAATGCCCTGGACCACTGTGTTGCAGGTCATTGCTCCGCTGAACCTGGGCACAAAATTCTTCTCGATAAACTGGGTCATGAGCCACTCCTTGAACTCGGCATGAGGTTGGGAGAGGGCTCTGGCGCAGCACTGTCTCTGGGCATTTTGAAGGGAGCTTTTGCGACCCACGGACACATGGCCAGTTTTGCAGAAGCTGGTGTTAGTGGTAAAGACTAACGAGCTCTTACCCTATTTATCCAATCGATTTTCCAACTGATCGTTTCGTCAGCCTGATAGACCGTCAACCTTGAAACAGACAAAGGCTCTATATCAATAAGCTGTGCCTTAACTGGCTCCAGTTCGAGTGCATTTGCAACAATCGCCCGAATGGGCCCTGCATGCGAGACAATAACCAAGTCATCCTGAACCAAGCTTTCCAACTGGGATTGAAATCGGCGGGTAACGCGTTCGCAAACGTCGCGGAAACTTTCGCCGCCGGGAGGTTGATTTTCAACAGGGTTTTCCCAGAAAGAAAGAGACTCTTCATGTCTATCGGTCCGAATTTCCTCATAGGTCAAGCCTTGCCACTCGCCGAAATTCTGCTCACGATATTGCGTCTCTTTTGTTAGCTGTATCGACTGGTTAGAGTGTGCAATGATATGGTTGGCCGTCTCTACACAGCGAGTGAGATCACTGGAGACCAGCGCAAACGAATTGGGCAATTGACTGGAAATCCAATCATACGTCTTCTGATCAGAATGATCTGCGAGAACATCCATCTGACCATACAGAAAGTTTGCACTGACAGGCGCATGTCGAACTAACCAGACCCTAAATGTTTTCACTGAATTTTCCTGACAATAGTTTAGCGTTCAAAATCTCAGATTAGCGCTTTTTCGCGTCGGAGAGAGGGGTGACCTTAGAGTCTCCATTAAACTGGTTGTTGTAGAGATCCGCATAAACGCCCTGCTTTGAAAGCAGCTCAGAATGGCTTCCACTTTCAACGACCTGTCCCTGTACAATTACATAGATGATATCGGCATCCAGAATCGTGCTCAGGCGATGGGCAATCACCACAGAAGTCCGGCCTTTCATTAGATGAGAAAGGGCAATCTGAACTTTTCTTTCCGCTTCAGCATCCAGCGCTGAGGTTGCCTCATCCAGCAAGAGAATTGGGGCATCCTTCAGCATTGCCCTGGCAATCGCTATCCGTTGTTTTTGGCCCCCAGATAACCTGACACCGTCAGATCCAACGCGGGTCTCATATCCCTGGGGCAAGCTACTGATAAAATCATGCACTGCTGCGGCTTTTGCAGCCTCAACAATTTCATCCTCAGTTGCGCCCTCGCGCCCGTACGCAATATTGGCGCGAATTGTGTCGTCAAATAGAAAGATATCCTGACTAACGAGGGAGAACTTCTCCCGCAGGGAGTTTAACGTCACATCTCTGACATCCTGGCCATCTACCAGAATAGAACCTGAGCTTACGTCATAGAAACGTGGCATCAGGTTTAGAATTGTCGACTTTCCTCCTCCGGAAGGGCCCACAAGAGCCACTCGTTGCCCGGCTCCCACCAGCAGAGAAATATCTTTCAATACTGGTGTGTGCTCTGAATAGGAAAAAGCAACAGACTTAAACTCAACTTCGCCTTTATGAAGCTCGAGCTCTGTCGCACTTGGCTTATCAACAACATGGTCTACTAGATCCAACAGATCAAAAATTCTTTGTGCTGCCGCCAGAGAGTTTTGAATTTGCGGCGCAATCTTTGCGATACTCTTTATCGGCTGATAAGCAAGCATGACAGCAGTGATAAACGCAAAGAAAGTGCCAGGTGTCGTGTCGCCACTGGTCACGCTACTAGCACCATAGAAGATTACGATGGCAATCATCAAACCCGACAAGGTTTCAACTATAGGATTGCTGGTAGCCTGAATGCGCATCGCTTTAAATTGATGAAAGAAACGACGCTCGATCTCTTTCTCACCCTTTTCTCGGGTTTTATCTTCGCGGTTATAAGCCTTAATAACCCTGATACCTTGAAAGGCCTCCTCCAGAAAAGTGCTGAAAGAACCTGTTTGCTCGAGTACCCGATGTGAAGCTTTTCGCGCCAGCTTTCCTATCTGCCGAATTGCGAGAGCTCCTGGAGGGAGAGCTATGAAAATGATGAGAGCCATTCTCCAGTCGTAATAGAACAAGGATCCAATCAAGAAAATCGCGGTCAAGCTATCCTTTGTAAATGCGACCAAAGCCTGGGTTGAACCTGTACGAAGTAGGTTTGTGTCATAGACAAAACGTGAAATCAGATTACCCGTGGAATTATCATGAAACCAAGCCAGATCCGCCCCAATCAGCTTGTCAAACATCTTCCTTTGAAGGTCAGCAATCACCCGGTTGCCAACCCAGTGCATAAAGTAAGCCTGACCAAAAGTTGCAATCCCGCGCAGACTGAATATCACGACAACTGCAATAGTGGTATAAACAACGATTTCTGGATTTTTCTCAAAAAACACTTCATCCACGATCGGCTTCATTAGAAAAGCTGTCGCTGTCGTGGTAATCGCCCCGACTATCATGCAGACAATTGCAGCGGCCAGACGATACTTGTATTTCAGAACGTAATTTTTCAATAGCCGCCCATAAAGAGCCATAGAACTGCTCCGGTTCTTGGTGACTTGGGCCTCGGTTGATTGCGGCATTGAATCTTTCACATTTACTCTCCTGACAGGTCATATTACCCGCCAAACCTGAACAGAGACTTATCATTCACCTTGGCTCTGCAATAGAGCTTTTATCTATGTTACGGCGTATAAACTTACAATGATGTTCGACAGCAACAGTTTTCACTTATCAGCCTGCCTCCAACCGCGTCACCAAATCTCATGAAGATTGACAGCCAATTAAAAACCAGACACAAGACTGATATGTTTGGCCTGTTTCCAAAAAAAAAGCTGCGTGTAAAACTGCCGGATAACACTCGCGTTATCGCGATCGGCGATATTCATGGTCAGCACAAACGGCTGAGTAAGCTCATGAAGGAGGTCGACCTTTATCGCAAGAAAAACCCCATTGACCATGAAACCATTGTTTTCCTGGGGGATTATGTCGATCGGGGACCGCACTCTGCGAAAATAATCGATTATTTGCGAAAAAGAGCCAAGGCCGCCAAAACAGCTGCCCACACAGAAGTCTTTCTTCAGGGCAATCATGAAGAGCTCATGATAGAAGGTCTGGATGTTGAAGGAACTCGTCATGATCTTTGGTGGCGAAACGGCGGTTTGCAAACCGTGAACAGCTACCTCAAATTTTTAAAAATTGAAGTCCCTGAAGATTTAGGCGCTGAAGAACGATTGAATATCTTCAGAGAGCATTTCCCCAAGAAACATTCAAAATTTGTCCATTCATTGCAAAATATCTATCGGGTTGGGCCGCTGGTTTTCGCTCATGCCGGCATTCGTATGGACAAAGCCCCAGGCAAACAAAAGCAACAGGATCTTAGATGGATTAGAGATCCTTTTCTTTACTGGGAAGGAAAAAACAAGGACTTTCTGGTTGTCCATGGACACAGTATCACACCGTCTTTTAAGCCTGAAATCCATGCCCATCGAGTAGCCCTTGATACCGGAAGCTATAAATTAAAGGGTAAAATTACGGCTGGCATTTTTGAAGGAAACACTGTCCGGTTTGTCAGTAACGGAACCCGAAAAGGATTCAACACAAACAAATTCTCTTAGGAACCTTCCTGCTGTTGCTCATAGCGCCTGACTCTAATGAGAAGGATAGCGCCAAGAACTACCCCCAAGCCAGAACAGACCGCCATCAACAAAAAGCAACTTGCAGGGTTAAATTCATAGAGAGACCCCGCCAACATCGTAAGCAATCCGAAGAAGATCCCCATTGAAAGGCTATCCTGTAAGCCTTGTGCAGACGCTGAAATAGCAGGCGGAACCCGTTTGGCTACATAACCAACAATAGACATGTAAAGAAGTGCAAAAGTTAAGGCGTGAAAAAGTTGTGCGAGTACAAGTAGCGGCAAGGCTGTCACTGTAGCCAGAAGTGTCCACCGGATTACGCCGCCCGCTGCCGCGACAATAATCATGGGCATGGCACCAAAGCGTCCGATCAAACGATCAGAAACACTAAACATAGCAATTTCCGCCAACACACCAACGATCCACAGAAGCGTGATCACTGTGTTGGAATAGCCCAGTGATTTCCAGTAAATCGCGCTAAATCCATAGAGCGAAGCATGCGACGCGAGAAGAAGGCCAACTGTGATCAAAAACAACGGAAAGTTTGGAAGTTTCAGCGGCCTCAAGAGGGGAACTTTTTTGGAGTCAGGTGCTGTGTAGACTTTCGGCACCCAAAAAGAGGCAATAAGAAGAAGAACCGATGCAAATATCATCATGGCGTAAATAGCGTCTAATCCGAATTTATCAGCTAATGCTCCCACCCCAAGTGAACTGACAATAAAACTAACCGACCCCCAGCGCCTTACCTTTCCAAATTCCACTCCGATCAACTGTCCAAGTCGTATGGTCACCCCATCTGACAAAGGCACACCTGTCGACAAGGCAGCACCAGCTAGCCCCCAAACAACAGCATAAAGCACCCAACCCTCAACAAACGGGAGAATAGCGAGCCCTATCAAAACCATTGAGGATAATGAGATTAAGACCCGCCGCCGATCACCGACCAGGTCAGCTACAGAAGACGCTATGGGGACCACCGCAACTTTCAACCAATAGGCTACACCTAAAACAATCCCCACATATTCCAGAGAAATCTGCCCTTCCAACCACCTCGGCCAGATAGGTATGGCAATACCATACACTGCAAAAAAAGAGGCATAGTAACCTGTCAGCCTTAACGAGGCATTTTTGCTTGAATAATTGATCTGGTTCATCGATCCACCTGCCGGAAGGATCCATAGCCTATCGGGTTTTAAACTCACCATCCAGTGATATTCGCTACACAAAACCATATTTACATTCTTTGGAATATATATACATTCCAAAGAATATTTATGGAGGAAAATGCGATGAATAGACGTAACTTTCTGAGAACAATTGGGGGAACCGGCCTCGTTTTAGCAGCTACAGCAGGTGGCCTAAGTCAATGCGATCAAATGCCCACTGAAGCAATTCAAGGCTGGAATGGTCCCGTTAATTCAATAACAGATAGGGAGTGGTTACTTTCATACGCCCTTCTGGCACCCAATCCACATAATATGCAGGCGTGGATCGCCGATTTGAGGGTTGAGGATCAAATAATACTTTTTGCGGACAAAGATCGATTACTACCTGACACAGATCCTTTTTCACGTCAGGTCATGATTGGTCAGGGGACCTTCTTAGAACTTTTGAGTATCGCTGCATCAGCGAGGGGATATCAAGCCAATGTGCACCTTTTCCCAGAAGGCACTCCCGATGAGATGGAACTCGACATCTCAACGGTACCTATTGCCCGAATTGAGCTCGTCAAGAATGAGAATATAGCAGCAGACCCTCTCTTTTCTGCCATTTTGCACAGGCGCTCCAACAAAGAAGGATATAGAGAGTTAGCTTTATCGGAAGATCACAAAGCCGAACTTCTGAAGTTACCTTTGTCAGGTGATCACTCAGTTCAAATCTATCACGACAAGGATGAGGTGGAAGAACTGCGTACCTTTGCAAAACAAGCCATGCTGCTGGAAATTGAGACACCTCGAACCTTAAAGGAAAGTGTTGATAGAACCCGAATTGGGGCTGACGCAATCGTTAAATACCGAGATGGAATTGACCTAAATGGCCCAATGTTTTGGTGGCTTTCTCGTTTCGACTTAATGTCCAAAGAAAAAGCCATGACACCCGGCACACTAGCCTATCAGGGCGGGATAGATTATGCCCTTGGCTGGGTGAATAAGACTTACAGCATGGGAATCCTATCTAGCCCAACAAACAGTCGAGAAGATCAAATCATTGCAGGTCGCAATTATGTCCGGCTTAACCTACTCGCCACATCAATAGGTGTTGCTATGCATCCTGTTAGCCAAATTTTGCAGGAATACCCCGAAATGCAGACTCTACAATCCGATTTTTATTCCCATCTGGGTGTGAGGGCTCCTGAAACAATTCAAATGTTTTTCAGAATTGGATATCAGTCCAAACCAAGTCCTTCCCCTCGCCGACCTCTGCAAGATATAGTTAGGGCATGACAAAGAACCACAAACCAGACATTCCCATTGAATTCCGGATTATTAACTGGATAGGCATTATTGACCAGCTGACGGGAACAAAAGCCCGTCAGTTGCTCAATGGCACAGATGTACCGCCGCCCCAATTTGCGCTTCTCAATCATTTCAGCCATCGCCCCGAAGAGGGTAAGACTGTCATGCAGGTTGCGACCGCCATGCAACAACCCCAACCAGGGATCACAAAAACGATATCCAAGTTGGTGAGGAAAGGTTTTTTAGAAGAGCATAAAAACCCAAGAGATGGCCGTTCAAAAATTCTATTGCTAACAGCAGCGGGCATAAAAGCGCATCAGATTGCCCGGGAAAAACTGATCTCTGGCTCAGGTGATGTCTTTAAAGGTTGGAGCGAAAATGAAAAAAACACTCTTTTTCAGCTCCTGGATCGACTTAAAATCCATCTCGACAATAATCGGTAATCAGCTTATTTCGGCATCATAAAATTCAGTGGTGTCTTATCCAGAGAAATCGTCACAGGGGTAACCATTTCCAGATCACCATCCCGCTGACAATTCAGATTAGGCTGAGAACTTAAGGTCACATCCTCCCCGGTGCTAAAGGTAATCACAGAATTTAGGCTAGACAGACGATTGGCTGCCAATGCCAATCCATAAATCAAGCCATTCCACAAACCCTTTTTTGTCAGTACCAAAACTTGCAAATCTCGAGTTCTGAGATCTGCTCTTGGGAAAACAGTAAATGGTCCCCCATATTTTCGGGCTCTGGAGACAACAACCGTTGAGCCTTCATAAACTGTGTCATTTGACCGAACACTCACAGCAAGGTTTTTGAATTGATGACGTATACGAAAAGCAGCGAATAAATAGGAAGCCGCACCCCATTTACGCTTCTGCACTGGATCTAGCGCTTGGACCGCGAGGGAATCATACCCGCAGCCAATCATCAGAAGGAATCTGCGCCCTTGGATTAGGCCGGGCCAGATTTTTGTAGTCTGCCCTTGCGTCAAAGCTGCCACAATTTTGCGCGGGTTCGTTCCAACTCCAATTTCGCAAGCAAACACATTGGCGGTTCCAAGCGGAATGAGACCTAACGGTTTCTCACTGCCTTGCAATCCTTGTGCGACCTCTCCAAGCGTTCCGTCACCACCAGCAGCGACAACGACTGTGATTTCATCATCCCTGGCTGCTTGCTGGGCGAGTTCCGTCGCATGTCCAGCTCTTTCCGTTTGAGAAAGAGTAAGCTCGACACCCGCTGCCTCCAGCATTTTCAGAATTTTCCAAAACCGGCGTTCATGGCTACGACCGGCCGTTGGATTATAGATAACGAGAAATCTGTTTCGACCTGTCACCCGACTGACTTTCATTCGCAACAAAAATTTAATTTGAAGGACATCCATCTGTCCCATGACCTTGGAAGAATCGTCCCAGAACTTAATGACTGATTTTGTTCACCCCGGTGACAGTTCCATTAAACGGGACCAGAGTAAAGCAGATGAATGCGCAAGCAACCCCTCTAAAATATCGCTCCATATGGATCTCCGACATTCATCTGGGGACACCAGGTTGCAAGGCAGAGTTTCTACTCGATTTCCTAAAACACACAAGTTCTAAAAAATTATATCTGGTTGGGGATATCATCGATGGGTGGGCTCTTCAACGAAACTGGTACTGGCCACAAGAACATAATGATGTTGTCCAAAAGATCTTGAGGAAAGCCCGAAAGGGCACAGAAGTTTTCTTCATTCCCGGCAACCATGATGCATTTGTCCGTGAATATGTGGATCATAACTTTGGCGACATTACTGTTGCCCGGGAGATGATCCACAAGACCGCAAATGGGCAACAATATCTCATTTTGCATGGAGATGAATTTGATGTCGTTGTCAAATACGCCAAATGGCTCGCGTTACTCGGGGACTGGGCCTACGGCATCTGTCTGAGGTTGAACGACTTCGTGAATAACGTCAGACAGTGGATGGGTTATCCTTATTGGTCCCTTTCGGCTTTCTTGAAACTGAAAGTCAAAAACGCCGTTCAGTTTATTGCAGACTTTGAGAATGCCCTTGCAGATGTTGCCCGAAAAAAAGGGGTAAACGGTGTTATCTGCGGCCATATTCACCACCCAGAAATTCGGGAAATTGACGGCATAACCTACTGCAATGACGGTGACTGGGTAGAAAGCTGCTCAGCTCTTGTTGAGCATTTCGATGGCAGTCTGGAAATCGTCCGGTGGTTCTCTCCTTACTCAGATTTCACTTCCCTCAAAGGATCCGAAGAATGCGATATGTCATCGTCTCAGACGCTTGGTCGCCTCAAGTCAATGGTGTCGTTCAAACTCTGACACAACTCCGAAATAATCTAGAAAACAAAGGTCATGAAGTGGTCATGATCACTCCTGACCGTTTTAAGACCATTGCCTGCCCGACATATCCCGAAATCAGGCTGTCTTTGTTCTGCTCACGCAAAGTGAAAGATTTGATCGAAAAGAGCAGGCCAAGCGCTATTCATATTGCCACAGAGGGACCTTTAGGACTTGCCGCGCGAAATTATTGTTCAAAAAACAATATCCCGTTTACAACAGCATTCCATACGCTGTTTGCTGAATATGTTTACGCCAGAACCCGACTGCCACTCTCAATTGGCTACGCTTTCCTGCGTTGGTTCCATAAAAATTCCAGCACAATCATGGTCGCCACCCAAACCCTTGAGGACAAGCTTCGCAAAAGAGGGTTCAAAAGGATATCCAGATGGACCCGAGGAATAGACACCAATCTATTTCACCCAAGAGAAAAGCAATTAACCGAATTCAAAAGCCCTATCTTCATGTATGTAGGCCGGGTTGCAGTTGAAAAAAATATACAGGCGTTTCTCTCCTTGGACCTACCCGGAACTAAGGTCGTGGTGGGTGACGGACCACAACGCGCCTCTTTACAATCCAAACATAAGGACGTTGTTTTTGTCGGCGTGAAACGCGGTGAAGAACTTGCATCCTATTACGCATCAGCCGATGTATTTGTTTTTCCAAGCCGAACCGACACGTTTGGACTTGTGCTTCTAGAAGCACTAGCATCAGGAATACCTGTGGCTGCCTATCCGGTAACAGGCCCATTAGATGTGATTGGAAATGCCCCAGTTGGTGTTCTCAGTGAAAATTTACAGTCAGCCGCTTTGCAGGCGCTGGAACTTGATCCTGTTGCCTGTCGAGAATTCGCGATGGAATTTACCTGGGACAAAAGTGTTGAACAGTTCCAGGGCAACCTAGCACATTTTGATACCAACAGAGTTTTTTCGCGTCAGGAACCTGTAGAGGTCTGAACCACTTTGGGCTGCTTTTCTGCATTTCGAAGGTTAATTATGAGGACTCCGAGCAAGGTTACACCACCGCCCACCATAAATCGCCATGTAATGGGCTCTTCAAAAAGGAAAACACCGAAACCAACGCCAAAGAGCGGGGCCAGCAAGCCATATGGCGTTAATACGGATACAGGATACCGCTGAAGTAAGTAGTACCAACTCCCGTGTGCGATAATAGTTGTTGCTACCACCGTAAATAGAAGTGCCGTGACAGGCTCCCAATGAAGAGCGGTAATCTGTTGGATATGATTTTCCTCAAAAATTAGGGAGAAAGACAGCAAAAGCGGAAAGGAAAAAAGAGCGATCCAGCCCTGCATTTGCATGGTTCCTACCCCTGTTGCTTTTCGCATTAGGATAATTCCGCCAGCCATACACATAGCAGCACCTGCAACGAGACCGACACCTTCCAGATAATTGAAAACCACCGGATCAAAACCCAAGATCAAGACGCCAATAAAGGCTAGGAGCAACCCCAAGATCCGTTTCCATCGAATAGTTTCACCCAAGAAAACGACTGCTAAAATAAGAGAAAAAGGAGCAACCAATTGAATGGTAATTGCAACTGCCGACACACCCCCAGCTACATTCAACCCCATATAGAGCAACGTAAAATGCATCACTCCAACCAGCATGGAAATTAGAAAAATGGCCTTCATCCGACCTGCAACCGGCTTTAAAAACGGAATTAGCAGTAATGCGACCAAGATAAACCGCAGCGTGGTAAACATAAGCGGTGAATATTGACCCATAGCCACCTTGGCGGCCACAAAGGAAAAACCCCAGATGACATTTATAATCAACGCAAGGGCAATATGGGGGAGTGACATGAAACGTCCTTTAAAAATTGGAACAGAAGTTCCAAAAACCTTCCTTTTTGATAAATTGCCAGGCACATAATGTCAAAATGTGCTTTTTTATTTTTAATGACGGTGACCTATGATTGAGATCGAGCGTAAATTTCTGGTAGCAAACGACAGCTGGAAACAGGATATCCTTAGCTCTCACAAAATAAGTCAATTCTATCTGTCAGATCTTTCAACAACACCAACTGTTCGTATCCGCCAAAAAGACGACAAAGGGTTCCTCACGCTCAAATACCCGAGTAAGCAGGAAGATGTCTTAGTCAGAGCAGAGTTTGAGTATGAAATTCCAGTTTCTGATGTGACTGCACATAAGCAATTCGCCAAAGGAAGGATTGTTGAGAAAACAAGGCATCTAGTAAGAGGTGCTGAAAACTTAATCTGGGAAATAGATGTCTTTTCATCACCAAATCCAGATCTGGTGCTTGCTGAGATCGAACTAAAAACAGCGGATCAAATTATCCAACTGCCGGATTGGATTGGGCCGGAAGTAACTCATAATCCATCTTATAGCAATATCCGCATGGCTTTTCAAAGTGTCTAGGACTGGCTAATTCGCCACCGCCGCAATGTCACTATTCTTATCTTCCACCAAAGCAACGAGCAAGGGCTCCAGATCAATCGGTTTCGTCAGGAGACTGTCCAGATCTTGTGATACCACTTCAGGTCGATGGCCCTCTAAATCCTCACCGGTCAAACCGACAACTCGGATAGAATTTGTTTTAGGATCTCGCTTGATCCTTCGCGCCACCTCAAGTCCATCCACACCAGGCATATTGATGTCAGTGACAATTGCATCAACCCTTTGTTGATGGACAGCTTGCAGCACTTTCGCTCCATCCTCGACCATTATCACTTCTTTCACTATGGGTGAGAGCATGGCTTTTAATAAAAGCCTGTTGACCAAAACATCGTCTGCGACAACAACAGTCATCAATTTTAAACGCCCATATTTGATGTTTGATTGCATTTCTTTCGAAGGGAAAAAACCTTCGACACTCGCTTCATGAACATCCTCACTGGTTGGTAAGACAACGGTGAACCTGGTTCCTTTTGCCACTTCACTCTGAACTGAGATGGTACCACCCAGTGCCTTCACAAGCATTCTTGTAATGGCAAGTCCTAGACCTGACCCACTTGAATTCTCTCCTCGACGGGTCCTCACGAAGCGATCAAACAATATGTCAAGCTCGTCCGCGTCAATTCCAATACCTGTATCTTCAACAGCTAGTTCAAGCTCCAAACCCGCATCCGCAGGCCGAACCTGGACGGTCACTCGCACCTCACCTTCAAAAGTATATTTTAAAGCATTACCGATCAGATTTATCAGGATCTGCTGGATTTTCTTCCGATCGAGAATAAGCCATGCCGGGACATCTTCTGCAACTTCCAAGCGGACAGGGACAGAACCCTCACGTTCGCCAACCGTGACAATTGAAATCACTTCATCAAGCAGGGGCCGAATTTGCAAGGCGCTACTGTTATCCGCTAGCCTGTTGCTATCCGCACGTTGCAAGTCGAGGTAATCATTTATTAAATCCAAAATGTAATCGCCTGCTTGAGACGCTGAGAGAACAATCGGCTTTAGACTTTTTGCAATATCCTGTTTCAGAAGAAATTTCTGAGCTGCCAAAACCCCCTGCAAGGGAGATCGTATTTCATGACTGAGAATTTCGAGGAACTCTTCTTTTTCTTTCAAAATTCGGACCCTTGACTGTCTTGCGAGCTGCTTATCCTGATAGGTGCGCCATAAAAACCATCCCAATAGAGACAGCAGAGAAAAAAGTAGCACTCCGGATGCAATGACCGTTCCCTGATAAGGCGAACTTTTGACCCACCCACCTTTAGGCAAAATTGCAAAAACCCATGACCCTTGACCTAAAGTAATTGGGTACTGGAGACTACCTGTCACCTCATTAAACAAGCTCGTTTCTCCAAAAAAGATCTCCCCCTCAGCACCACGTCCATCTTTTCCCCGGATAGCAATCTCATAGTCTTTTTGAAGCGTTGGTATTCCGAGCTGTTCATAAATCGTCTGCATATCTATTGGGGCTGCCACAATGCCCCAAAGCTCCGTTTTCCCGCTTTCAGACTCAGGGAATACTGGTGCACGTAATATCAAAGCTTCTCCACCTTGAATAAGGGTAACTGGCCCAGCGACAATAACCCGGTTCTCCTTTATCGTGGTGAATACTGCGTCGCGCTGCTCTTCTGGCGCTTTTCGATAATCCAAGCCGATAACAGCTTTATTCTCTTCATAAGGGTAGACAAAACGAACGACCAGATTTGGTGCCGCTGCAATGTTTCTAATTGCGGGGTGAGATCGTTTGATAGAGCGTGCGTAAGCCCTGTACTCTTCAAGAGAGATCCCAGGGTGAGCCTCAATTAAAGCCTTAACACCATTGATCAACGATATGTCTGCTGCCATGCGCTCAATCATACGCGATTGAAGCTCACGGGCGATTGCAGCTGTCGCATCACGTTGCTCATTTTGAGCTGTATTTAGCAAAGTGCGCCCAACCTGCCACGAAAAGCAGACCGAGAATATGGCGGCAACAATTATAATAGCCGCCAGAAAGAACACTGGTTTAACTCTTTCCACCCAAAAACCTATGCTTACCCCTACCTGAAATCCGCAGAAAACAGGTATTCCTCATGAATCACCAGAAATATTAGCAATTTATAGTAAACAAGATCTTATCAAATAGTGAAATTTTCTATTCAGCTGAAGCAGCTAACAAAGCCGCATTTCCACCGGAGGCTGTTGTATCAACACTCAGGCAACGCTCATGCACAAACTCGCGCCAGTCCCGTTGGCTCTCAAGGACTGGGACAAGCTTGCCTGGCAATTGAGAAATGACTTTTCGGATGCCCCGAATATGTTCAACGTTATCCGTAGAAAAACAAATTGCATCCAACTCAAGTTTTTGCATTTCGCCAAGATCTAACAGGTCTGTTTTGCAGAATTCAATTTGCGCAGAAAATTCAGGCTTGTCGGCCATAAGAGTCATTAACTCTTTTGCACCGGCAACAGTTTCTTGCAGAATAACTGTATTTCCAGTCGCAAGCGCCAAAAGCAGATCCAGATGCCAGTCCTCACCGACAAGAGCAATTCGACCCCTTGGATGCAAGGTCAGCTGATTACTTTCTCCTGTTGGGCCAGGACAGATTTGGCTAGTTTCTCCATATCCCTGAAGCTTTCTCATTAATTGCTGCTCAAGGTTACTCCGCTCGCCATGCCATGCCTTTAGCAAAGAGAAGATACCACTGTGCGCCATTTCCAGGGAGGTGGAAGGTGACATGGAACCTGTCTCTTCTGCACTTTTTTGGAATTTATGCAGGTAAAGCGGACCACCCGCTTTTGGGCCTGTGCCTGAAAGCCCCTCTCCTCCAAAAGGCTGCACTCCCACTACCGCACCAATCTGATTTCGATTTACATATACATTGCCAACATGTGCCTGTTCCGCAACTTCAGCGACACGCGCATCCACGCGAGTATGAAGTCCCAATGTCAGGCCATAACCTGCTGCATTAATGTCAGAAATGACCATTTCTAATTCACCGGCTTTGTATGTCGCCACATGTAAAACGGGACCAAAAATCTCCCGCTCCATGTCTTGAATGCCGTCAACTTCGATTAACGCGGGTGCGACAAAATATCCTTTCCCCGAAAGCCCTTGTGGAATATCCACCTGCTTTAGAATAGCACCTTTGTTTTTAAAGCTCTCCACATAAGAGTTGATATTGGCCTGGGCAGCTTCATCAATGACGGGGCCGACATCCGTTGCAAAGCTGCCCGGCTTACCAATGGTAAGTTCATCCATGGCCCCTTTCAACATCGTCAACAGACGGTCTTTCACGTCTTCCTGCACATAAAGAATCCGTAGCGCTGAACACCGCTGACCAGCACTTTGAAATGCCGAAGCCACTATATCCCGAACAGCTTGTTCAGGTAGAGCAGTGCTATCCACCAACATCGCGTTCAAACCACCAGTTTCTGCAATCAATGGCGCGGTCGGCTTAGCCGTTTCGGCCATGACCTGGTGAATCTTTTGGGCGGTCAGTGTACTTCCAGTGAAGCAAATTCCATCTAGACCTTCTAACTCCGTTAAAGCCTGCCCGGTTTCAACACCACCAACCAGTAAATGAAGATTGTCTTTGGGAATCCCTGCCTTATGCATAAGCTCAACAGCAAATCCCCCTATTAGAGGTGTTTGAGGCGCCGGCTTTGCTAACACCGTGTTACCAGCGACAAGCGCCGCCACAATCTGTCCTGTAAAAATGGCGAGGGGAAAGTTCCAGGGAGAGATGCATACAAACACCCCACGAGCGGCCGTGTTTTCAGTCAGCTCTTCTGCACGGTCCGCGTAATACCGGCAAAAATCAACAGCCTCACGAACTTCATTCAAAGCATCAAGCGGGATTTTTGCCGCCTCTCGGGTTAAGATCGCCATCAATTCAGCGGAATTTTCTTCGTATAAATCTGCTATTTTCCGAAGGACATCCGCTCGAGTTTGAACAGAGGTATTTTCCCACTGGACCACCGCTGAGCGCGCCCGTTCATAAGCCTGCTGCACCACATCCCTATCTGCTTCCAAATAACTGCCAACCCTGTCACCGAAATCCGCAGGATTAAATATTGGCTTCAAATTTTCCGCATCTTTAGTGGTGCCCGCAAGCCAGGTTTTGTCTGAGAAGTGTTGAAGTGATGCCTCATATGCAAATTGAACATCCGGATTAGAAAAATTTCGGCCCAAAGAATTTTTTCGACCCTCTGGGTAGATATCCAATGGGAGCGGCAAGGTATTTGGTTTGGATTCCAGACCTTTCATTAAAACTTCAATGGGATCCCTCACGACCTGCCGAGGGGGCACTTTCTCATCAAAGACCTGATTTACAAAGGAACTGTTGGCACCGTTTTCAAGAAGTCGACGAACTAGATATGCGAGCAAATCCTCATGAATACCAACTGGAGCATATATTCGGCAGCGTGTTTTATTCTTTTGCTTTGCCAAGCCGTGGAGCGCCTCCCCCATACCATGCAAACGCTGAAACTCAAAAGCATCAAGATCAGTCGCCATGTTCAGAACACTCATAACCGTATGCGCATTATGCGTGGCAAACTGCGGGTAGATCCGGTCCGTCATGGATAATAGCTTTTTTGCACAGGCCATGTAGCTGACATCTGTCGCAGATTTTCGTGTGAAAACTGGATACCCCTCAAGCCCTTCAACCTGCGCAACCTTAATCTCGGTATCCCAGTAGGCTCCCTTTACCAATCGGATCATAATTTTCCGATCCAGTTCCGTTGCCAATGAATAGCACCAATCAAGTACATAGAACGCGCGTGGCCCGTATGCCTGAACGACAACACCAAACCCATCCCACCCAGCGAGATCTGAGACCGATAAGACCGCCTCGATCACGTCAAGCGAAAGGTCAAGCCGGTTGGCTTCCTCTGCGTCAATATTGAAACCCATGCCCGCATTTTTAGCTTGCATAGCAAGACTAACCACCCGCGGAACCAGCTCTTTCATCACCCGCTCTTTATGGCCAAATTCATATCTTGGATGAAGAGCCGATAGTTTTATGGAGATGCCAGGATTATCACGAATATCTTCATTTACCGCAGCTTCTGACAATTCAGAAATCGCTCGGGAATAGGCATTAAAATACCGGGTCGCATCTTTTGCAGTCCGGGCTGCTTCGCCGAGCATATCATAGGAGTAGGTATATCCTTTCTCCTCCATACTACGGGCACGCCCCATCGCTTCTTGAATATCCCGGCCAAGAACAAACTGATGCCCTAATGTGCGCATTGCCTGGCCAACTGCTTTTCGAATAACCGGCTCACCAGCCCTTTTTACGAGTTTACGAACGTTTGTCACAACGTCCCATTTTTCTCGCTCCTCCAAGGAAATTACCTTGCCGGTCAACATCAATGCCCAGGTAGATACGTTGACCAGTGGAGATGCAGAATGACCCAGATGCTGGCTCCAGTCTGCAGAAGCGATTTTGTCATGAATCAAAACATCGATCGTTTCTTCATCAGGAACACGAAGCAAAGCCTCGGCTAGACACATAAGAGCAACCCCTTCCTCAGTGCTTAAACCATATTCGCTGAGGAACGTCTCCATCATTCCTGGTGTAGACTCTTTTCGGAGTAGACGCACAAATTCTGTAGCTTCGTCAACAATCTCTTCCCGCTGCTCATGCGTGATATCCAGATAATCGATCAAGGTCTCCAGATTGCGGCGCTCATCACTGATGTGATGTTCCCGAATAAGTGCCCGAATTCCTGGTAACTTAGATTGCTTTGATTGCAACATGGCTGCCTACCCTATGTAATTCCCATATTAATGAGTTAGGGCGATAGAATACGCTTTTCCAAGAAGGAAATTTTACCGTAATTTCGTATAATTTGATAAATTGTACTTTTATTTATATAAATTAAGGACGATTTGACCAAAGAATAATGATAGTATAGTCCTATGGACAAGATTGATCGAAAAATTTTAAAAATACTTCAGGAAGATGCCCGCATTACAATGACGGAACTGGCCAATAGGGTCGGGCTGACAAAGACACCGTGCATTGAACGGATCAAACGTCTGGAAAAAAGCAAAATCATTCGCAAATATATCGCTGCATTAAACCCAGATACTTTGGATGCTGGGCATATTGCTTTTGTTCAGGTAACGCTCAGTGACACGACAACACAAGCTTTGCAGGAATTTAATCTGGCAGTTCAGAAAAATCCAAAAATTCAGTCCTGCCATATGATTGCAGGTAACTTCGATTATCTGTTGAAAGTTCGAACCAAAGATATCAATGAATATCGCCAATTCCTGGGGACGACAATCGCACAACTTCCAAAGGTTCAGCAAACAAGTACATTTACTGTCATGGAGACTGTCGTCGATCAGGTGACTTTCGAAGTCCCCGTGGAATAAGCAGTTACACCTATAGTGGCCAGAAAATCAGAATTGTTGGTACGGATATGGCGACGATGAGTATTTCCAGCGGAAGCCCCATCCGCCAATAATCACCAAACTTATATCCACCCGGCCCCATGATCAGAGTGTTGTTTTTATGCCCTATTGGCGTAAGAAATGCACAAGAAGCCGCAACAGCAACCGCCATCAAAAAAGGGTCGGGATTTACATTGAGTTTACTGGCAACTTCCACTGCTATCGGCGCACCAACAACCGCTGTTGCGGTATTATTGAGAACATCCGACAAAGTCATGATGACAATCATCAACACCGTTAAGACCACCATCACCGGCAAGCCTTCAGTCAGTCCGACAAGCTGGCTAGCAATTAATTCTGTGCCACCAGACTGTTCCAAAGCTGTCCCAAGCGGGATCATCGAGCCCAATAGAACGATCACCGGCCATTCAACTTGATGATAAACCTCCTGAAGCGGCACAATTTCAAGAAGAACATAAGCCGCAACAACAATAGCAAGCGCGACAGCCAGATATAACCACCCGAAACTGGCCGCAAGGATTGCTGCTGAGAAAACGCCAATAGCAAGACCTGCCCTCTTGTATTGCGTTACGGAAAGTCCACGTTCCGCCAATGGCAGAACGCCCAACCAATTTGCAACCCCTTCTAAACGCTCCGAAGGCCCCAAGAGCAAAAGAATATCTCCTGCTTCAATTTGCAGCCGCCGTACTCGCTCCCGAAACCGGGTTCCTTCTCTGGAAACGCCCAACAAAGTAACCCCATGCCTCAAAAGCAATTTTAGAGAGAGAGCAGAGCGCCCCTCGATCAATGCATTTTGCGGCACCACAACTTCCATTAAGGACATACCGCCAGAGGCAACCTTCTCATGACGCTTTTCACCCGCAAATTCGAGCTTCAACGCACCCCGAAACTGATCCAACTCCTGAGGCCCGGCTTCCAGGATAAGGACATCGCCAGCCTGAATTTCAATATGACGCGCATATCCTGAAAATCGACGTTTCTGGCGCACTAGGCCAATTATGGAAACATCAGCGTCTTCAGCTTGACTATCCAACTCCCGCACTTTCAAGCCGACAGCTGATGATCCTTCCGGAACCACCAACTCAGCAATATAATCCTCCAGCTCCATCAACTCGCTACCAGGATCTTTACCGCTATCTTTTCGGGGAATTAGCTTCCAGCCAAACAGGGCGACGAAAGCGATACCGATAACAGAACATGTAAGCCCTACAGGTGCGAAATCGAACATCCCGTAGGCTTCACCCAGCGCTTGCTCCCGATAAGACGCTATAATAATATTGGGTGGTGTCCCAATAAGCGTAATCATGCCGCCCAAAATTGTCGCGAAAGCCAAAGGCATCAAAGTAATGCGGGGACTTCTTTCCTTCTTTTTCGCCGCCTGTAAATCCACGGGCATCAAAAGAGCTAACGCAGCCACATTGTTCATGAACGCCGACAAAATGGCTCCAATCCCGCTCATTGCAGAAATATGCCTTGAGAGTTTCAGGTCCATTGCCGTTACTTTTCGGGTGATAATGTCAATAGCGCCGGAATTCACCAACCCACGTGAAACGATGAGCACCAATCCCACAATAATCGTTGCTGGATGGCCAAAACCCGAAAATGCATCTTCTGTTGGAACAACACCCAAGACAAGCGCGATTATAAGGGCAATAAAAGCAACCAAATCATATCGCCACCGGCCCCAGAGCAGGAAAACAAAAACCACCGCAAACAGCGAAAACAAAATGATCTGGTCTGTCGACATATCTGACCTCAGCTATCGAGATATATTAAGAAGCAGCTTGAAACTGCTCCAGCATGGCTTTCATTTTCGCATGTAAAAGATTGATGGCTTTTAAAGGCCTGACCATCACTTTAAAATCAGTAATAAGACCTTGATCGTCGCACGTAATCATATCAACGCCATTGATTTCAATACCGTCGATCTCTGTTTGAAACTCCAGCACAGCGTGATTGCCATCAACAACCTCCCTCAGGTATTTAAAGTTTTCACCGCCCAAGACCTGAAAAGCAGCCCCTAAATACATTTGAGTTAGTTTCTGACCTTGCTGAGGAGTGTGGACGACTGGCGAATGAAAAATAGCGTCTTCATGCAACAGCTCTTTTAACCCCCGAACATCTTTGGTCTCGAGCAAGCCATGCCATTTTTCTAAAGTTTCATTGATCATTTTATTCTCCCTTTCCCGGGAGCTTATCGAAGCATACAATTCAAGTAAACAAATCTCGGCGTCGTTGTTTCACTTGCCTTATCAGAACGGCTACAGGCGCAATAATGATAAAAATGGCTGTTGCAGATGTAACAATAGAGGGCCCTGTCGGTGTATCAAAACTAGCAGATCCAATTATGCCTGCCATGACTGAAACTAATCCAATTAATGAAGCAAACACAGCCATCATTTCAGGGCTTCGGACCAGCTGACGAGACGTCGCAGCAGGGATAATTAGCAGTGAGGTAATCAACAAAATACCGACAATCCGGATAGAAACCGCTACAACAATGGTCATCAACATGACCAATATTAAGTTGACCCAAAATGTTTTCACGCCTTCTGCCCGTGCGAGATCCTCATGCAACGTCATTAATGTCAGAGACACCCAATTGAAGAGCAAAAAAGCCACAACCAGTATTCCACCACCATATATCCAATAGATGTCCGTTAGGGTAACCGTCAAAATGTCACCAAACAAATAGGCGTGCAGATCAAATTGCCGATTTTCAACAAAACTCAAGACCACCATCCCGATGGACAAAGCCGCATGCGCCAAAATACCGAGGAGGGTATCCGTCGCCAGAAGTTTAGTTTGCTGCAGAGACAACAATAACAACGCAAAAAGACCACAGGTTACCATCGTCCCAACATTGTTGCTCAAACCCAGCAGTAGCCCAAGCGCCACTCCCAAAAGAGCACTGTGCGCAAGACTGTCGCCAAAGTAAGCCATCCGCCGCCACACAACAAAGCATCCAAGCGGGCCTGCAACCACGGCAATACCTGCGCCTGCAATAAGCGCACGTGTTAGAAAATCATCCAGCATTATGGAGGTGATCCTTTTGAGTATCTTTGTCTAACTGGAGATGATTTCCATGTATGTGCTTATGATCGTGTACATGCCCATGATCATGGTGGTGGTAGCTTGCCATCATATTCGCAAGATCCTCGCCAAAAAGAGAGACAAAGGCTGGATCCTTGGCAACCGAGCTTGGCTCTCCGTAACAACAAACCTCCCCGGACAGGCAAAGCACATTGCGCGTTGCGGACATCACAAGATGCAAATCATGGGACACCATCAGGACACTAATCCCTTGCTCGCGGTAGATCTTCTCTATGAGTTTGTAGAAAAAAAGCTGGCCCTGCACATCCAAATTTTGTGCAGGTTCGTCCAAGACTAATAGATTTGGCTTATTCAATAATGCTCTGGCCAGCAACACACGCTGCAATTCACCACCAGACAAAACAGAAAGAGGACTATTCAGAAATTGACCAATGTTGGTCTCTTCAATAACAGCCTGCTGCTCCTTGCGAGAAGCAAAAGTTCTCAGATTCAAAAAGCGCTTCACTGATATAGGGATAGAATTATCTGCGATCAGACGCTGAGGAACATAGCCCACCTTCAAATCGTCTGCCCGGGTAACTTTTCCGCGGTCTGGAGCATAAAACCCCATCATGCATTTCAACAACATAGATTTACCAGCACCATTTGGCCCGATTATGGTGATGAAATCGTTGCGACCTATGGTGAGGGAAACGTCGTTCAAGACGGCTCTTCCATCCCGGAAAACCTGAATATTTTCCGCAGTTATGAGATTTGACATATTATCCACTCACTCCGCCGACCGACAGTCCTGGCAGATACCCTCAATCTCAACTGTTGTATGGTGAGGCAGAAAACCTTGTTTCTTCACCATATCCCTCAGAGCATCCGCCACTTCTCCAGCACAACATTCCTGAACTTCCTTACAGTTGTCACAAATTAAAAAAAAGCAGTCACGGTGCTTTAAAGGGTGACTACAACCAACATAAGCGTTCAGACTATTGATTTTGTGAACCAATCCATTTTCTTGCAGAAATTCCAGCGCTCGATAGACGGTAGGTGGCTTAGCACTATAGTCTTCTCCAAGCCTATCCAAAAGATCATAGGCTTTTACCGAACCATGATTTTCCCATACAAGCTCCAGTACGTGCCGCCTCAGATCAGTAAATCGTAATCCCCGTTCTTCACAAATATCTGTCGCAGTCTGGATAGCGTCTTTGATGCAGTGGGCATGCTCATGACGTTGATACATTGATATCACCTCAACTTAATTTAATGTTATGTTATTACATTAATAAGGGAGGGTAAATACTAAACGGCCTAGTTCTTCTCGAGGGGAGCAGCTTGATCATTTGGAATGGCTGCGCCCAAAGCCTGCGGATGATTGCTCTCAACCATCTCAACGCGAATATCTCTCTGCGGAAAGGGAATATCTACGTTATGTTCTTTGAACGCCTTCCAGATTTCAACAAGAACCGCGCTGGTTACATTTGCACAGCCTTGCTCAGGATCTGCGATCCAAAAGCGAAGCTCTAAATCAATGGCGTTATCACCGAAACCACGCATCAAGCATCTGGGAGCGGGATTTTTCAAAACTCGATCAACTGTGACCGCAACTTCCTCTACGATTTTAATCACTTCCGGGATATCGGAAGAGTAGGCAACTCCTATCGGAGCCTTAAGTCGAATATTTTTGGAACTATAGGACCAATTGATAACCTGCTGAGTGATCAAATCCTCGTTAGGGATCAAATATTCCGAAGCGTCACGGGTAATGACCGACGCATATCGTGCGCCCATCGAATGGACCCTACCATATGACTCTCCAACCTCGATAACATCGCCAGGCTTGATGCTTCTATCCAGCAATAGAATCACACCACTAATTAAGTTGGAGACCACTTTCTGCAAACCAAAACCGATACCAACACCGAGCGCACCACTGAAGACCGCGAAAGCTGTGATATTAATTCCTGAATTAGACAACACGATCAATATAGCCGCAGCTATCAGGCCAACACGGATCAGCTTGGCAAGCAACACCTGCACAGAGGGTGTTAAAGCGCTAGTCTTTTGAATTCGGGCTTCCGCAAATTTTGAAAGACCCAAAGAAATCCAAAAGACAATAATCGCAGCAACTAACCCTTTAGCGATTTTCAGCATGGAGATATTGGCTTCGCCAAAGCTGAAAGACATACTGTCTAAAAACTCAAGTGTTGGGGTCAAGAAACCCAAGATGTTAAGTGCGGCAATTGTCCATATACAGAAGGCAACGAGGCGCGCCCAGGCCGTATTCTGCATAAGACGTGTTAAAATCTGAATGAAGACCCAGGCACTCAGCAGGGAACAAGTTACACTTAACAGATAAGACGGATGTCCCGCCCCCTGAATAGCCGCCAAGACTAAAAACTGGATTGTAAGCCAAAGCAGCGGCAAAGAAACAGATTGAAGTACCGGTGAGATACGCCCCATCAAAGGCAGCTTTACTTTTTGGGCAGCAGACCGAACAGCTTCCAATACACGTGGACGTAAGAAGCGGGCGATCAGGTAACCAAGTACAACAGCTATAAATTGTACTGCAAATTCAATGGTCAGAATTGCTGTTTGGATAAAGACCCATAAATTTTGGGCCCGCTCAATTAGTTCAGCTTCAGTCATGAGGACAATGGTAAACCCATTGAAGAAGAAAACAAAGTAATTACGGGTCAGTTCATCTGCCCATAAAGATAAAGAATCTTATTGCATCACAAACATTTAGATGAAATAATTTTTAAAATTTTCATTTTTGTGAAAATATCGGTTAGAAATATGCCCAAAGTCAAAAGTACAGAAAAGAAATCATACGATCCCAAAGCACTTGGAGCGCAGATCCGTGATCTAAGAAAGGCCAAAAGAATTACGATCAGCGATCTAGCGGAACGCACCAATAGATCCATAGGCAATATCAGTGAGATTGAACGTGGTATATCGGCCGTCACGGTGCCGGTCCTGCAAGAAATTGCTCTGGCACTTGATGTAGAATTGAACTGGTTTTTCGAAGGGCAGGCGAAAGCTCCTGAAAAGGAAAGCATGTGGATTGTTCGAAAAGACAATCGGCGCATCCTCCAGATGCAAAGTGCTGGTCTGACGGAGGAGCTGCTATCACCAAATCTATCTGGTCCGCTGGAATTTCTCCTCACAACTTATATGCCTGGCGCCGAAACTGGCGAGGATGGCCGCCAACGTGTTGGGGATGAGGCAGGTCTAATCCTCTCAGGATCGTTGGAGTTGAAGATAGAAGACGAGACTTTCTTGCTTAAGGAAGGGGACAGTTTTTCTCTTCCTCGGGGCGGGAAACACCATTGTAAGAACCCAGGAGAGACAAACACAATTGTTGCCTGGGTGATTACACCTCCCACATTCTAGGAGATACTGAGTGTCACGAAATATCCAACTACCACAAGAAACCGAAATTGTTATCATTGGCGGCGGCGTAATTGGCTGCTCAACGGCGTATCATCTTACTCAACTTGGTTTTCGTGATGTTCATCTACTTGAACGCAGGGAGCTAACATGCGGAACAACTTGGCACGCTGCTGGATTGGTTGGACAGCTCAGAGCAACCAGCAACATGACCAGGTTAGCCCAATACACCAGTGACCTCTATAAAGATCTAGAATCCATCAGTGGGTTTGCCACCGGGTTTCGGCAAAATGGATCAATTGGTGTCGCCACCACAGAGGCACGCTGGGAAGAAATGTTGCGAGGGGCGGACATGGCCCGCAATCTTGGCCTCGAATGCATCCGGTTTTCGCCAGAAGCTATTAAAGAGCGCTGCTCTCTTATCAACATTGATGACGTCGTGGGAGGACTATTTTTGCCCAGCGATGGACAAACCAATCCAATCGATACAACAAGAGCAATGGCGGCAGCGGCCCGCCAAAACGGCGCCAAGATCCATGAAGGCGTAACTGTCACCTCCATCCTAAAAGAAGATGGTAAGATCACAAGTGTTCAAACGGACCAAGGATCAATTAAGGCGCGCATCGTTGTCTTAAGTGGTGGCATGTGGTCAAGAGAATTGGCCGCCTCCATTGGGGTAACCGTCCCCCTTCATGCAGCAGAGCATTTTTACGTCGTGACAGAAGCCATGGATGGCGTGGACAAGACTTTTTCAACGCTGCGCGATCCAGATCATAACATCTATATTAAAGAGGATGCAGGCAAACTGCTCATCGGATCGTTTGAGCCCGTTGCAAAACCTTGGGGACATAATGGGATTCCAGAAGATTTCAGTTTTGACGAACTCCCACCAGATCTGGATCATTTTGAACCCTTCTTACTGAACGCCATGAAACGCATACCAGCGCTTGAGGAAACAGGTATCCACACCTGGTTTAATGGGCCAGAGAGCTTTACGCCGGACGACCGCTATATGCTTGGTCAGAGCCCAGAAATCGAAAACCTCTTTATCGCCAGTGGATTTAACTCTATCGGCATTCAGTCTGCTGGCGGTGCTGGCAAAGTCCTCGCTGACTGGATCAAGAATGGTGAACCGCCAATGGATCTTTGGGATGTAGATGTACGCCGGATGATGCCATTCCAAAAAAACAGAGCCTATTTATATGACCGGACTGTCGAAACCTTGGGACTGCTGTATGAAATGCATTGGCCCTATCGCCAACCAGCAACCTCCAGAAACGTTAGAAAATCCCCACTACATGACCGGTTGGAAAAAGCAGGCGCCTGTTTTGGGGTCAATGCAGGCTGGGAGCGACCTAACTGGTATACGAATGAAGGTCAATCAGCAAGCTACGAATATAGTTATGGAAAGCAAAACTGGTTCGAGAACTCTAAAGCAGAGCATTTGGCTGTCCGCGAAACCGTTGGGCTTTTTGACCAGTCCTCCTTTGCCAAATACAGAGTAGAAGGCCGGGATGCAGAAAAACTGCTCAATCGTCTTTCGACCAATGATGTGTCAGTTGAGCCAGGCAAGCTGGTCTATACACAATGGCTCAACGATCGAGGTGGGATTGAGGCAGACCTGACCGTAACACGGCTAAGCAAAACAGAATTTATGGTTTTCACCAGTTGTGGCACCCAAGTCAGAGATCTCGACTGGCTCAAACGTCATATTCAGGAGGATGAGCATGTTGTCGCAACAGACGTTACCTCAGCCTACTCTGTTTTGGGACTAATGGGCCCCAATTCACGGGCACTGCTGAGTAAATTATCACCAGACAACTTTTCCAATGAAGCGTTCCCCTTTGCAACAATGCAGGAAATCGATCTTGGTTATGCACGGGTTATGGCAAGCCGGATTACGTATGTTGGAGAACTTGGCTGGGAACTTTATATCCCGTCTGAATTCACTCAAAACGTTTATGATTGCATTGTCGAGGCCGGGCCGGAGTTTGGGCTGGTCCACGCAGGCTACCACGCCATGGACTCTCTACGACTTGAAAAAGCCTATCGACATTGGGGACATGATATCACTGATGAAGACACGCCTTTGGAGGCTGGGCTTGGATTTACAGTCAAATGGGACAAGCCCGGCGGCTTTATCGGTCGCAAAGCATTGCTTCGGCAAAAGAAAACCGGCATTTCCAAAAAACTGGTGCAGTTCAAACTGAAAGACCCAGATGCCATGCTTTATCATAACGAACCCATCGTTCGCGATGGTGAATATGTCGGCTACATATCGTCTGGTGCCTATTCCCATGTTTATGGCGCTTCTATCGGAATGGGTTACGTTCGCGGTGACAATCTAGATAGAGAAAAAATACTTTCCAGCACATTTGAATTGGAAATTGCAGGGAAAAGGTATCCGGTGGAAGCCTCCCTGGCGCCTTTCTATGACCCAAAAAGCGAAAAGGTCAAAGCCTAGATCTACATGAGGTAAATTTCACTCGCATTCCCAATCATCCTCCCCTACTCTTTTCATTAAACAAAAATAATAAAAAGGGGAGGATCATCATGTCCTGGGAAAAAGAAATAGAAGAACTACGCCGTCGCCAGGCTTACGCAAAGGAAATGGGCGGACCTGAAAAAGTCGCCCGCCACATTAACAACGGTAAACTTACAGTTCGGGATCGGATCAGCAAGTTTCTTGATGAAGACAGCTTCACTGAGATTGGCTCTGTCACAGGAAAAGTCGAATATGACGAAAATGGTGAAATAGAATCCATGATGGCCGCCAACCTGATTACGGGGCGCGGCAAGGTCAATGGCCGAAAAGTGGTCGTTGCTGGAGATGATTTCACGGTGAGGGGCGGTGCCAATGACGCCGGGATCCGGGAAAAGCTCATTCATGTGGAAATGATGGCCAACCAGTTACAACTGCCCTTGGTTCGTCTCGTTGATGGAACCGGCGGTGGCGGATCCGTAAAAAATATTGAAACAGATGGACGCACCTACATACCCGCAGTCCGTGGCTGGGAACATGTAGTGGATAATCTCTCAACAGTTCCGGTCGTTGGCCTCGCCCTTGGATCAACTGCAGGCCTTGGGGCCGCACGGGTCGCTGCCAGTCATTATTCGGTAATGGTCAAAGAAACCTCTCAGATGTTTGTAGCTGGCCCGCCAGTTGTTGCCCGCGTTGGCGAGAAACTGGATAAGAATGAACTGGGCGGGTCGAACATCCATACCCGAAACGGGGCTGTCGACGACGAAGCAAAGTCTGAACAGGAAGCGTTCGATATGGCAGCTCGCTTTTTGTCTTACCTTCCGCAATCCGTTTACGAACTGCCAGAGAGAACAGACCCGATTGATGATCCAGAGCGACGTGATGATTGGCTGATCGAAGCTATTCCACGTAATCCCCGCCAAGTCTATAAGATGCGGAAAATCATCAAAAGCCTTGTCGACAAAGATAGCTTTTTTGAGATGGGGGCCAAATGGGGTCGATCTGTAATCACTGGATTTGCCAGACTTGACGGTTGGCCAGTCGCCTTAATGGCAAGCGATCCATATCATTATGCAGGCGCTTGGACATCTGATGCCGCCGACAAAGTGCTTCGCTTCGTCGATTTGGCAGAGACCTTTCATCTTCCTGTTGTTCATCTCGTCGATATCCCGGGATTCTTAGTAGGAAGAGAAGCTGAAGAGCAAGCTACAATTCGTCATGGGGTCAGGGCTATGACGGCCGTCTTTCAGGCGACTGTCCCCTGGTGCACAATTATTATTCGAAAAACCTATGGAGTTGCGGGCGCTGCTCACATGAATTCATCCCGGTTTAATCTTCGATATGCATGGCCCTCAGGAGACTGGGGTTCGCTTCCAATCGCTGGTGGGCTGGAGGCCGCCTACAAGTCCGAGATAGAAGCCGCAGATGACCCAGAGGCAAAACTTCAGGAAATAGAAGATCGCCTGAATAAATTGAAATCTCCCTTTCGCACTGCTGAAAGATTCATGGTCGAAGAGATCATCGATCCAAGAGATACGAGGAAACTTCTATGTGAATTTGTGGATCTGGCGGCCCCCCTTCGTAAGACGGGGCGACCCAGCTTTGGTGTGAGGCCGTAAGGGTAATTAGCAGGAAGCCGGCTCCTGCCGGCTTCCCATATCCACAGAGATTACTTCTTCAGTTTTACAAGGAACTTCTGCTCCCCTTCCATGAGAAGTTCGTTCCGTTGATTATGAACAGTTGCCTTCAGGGTAATCACACCTGTTTTAGATTGTTTCTTCAAATCCACCACTTCCAGCATGGGATAAACCGTATCCCCACTAATCAGAGGTTTTAGAAACTTGCTGGATTGCTCGATAAAACCGATCATGCAATCACCCATCACATGTGGAAACAAACCTGCACCAGGGGTTGCCTGAATCAGCACCTGGAAGCCATGGGCAAGCATTCCTGAATACCCAAGTGCCTTGCAGTACTCTTCGTCGTAGTGAATGGGGTGATTATCTCCTGAAGCCAGCTGAAAGGCTGCAAAATTTGCATCTCCGATGGTTCTGGAGGGGATGGGGAACTTGTCACCGATCTTTAAATCCTCAAACCCTTTTGTTTCCACGAGCGGGTTCGAAAAGGGATCATATCGATCCTCTGTTGGTGTTTTCGAGCTCAATTTCGGCTCCTCTTCGTTGTTATTCTTCTTTTCCAGGAGATTTTCCTCACTCAAGATTTAGCAGGGAACTCGATTCTGTTCAATTCGGAGAAAAATCACCTTCCAAGCCATCACCAAACCAAATTAAACATGATCTTCAGCCCTTTTCCGCCATTTCTGCGATATGTGCAGACAGTGTTTTTCTGCTCAAAGGTGATGTTCTCAGGCAATTATTCATAAAAATGCAAAAATCTTCATCACCCGCATTGAATCCTGTTGACTTGAGTCAGTCGATAGATATATTGCGGCCTTCAATTGCGGTGCGCAGAGTAATGAGTCTTTGCGCCCTTTCATTATGTTCGAAACGGATCAGCCATGTTTGCAGTGATCAAAACCGGCGGCAAACAGTACAAAGTCGCCAAAGACGATGTTATTAAGGTAGAGCGCCTGGCAGGAGAAGCCGGCGACACCGTAACTCTTGACCAGGTTCTGGCAGTTGCCGGAGACGACGGTGCCCTGACAGTAGGTGCGCCTGTTGTTGAAGGTGCAACTGTTTCTGCAACTTTGCTGGAACAGAGCCGCGCAGACAAAATCGTTGTCTTCAAGAAAAAACGTCGCCAGAATTACCGTCGTAAAGCTGGCCACAAACAGGACCAGACAGTTCTGAGAATTACAGAAATCTCTGCTAAGGGCGGTGCCAAAAAGGCAGCTCCTAAGGAAGCAGCAGCTAAGAAAGCAGCTCCTAAAAAGGAAGCTGCTGACAAAAGCGAGGAGTAGACTAGATGGCACATAAGAAAGCTGGCGGTTCATCCCGTAACGGTCGCGACTCAGCGGGTCGTCGTCTCGGCATTAAAAAATTCGGTGGTGAAGCCGTAATCCCGGGCAACATCATTCTTCGCCAACGGGGCACCAAATGGCACCCGGGTGAGAACGTTGGCATGGGCAAGGATCACACCATCTTCGCCGTTACTGACGGTAAAGTGAAATTTACCAAGAAAAGTGGCGGTAAGATCTATGTATCCGTAGACGGTCAGGCTTAAGTCTCCCAATACGATACAAACGAGATTTAGAAGGGGAATGGTCCAACCATTCCCCTTTTTCTTTTGGAAAAAACAAGCAAACTTCCGCTTATTCGACCGGTGGCAAAGTCATGAAATTTCTGGATCAGGCAAAAATCTATTTAAAGTCAGGGAACGGTGGGCCAGGCTCACTGAGTTTCCGGCGTGAAAAATACATTGAATTTGGTGGTCCCGATGGTGGCAACGGCGGCCGAGGTGGCTCTGTCATTGTTGAATGCGTGGATGGCTTAAACACTCTGATTGACTATCGCTATCAGCAACATTTTAAGGCTAAGAATGGCGGTCATGGGATGGGCCGAGACAGAACAGGTGCGGCTGCGCCAGATGTGATCCTCAAAGTCCCCGTTGGAACCCAAGTTCTAGAAGAAGATAA
The DNA here is from genome assembly GCF_012932565.1 of Sneathiella limimaris. Taxonomy (NCBI): domain Bacteria; kingdom Pseudomonadati; phylum Pseudomonadota; class Alphaproteobacteria; order Sneathiellales; family Sneathiellaceae; genus Sneathiella; species Sneathiella limimaris. Next base: position 211,371 of record NZ_JABBYJ010000001.1, read on the forward strand.
CGAGACCCTGATTTGTGACATGACCGAAGTCGGGCAATCCCGTGTTCTATGCACTGGGGGTGATGGCGGCCGAGGCAATGCGGCCTTTAAGACTTCAACAAACAGGGCGCCTCGCAAATTCGAACCCGGTTGGCCTGGGGAAGAACGCTGGATCTGGTTGCGCCTGAAATTGATTGCAGATGTTGGTCTGGTAGGACTTCCTAACGCTGGAAAATCGACTTTCCTAAGCGTAACTAGTCGCGCTAAACCCAAAATTGCGGATTATCCTTTTACAACGCTGGTTCCTCAACTGGGTGTTGTTGGTGCTGGCGGCAAAGAATTCGTTCTTGCCGATATCCCTGGCCTCATTGAGGGAGCCTCTGAAGGTGTAGGTCTTGGGCATCGATTTTTGGGTCATGTTGAACGTTGCCGTGTTCTCCTTCATCTGATTGATGGAACCGCGGAAGATGTGATCGAACCATATAAAACCATCCGGAATGAATTGGCAGCTTATGATGATAATCTCGCCAAAAAGGATGAAATCATTGTCCTAAATAAAATCGACGCCCTCCTCGATGAAGAAATTGAGGAGAAAGTCGCTGCACTTGAAAAAGTGTCTGGAAAAAAAGTGCTGACGATTTCAGCTGCAACGGGTGATAATGTAGAAAGCCTCCTTTTTGAGCTCTTGGATATTGTTCAAAAATCCAAAGCGGAAGAAAAGGCTGAACTCGTTCAGCAGGAGCGGCAGGACGCCGGAGAAGAAGAAGAAAAATGGCAGCCTTAATTGACAGGTTTACCAAGGCAAAACGTATTGTTATCAAAATCGGCTCAGCTCTTTTAGTCAATGAAAAGACGGGGATGCTTCGCCGCGATTGGCTAACAGCCCTTGCTGAGGACATCCAAGAACTTCGTTCCAATGGTCAAGAAGTCCTGATCGTCTCCTCGGGTTCTATTGCCATTGGCCGCAGAATTCTTGGCTTAAAAAAAGGCAGGCTAAAACTCGAAGAAAGTCAGGCAGCAGCAGCCACGGGCCAAATCCATCTTGCCCATGCCTATCAAGAGATCCTAGGTGACCACGATCTTAAAATTGCGCAAATCCTCCTGACCCTTGGAGACACAGAAGAGCGCCGCAAATACCTGAACGCACGAAGCACATTATCGACACTTCTCAATTTAGGGGTTATCCCCGTCATCAATGAAAACGACACTGTCGCGACCAGCGAAATTCGTTATGGTGATAACGATCGCCTGGGCGCCCGTGTTGCCCAAATGATGGGCGCCGATTGTCTGATCCTCTTAAGTGATATTGATGGGCTGTATACGGCCGACCCCTCTAAAGATCCCAATGCGGAATTCATCGCAAAAATCCCTGAACTGACTGAAAAAATTATGGCCATGGGTGGTGGCGTCCAAACGGCTTTTGGCAGCGGCGGTATGATCACAAAACTTCAAGCCGCTGAAATTGCAGTCTCTGCCGGGTGTAATATGCTCATCACAAGTGGCAAGGTGAACAATCCTCTCAGTAAGATAAAAACAGGAGAATCCCGTTTTTCCTGTTTTCTTGCAAAGGACACTCCCAGAAATGCTCGCAAAAAGTGGATTGCAGGCAGTTTAGGAAGCCAAGGAGCATTAATTATCGATAGCGGCGCAGAAAAGGCGCTGCAAAAAGGAAAAAGTTTACTACCTGCTGGTGTGTCGGCAATTCAAGGAGAGTTTGAACGGGGCGACCTTGTCACCCTCATCAATAGCCAGGGTAAGGAGCTAGGCCATGGCCTGACTGCTTACTCATCCAAGGATGCTGAGCTCATCATCGGCCAGAAAAGTAGCGAAATTGTCAGCATACTGGGTTACGCGGGTCGGGATGAGATGATTCATCGCGACGAACTCGCATTAAAGTAACTAGTATGAAGTATAGGGATTAAAAAGATGTGTCCTTCCGAAACTAAAGATATTGAAGCGATCATGAATGAAATGGGGCAGCGCGCCAAGGCTGCTTCCCAACAGCTAGCGAATGCTCCGACCGAACAAAAAAACGCAGCATTAAAAGCCGCGGCCAGATCACTCATAGAAAATACACAGCATATCATGGAAGAAAACAGCAAAGACATGGATGCTGTCAATCAACGTCCGGATTATAAGGACTCTTACAAAGATCGCCTGAAGCTGGATAAAGATCGAATAAAAGCTATGGCAGATGGATTGGAGGATATCGCAAAATTGAACGACCCTGTCGGTGAAGTCATTGCAAATCTGACCCCTCGCAATCGTGACCTCACGATTGAGCGCGTCCGCGTTCCTCTCGGCGTTATTGGGATTATTTACGAATCCCGACCAAACGTAACAGCAGATGCAGGCGCATTATGCTTGAAATCCGGCAACGCCTGTATTTTGCGCGGTGGGTCCGATAGCTTTCATTCTAGCCGAGCCATACTGGGATGCCTTCAGAACGGACTTAAAGAAGCCGGGCTAGATCCAAACTGCATCCAGCTTATTCCGACCACGGATAGGGCCGCTGTGGGCAAATTATTGACCATGACAGATACAGTTGATGTCATTGTACCCAGAGGTGGGCGTGGCCTGATTGAGCGTATTCAGAGAGAAAGTAAGATCCCCGTTTTCTCACACCTAGACGGCCTGGTACATATATATTTAGATAAAGAAGCTGATCCAAAAAAAGCGTTAGACGTGATTTGGGACGCTAAATTGCGGCGGACTGGTATTTGTGGTGCGTTGGAAACTTTATTAATTCATGAAGATGTAGCATTCACTTTTGCTCCCAGCATCATTGAAGAACTACTGAAATCCGGATGCGAAATTCGTGGTGATGATATTATTCAATCCATGGACGAAAGAGTTAAAAAGGCGACAGAAGAAGACTGGAAGACAGAGTATCTGGACAAAATCCTTTCTGTAAGAGTTGTCTCTGGTCTCGAAGAAGCCATGCATCATATCGAAACTTATGGTTCTCACCACACTGACTGTATCATTACTGAAAACGACGCAGTAGCCACCCAATTTCTAAACGAGGTGAATAGTGCGATTGTTGTACGTAACGCCTCCACCCAGTTTGCGGATGGTGGTGAATTTGGTATGGGGGCTGAAATCGGTATCAGTACTGGCAAAATGCACGCTCGTGGACCTGTCGGAGTGGAACAACTGACAACCTTTAAATATAAGGTTATCGGCGATGGGACTACTCGAGGAATACCACATTCGAAAAAGTAACTGTGTCAAATAAACGCAAAATAGGACTTCTGGGCGGGTCATTTAACCCCGCCCACGAAGGACATCTTTATATCAGCAAAATTGCCCTCACAGCTCTTGGGCTGGATGAGGTTTGGTGGCTTGTCTCTCCGCAAAATCCGTTGAAATCGGGTGCAGAAACAGCGGGCTATGAAACGCGCCTGCATAATGCGCAAAAGCTGATCAAAGATCACCGAATTAAAGTTTCCGATTTTGAACAAAAAGTTGGGCAAACTTATACAGCAAAAACCCTTCAAGCCTTGAAACGATGCTATCCGGACATCACGTTTGTTTGGCTTATGGGTGCTGATAACTTGCAGCAGATTCCTAAATGGCATCAATGGCATAGCATTTTCAAGTCATGCCCTATCGCGGTGTTTGACCGGCCAGGTTACACGTATCAGGCTCTCAACGGAAAAGCGGCACACCGATATCGGCATTGTCGAAAATATGCCGCAAGCTGGGGGCGGCCTACCCCAAATTTTGCCAATCAATCCACCCCATCATGGATCTTTGTCACACACACTAAACATAAGTTGAGTAGTAGCTATATAAGAAAAACTGCAACAAATGCAGGAAAAGCTTGCTCTTAAGCTGAAAAATAACCACATTATATTTGTTAGACCCAACCCAATACGGGAGTTAAGTAGACATTAAATGAGCGTTTCAACAACTGTACCTTCTAATCTCCGCGACCTTGTCCAGAATTGCCTGGAGGACGACAAAGCGGAAGACGTAGTTCTTATTGACCTTGCAGGCAAAACCTCCTTCGCAGATTACATGATCATCGCAAATGGCCGTTCAACCCGCCAAGTTGGTGCCATGGCTGATCATTTGAAAGATCGCATCAAGGAAGCTGGTTTTGGTATCGCCCAAATTGAGGGCCAGGCGAATTGTGACTGGGTTCTGGTCGATGCCGGCGACGTCATTGTTCATCTGTTCCGTCCGGAAGTTCGGGAATTTTATAATCTCGAGAAAATCTGGGCACCGATGGCTGCGAGTGAAATGATCAGTTAGTCAGGCGGACGCTTTGGCGTCCCCGGCAGGAGAGTAGAGAATGCGCCTGACAATCGCAAGCGTGGGCCGCTTCAAGGGTGGCCCGCTGCAGGAGCTTTTTACGGAATATGCCAGCCGAACCCCATGGGATCTGACACTCAAAGAGGTTGAGGAAAAAAAACCGCTGAAAGGGGATAAACTGAAAACCCGTGAAGCGGAATTACTTATGAAAGCAATCCCAGCACAGGCCAAAAAAATAGTACTCCATGAAAAAGGTCGAGAGCTTTCAAGCGTTGAATTTGCTAAGCTTTTGGCGGATTTCGCAACTGATGGCGTCCAAGATGTCGCCTTTCTAATTGGAGGAGCTGATGGACATGCAAAGAACACACTTGATACAGCAGACCGGCTTTTATCTTTGGGTAAAATGACCTGGCCGCATTTAATGGTTCGGGGATTGCTCGCAGAACAAATCTACAGAGCCTACTCCATTCAAAGCAATCATCCTTATCACAGAGCATGATCTATTCTGGATCAATTGCTTGAAATTAATGGAATTTTATAAACTCTGACTATATAAATCAGACGATGATGAATAACTTGACGGCTACCATGAAAAAACTGGTTCTTTTATGCATTCTCGACGGTTGGGGATACAGTAAATCCAAGGTCGATAACGCAATTGCACAAGGAAATACGCCCAACTGGGACCAATTTGTGAAAGATTGCCCAATGAGCTTTCTGGGAACATCTGGCCTTGATGTGGGTCTACCTGAAGGACAGATGGGGAATTCAGAAGTCGGCCATATGACCATCGGTAGTGGACGCGTCATTCTTCAAGATCTCCCGCGTATCAATTCGGATATTCAATCAGGGGCTCTGGCTGAAAACCCTAAGCTTCTTGAGCTGATTGCCAAACTGAAAGAAACAGGCGGCACCTGCCATATTGCCGGGCTCCTGTCACCGGGTGGTGTACACTCCCATCAAGATCACATACTCGCCCTGGCCAGCATACTTGACGATGCAGGCATTAAAGTTGCTATCCATGGATTTATGGATGGACGGGACACTCCACCAACGAGCGGCGCTGGTTTTCTCGAAACCGTCCAGAATGAGCTGGGCAAGCTCGAGCATGCCTCACTCGCCACCCTTTGCGGACGATATTTTGCAATGGACCGGGACAACAACTGGGACCGTGTCTCTCTTGCCTACAACGCCATGTTCCATGCAGAAGGAACTATTGAAGACCTCTCACCAGAGATGCTTTCCTCAGCTTACGAAAATGATGAAAATGATGAATTTCTGAAACCTCGTATTTCATCAGGATACGCTGGGATTAAAGATGGTGATGCGTTTTTAGCAGCAAACTTCCGCGCAGACCGGGCTCGGCAACTCTTAACAGCTGTTACGGATCCAACATTTGATGGGTTCGATCGTAAAACCCAGGCTAAATTGTCTATGGTGTTGGGAATGGTCGAATATTCCGCTAAGCTGGCGGAAGTTATTCCTGCTTTATTCCCGCCAGTAGAGGTCAAAAACACCCTTGGCGAAGTTGTCTCCAAAGCTGGAATGACCCAGCTACGAATAGCTGAGACAGAAAAATATGCACATGTGACCTTCTTTCTGAATGGGGGGGAAGAGCAAGTGTATGAAGGTGAAGAACGTATTCTGATTCCAAGCCCAAAAGTTGCAACCTATGATCTGCAGCCTGAAATGTCCGCACCGGAAGTCAAAGAAAAACTCCTGGAAGCGATTAAAGGGCAAACATTTGACCTGATTGTTGTCAACTTTGCTAATCCAGATATGGTCGGGCATACCGGTGTTATGGATGCTGCCATCAAAGCGGTTGAAACCATCGACGAATGCATTGGAGAGCTTACCAAAGCCATGGATGAAGTGGACGGAACTATGTTCATCACTGCCGATCACGGCAATATTGAAATGATGAAAGACCCCAAAACCCACAAGCCCCATACTGCTCACACCACAAATCTAGTTCCGTTTCTGCTGTCTGCAGGTGACAAGTCTCAGTCCCTCCAAAAAGGGACACTTGCGGATATTGCACCTACATTGCTATCCGTTCTGGGGCTAGACATTCCAGATGAAATGTCCGGGAAAACTCTTTTGGCCCCGGCATTGAAGAGCCGTGCAGCATCTTGAGAAAATAAAAACTCTCCTTTGCCTGTCGGTGCTGACGGGACTAATTTCACTCGCCGCCAGCACCGCTCTTGCGGAAACTGATCCAACGCAAGAGCTGAAAAGGCTGCACCAACAGCTATCGGCCTCTAATTCCCGTCAGGAAGAAATATCTGGAAGGCTGAATTTGCTGTCTGGGGAAATTAGAGCCTTAAAAGAAAAATCAGCGCAAATTGCGCTTCGCCTTAATGGCATTGACCAAAAAATGGTGGAAACAGAGGAACGCCTCGAAGATATTGCCGCAGTAGAGTCGCAAACCCTCCAGATGCTATCACGTCAAAATAAAGGACTGGCCAATACACTGTCTGCACTGTTGCAGTTAAGCCGGCAACCTGAAGGAAGCCTGATCGGTAGTCCCGAGAATCTGGTGGATACACTCAGGGCAGCAACGTTACTGAAATCTGTTATCCCTTCACTCAAAGATCAGGCTGAAGAACTGAGCACGCAGCTGGATACACTTGCAGGATTACGGGATGAATATCTGCAAGAGCAGCAAAAATTGGCCACGTTGAGAACATCTCGTCAAACTGAGCAAGCTGCCTTGAATGAACTTCTAGAAGCAAAGCAGATGGTTCAAGCGGCTTTAAAAAGTCGAAATGTCCGGGAAGAAAAAAAGCAGGCCTCTTTAAATGCTAAGGCACAGGATCTTGTAGCCCTCCTGTCTCGACTTGAAAAAGAAAAACAAGCTCGCCTGGCCGCAGAACGCAGACGAATAGAAGCTGAGATCAAAAAACAAGAAGAACTCCGAAAACTGGAACAGGAGCGAAAAGCAAAGGAACTTGCGCTGGCTAAGGAAGAAAAAAACAGCCAAGTAGCAACTGCGCCTATTCCTAAACCCATTCCAACCCGTAAGGAAACAGTTGAAGACAAACCTGTGGTCACAGCAAGTTTACCGAAAATTCAAACTGGAGAACCTTTTTCCAAGATAAAAGGAACACTTCCTTTACCAGTTGGTGGAAAAATTGTGTCTAAATACAATTCATCACCTGAAAGACTGAAAAAGAATGGTATTGTGATTGAAACACGGGATGGTGCCACAGTAATTTCACCTTATGATGGTCAAATTGCATTTGCTGGACCATTTCGTCACTATGGACTGTTATTGATTATTGACCATGGAGAAGGGTATCATACACTCCTTGCGGGTCTAGGATCGATTGACGGCGAAGTTGGACAGTTATTGTTGGCCGGTGAACCTGTTGGAACAATGAATGCGGGCAATCGTGTCAACCCGACACTATATATGGAACTGAGAGTAAAAGGATCGCCGATAAACCCAATCCCTTGGTTAGCGGCAGGTTATAGAAAGGTCAGTGGATAATGAGAAATGTTGTTACGTGTTTTCTGGCAGCTGCAGTCATAATCTTGTCGCTGGCAATCCTGACAACACCCAAAACCAAGGTTGAAGCCAGTTCCGAAACCTACAAACAACTGAATCTGTTCGGTGATGTGTTCGCGAAAATCCGTGAAGACTATGTAGAAGAGGTAGATGACGCAAAATTGATCGAGGCAGCCATCAACGGGATGCTGGCATCACTTGACCCTCATTCCAGCTATCTGAACCCCAAAAATTATTCCGGGATGAAAATCCAGACACGGGGCAAATTTGGCGGACTTGGTATTGAAGTCACCATGGAAGGAGGCATCATCAAGGTCGTTGCACCAATTGATGATACACCGGCAGCTGCTGCCGGAGTAAAGGCTGGTGACTATATTACGCATTTGGATGGTGAACCTGTCCTCGGCCTCACTCTTTCTGAAGCTGTTGAACGGATGCGCGGGCTCGTGGACACAGACATCTCTTTGACCATTCGCCGGGAAGGCCTCAAAGAACCTCTGGAAATCACTATCACACGCGCAATTATCACTGTGCAGTCTGTTCGTGGGCGCCTGGAAGATGACAATCTAATTTATGTTCGGATTTCAAGTTTTACTGAGCAAACCGATAGCGGACTTCGTAAAACGATTGCTCGATTATCTGAAGAAGCGGGAGAGGAAATCCGCGGTATTATTGTAGATCTAAGAAATAATCCTGGTGGCTTGCTGGATCAGGCTATTGCTGTCTCAGATGCATTTCTGACAAAAGGCGAGATTGTTTCCACACGTGGCCGGGATCCACAAGACTCTCAACGCTATAATGCAACGCCAGACGATGTTGTCGATGGTAAGCCAATTGTGGTGCTCATTAATGGTGGCTCAGCCAGTGCTTCAGAAATTGTTGCTGGCGCACTTCAGGATCACCGCCGTGCTGTCGTCCTTGGCACGCAGAGCTTCGGGAAAGGTTCCGTGCAAACAATTGTTCCCCTTCAAGGTAATGGGGCCATGCGGATGACAACGGCGCGCTATTACACACCGTCCGGAATTTCAATTCAGGCCAAAGGCATTACCCCGGATATTGAGGTCGAACAGGCTAAGTTAGAAATTCTAGAGCCTCGGTCAAGACGCACAGAAGCTGACCTTCGCAATCACCTGGAAAATGGCGAAGATGAAGAGGGTAAGGCTGGAGAAAAAGCCGATGCTTCTGAAGCTCAGCCTTTGGAGGATTACCAGTTGCTTCGCGCAAAAGACCTATTGAAGGGCGTATCGCTTTTTGCCAAAAAGGACTTTCAGTAATTCTGAACCCTTTGGACAATAAGTGAACATTTCAGGCAATGTTTAAAAAAGACAAACCGGCAGTATCGTCTGACAGGGAGAGTTTTTCGATGCTGCCCGTTTTTTATGGGCTGCTGCTTGCCGCAATCGCTGGCCTAGCTGGCTGGCTGTCATATCTCGATTATAAAAATCCCACTACAACGCAAGAGCCGTCTGCGATAGTAGAGATTGCACCTGTAATGTTGGCAGAGACAACCTCCAATCCAGATAAGAGTGAAGACCAGAAACCTTCAACTGAAGAAACTGCAGACGTTCCCAGCGAAGCACCTCCTCCCTCTTCTACGGTAGAATCTATAGATCAAGCAGAGCAAAAACCAACCACGGTTGCAGAAAACACTCCTGATCCAAATTCCTCCGAAAAGTATGAAGAGGAGAAAGCAGAAGACACAGAAGCACCCCACGAAGGTTTAAATTCAGAGATCTCTGAGGGCCAACCTGATGATGAAGAGGATAAACTCACTTCCGCTAAATCTCAGGAACCTGAAAAAGCTCCCTCAACTCTAGAGCCCCAAAGCCCAGAACCTTCCCAAGAGTCTAGCGAGAAAGCTACGGAAGAAACAAAAAAAGACCTTCAAGAAAACCAAGTGATTGCATCTGTAGATCCCGACACCGCAAAAAAGTTTGAGGTTGAAAAAGTTCCTGAAGGAGGAAAAATCGCGTTAGCGCCTGCACCTGATCCGGATTTGACGAAACGTTCTGATTTTGGCTTATTGCCAATCATCAGTCCCGCTGGCAAGGTCCCTTGGCGGACATATGCCCGACCTTTCGTTGACCCGTTGGATCGTCCTAGGATTGCCATTGTGATGAGTGATATGGGCATGAGCACTTCTGCAACCCAAACTGCCATCCAAAAGCTTCCAGGAGCGATAACCTTATCCTTCAACCCGTATGCGAGAAATTTACAAGACTGGATCAATCAGGCTCGGGCTGCCGGCCACGAAGTTTTGCTTCAGCTCCCGATGGAGCCAATGGGATATCCTAAGAACGATCCTGGCCCTCATAGTTTGCTGACAAGTTTGACAGATCGGGAAAACCTAAATCGTTTAGACTGGATGCTAGGGCGATTTACAGGTTATTCAGGTGTCACTAATCAAATGGGCTCTCGGTTTACGTCCTCTGCAACCGATATTGAGCCAATTTTGAATGTGCTGAACGAGCGTGGTTTATTGTTCCTAGATGGCAGGACATCTTCAAAAAGTGTAGCAAGCCGAGTTGCCTCATCCATAAACATGCCTGTTTCTGTTAACAATCGTTTCTTGGATAACAAAGCGGATCGGGCGACAATCGATGCACGCCTTGCAGACTTGGAAAGAATTGCGCGCTATACCGGAACAGCTGTGGGAGTTGGCTACCCTTATCCCGTCACCCTCGAACGTCTCGCTGTGTGGGCGCAAACTCTAAACCGCAAAGGATTGGTTTTGGCCCCGATTTCGGCAACCGTCAACAGACAGGAAATCCGATGACACCCCAACAAAATCTACCCTATCGTCCCTGTGCGGGGATTATGCTGATTAATGACCAAGCCCAGATTTTTGTGGGAAAACGCATTGATATGCAGAGCGAGCATTGGCAGATGCCACAGGGTGGTATTGACCCCGGCGAGGATCCTCTGGAAGCCGCCAAGCGGGAACTTTTGGAGGAAATCGGTACCGACAAAGCAGAGCTTGTTAAAGAAATACCGAACTGGCTCACTTATGATCTTCCCGACCACTTGATCGGAAAAGTCTGGAAGGGCCGGTATCGTGGTCAAAAACAACGCTGGTTTCTCTTTCGGTTTACCGGTGAAGATCAGGACATTGATTTAGAAACAGAACATCCAGAATTCTCAGAATGGAAGTGGACTTCCAAATCAGACCTAGTAAACCAAATAGTTCCATTTAAGCGAGACATATATATTCGAATCGTAAATCACTTCGATTCGCACATATGACCCCCAAATAATCGCATAACGAGAATTAAATTTATCGCCAATATTGGGGAAAGTTATCCACAGACCCCACAATATGTAGTACTTCTTGCACTTTTTGGAGCCGAAACAATTTAAGTTGTTGTTTTTGTAAAAAATTTTTACCTATACTTATTAACAGTTTGTTAACCATATCGGCTAGTTTTCAAAATTTGCTCTTCAACTGTGCGACCATTGGAAGCATTTAGATGTTGAAAATTTTATTTCACTACCGAAATGGGCCGCGATTATAGAAATCGCGCAGGGGTATAATATGTAGCTCAGTAAGTGAGAGTGGAATGAAACATTATGAAGAGCTCACCGGTGGTGAGGGTAAGCGGGTCTTCTATCGTGCAGAACGGTTTAAAGCATCAAACCTGATGCAGGAAGTTTCACCTCAGCTCAGTTTAGAAGATCGCTCTTTTGAGCTGGATGATATCAGCATGAGCGGTCTTTCCTTTATAAGCCCAACGAAGGCCATCTGGACTGCTGACATGAACAGGGATCTCTCCCTGAAACTGAAACTTGGCAGTAATGAAATTTTTAGTGGTACAGGGCAGATCAGGCGTGTTGAGTCTAAAGACGAGCATCAAAAAATCGCTTTAGAGCTCACAGATGGTTATCTGGATATTCCACAACTTATCTCCAAGCATGATGAAATATCTCTCCAGCAACGTATTCAAAAGGGCCTTGTTGACAATAGCTCTCTTGTTACAGCGGAATATAAAGAGGTCATTTCAGATGCCGTCTACCTCCTCAAATCAGTAAGAGATACGCTGGACGAAGTAGAAAGCAATCTCACTCAGCAATCTGCTCGACGGCAGGAGCAGATTCAGGAGATTATTTTTGAGTGCGAAAAGATTGCCTTGAACCGCTGGTGGGAAATTTCTGAAAAAGCAATGCGCTGCGTCAGCGAACTCAAAGGTGATAGCAACGCTATCAAGGCTGCTAAGCAATATACTGAAAAGGTTCTAACGCCTGAACTTGTTCCAGGTGCAAGTTGGAAGCGCTCTTACGAAAAGCCACTCGGGTATCCTGGTGATTTCGAAGTCATGAACTATGCTTACAATCTGTCCCTGATTGGGGAGAGCGCCTATGAAAAATTCTGCCATTTGCTTGGGACTTCTACAGGCGGCTTTATTGCAACGCGAATGACACTGGTAAAGCAGAAAATCGCTGAACTGACAAACAAGGTTGCGGAAACTGGCGGAAACTCATTGAAGGTCGCTAGTCTTGGCTGTGGGCCTGCTCAGGAGGTCGCCAACTTCCTAAAAGGGCACAAACAACCTGTCAGTACACAATTTACCCTTATTGATCAGGACCAGGACGCCCTGTCTTATGCCTACCGGAACAGCTATCCAGAGGTAATTCGTCTGGGTGATAAAGCAAGCGTAAATTGTCTTCACGCGACTTTCTTGGAGTTTCTTGCAGCTGGTGCTTTATTCAGCAAACTGGAAGCTCAAGACCTAATTTATGCAGTGGGTTTAGTTGATTATCTCACCGATCGCAGAGCGGAACGCTTGGTACAGGATCTCTACCAAAATTTAAAGCCCGGCGGTACACTGATGATTGGTAGCATGTATGACTCACCAAATAGTCTCGAATGGCAGGTGGAGTTTATTACTGATTGGCAGCTTGAATACAGGAATAAGGAGCAAATGCTGGCGATGGCTTCTAGCCTTCCAGACACTGCGACCTTAAACACGACTGTCGATTCAACGGGTCACTGCATTGTGCTTGAGGTAACAAAACCTACTTCTTAAATCAGGCAGACGCATTCCCAACTTGAAGCATCTGTTGCTGCTCATGGTAAGAATTCGTGTGATTTCTCTCTGCGGGGAAGGAAATATGTGCAGTCGTTCCTTCTCCGAGGCGACTATCAAGACTGATACTTCCCCCATGCAACTGCATCACGTTTTTAGAAAGGGGCAAGCCCAGACCTGTGCCCTCATAGTTTCGTGCAAGACTACTTTCGATCTGAACAAATGGGGCAAATACCTTATCAATATTTTCAGATTCGATACCAATGCCAGTATCCATTACATGTACAGTAATCGCACCATCTGCTTCGTCAGTAATGCTAATGCTAACGTTTCCGCCACTTGGGGTGAATTTCACGGCATTTGAAAGCACGTTTAGGAAAACCTGTGCCACCAGCCGTGGATCAGCAAAGACAATGTGATCTCTGGATGGTAAGTCAAAAGCCAACCTGATTCCGTTCTCAACGGCTTTGTCTCGAACAATCCTCAGGGAAGAATTGATGACACTGGTCAGAGAAAGCTCTTCTTCCTGCAACGTCAGCTTGCCTGCTTCAGCTTTAGACAAATCGAGAATGTCATTAATAATACTCAGTAGATGTTGTCCACTTGTATTGATGTCATGAGAGTACTCTTTGTACTGATCTGTTCCCAGTGGACCAAACATCTCTTTTTCCAAAATTTCAGAAAAACCGATGATCGCATTCAACGGGGTTCTAAGCTCATGGCTCATAATAGCAAGGAACTCAGATTTCGCATGGTTTGCTGATTGCGCCTTATCTGCAAGGTCTTCGCTCTTCAAGCGTTCAGAATCCAACATCCTCATATTCACAAAATCCCTACGCTGAGCCAGCTCCTGGAAATAGGCGGCAAAGACGCCCATACCGGCTGCAGTCAGCAAGAAGAAGTCATTCGAAAGCAGGATGTGCAAGGGAATTGGATTCAACCAAAGAGCTGACACATGATATGACAAGATCAAGCACATGGTCACACTTGTCGCATAAAGAAAGCGGGTCGGAGGTAGGCAGCAACAGAAAATGATTAGCGGCGTTAACCCTGCATAATAGAGATAACTGCCTGGCTCGCCAGCAATGGCCGTCATGGCAATAATGCTTAACCCTGACACCAGCATACACATTGCAGCGCCTAACTGTGCAATACGCGGATAAAATCGAGTATACGTTAGGAAATAGACGAGAACGATCAGCGGGATTGTTGTCGTAAAACGGATCGTGATGGCAATCTCGTAGACGTGCTCCAGGATATAATAGTCAAGAAACGAAAATCCAGCATAGATGATCAATGCGGAAAGCAGCGACAGCCGCATTACCGACAAGGATTTAGCGATTGCGTCATCGTTATACTCCGATTCAAAAATCGGATCCGCAAAACGCAAAGAAAAGCGATTTATCGCTGTTCCCCCAATATCTGTGCTTGGTAGTATCGTGCTACTCAAATTTATCAATTTCTTGATCCAAGAACTAATTACAGCGACGATACAGTAAGTCTGACTTAGTAAATAAGTGGTTAATGGACAGAATTTATTAACCTATTGGGATAGTAATATAGTTAAATCCCAGACATAACGCTTTATATTAGGAAAATACTTATTTATTACTTTTTAAGGTCATTAGAACTTGCACTAGCCAATATTTGAATCATTTTCAGAGGTCGGTAAAACACTTTTTCTGGCTCAATCAAGTGAACAACTTTAAAGAAGCTTTCAATTACGTTCGGCGCTGAGGAGGATAAAACCAAGGCCTTTAGCTGGTTTTTGATTTTCCAACCGAATGGTGGGTTTCCAGTGGTCTGTAAATACTTGAAATCCTGCCCCATAGCCAGATCCCAAGGAGTTCTAAATATACGATTGAGGCTTTGAAGATAGAAGTTCCTGAGAATAAGAACATCACCTTCATTTCTCAAATCAACGGTGTCTAATCTCTCCTGCAGGCTCTGAACGGATTGAAAAGCAATACTCATACCTTGTCCAAAAAGTGGATTGAGACTGACATTTGTATCCCCAACAGGGATCAATCGAAGCGGAAAGTGTTTTAACCTGTCATAATGCCGCCTGATACTGCTTGGAAACTTATGGAGACTTATATCTGATAGAAATTCGGCATCTTTGACGGCTTCATAAACCTCTGGTCTTGGCAGGTTTTTTGCGAATTCCAAAAACCCCTGCTTATCAGAAGGCGGATGATCTTTGTGATATCCGGCTAAAGTTAAAAGCCAGGTATCATTTTCCACTCTTACAAGGGTACACCCCCTCACCTCATCTGGGCCTGTCGGATAGATTAACAGACTTGTCCAATCTCTCTGGTCATCCGGAGGTAATTGTAAAAAACAGCTGGCGTACCCCAAATCAACCCTCGTTTCAGAGATAGGAACCGTTCCATATCCCTTCTCTTCAAGCCATTTTGGAAGCTTACTGCCTCGACCGGTTGCATCAATAAACAGATCACCTTCGATCCGCTCCTTTTCACCGGATATCTCTTGAATATGAACCGCTACGACTTGATCACCACTTGGATCAGTTTCATAATCAGTAACCCGTGTCTGGTATCGGAAAGTGACTTGCGGGAGTTTTTGGACACAGTGACGGATACAATATTCAAGCAACGGACGGGATTGAAAACGAATAGGAAGGTCTCCATTAAACCGCGGCATAAACCTCTTATTGAGATACCATTTAACATCACCACAAAAATCTGCAGTGGGAGCGGAAAACTCTTCAAGCATTTCAGGAAGCTCTGGAAATAGCTTCGTAAGAGCGTCGCTGCCACCTTTTAGTAGACCATGGACATGACGTCCTTGCGGCACCCCTTTTCGAGCTTCTATTGTTTCAGGCTCTTTATCCGCTTCTAGGATAATGATCTCGTCAAATTTGTTTGAAAGTGCTTTTGCTGTCGCTAAACCAGCAACACTGCCCCCTGCGATAATGGCCCGCACCATTTCCCCTCACCAATAAGTAGAATATGGAACCATAGTATTGCGCAAAATCAAATTACACAACAATTTCAATATCTTCGGGACAATAAAAAAGGGACCGAAATCGGTCCCTTTTTAAACTCCATCTGATAGCGCTTAAGCAAGTGCTTCCAGTAGTTGTTCCAGATGCTCTTTATTTTCCTGGGCCTTCCGCCGAACTTCATCGTCCTTGGCGTCTTCAACATCCTCAGCAGCATCTTTAATTTTCTGCTCGAGTCTTGAACGGTCCAGGTCAGCAACATGAATTGCTTCTTCTGCCAAAACAGTCATTTTGTCTTCAGCAACCTGAACGAAACCACCGTTCACAAAAATACGATCTTTTTCAACATCGCCTTCGTAAATGGAAATCACACCAGGACGCAGTGAAGATGTAATCGGTGTGTGCCCGGCCATAACGGCGAAGTCACCTTCAGCGCCCGGCACAACGACCATTTCATAAGCATCTGAGAGCAAAAGCTTCTCAGGTGAGACCAAATCCATGGTTACCATATCAGCCATTTAGAGCTCTCCTCAAATTCCAATTAAGCAGCTTCAGCAGCAAGCTTAGCGGCTTTTTCTTTCACTTCTTCAATGCCACCGCACATGTAGAACGCGGCTTCTGGAAGATCGTCATACTCACCGGCACAAATCGCTTCGAAAGCAGCGATTGTGTCTTCAAGTTTCACAAATTTACCAGGTGCACCAGTAAAGACCTCAGCAACGTGGAATGGCTGTGAGAGGAAACGTTGGATCTTACGGGCACGTGCCACGATCAGCTTATCCTCCTCGGACAGTTCGTCCATACCCAGAATAGCAATAATATCCTGAAGCGATTTATAAGTTTGCAGAGTTTCCTGTACCTGACGAGCAACACTATAATGACGCTCACCAATAACAGCTGGATCCAGCATACGTGATGTTGAGTCAAGCGGATCCACAGCAGGGTAAATACCAAGCTCAGCAATCTGACGTGACAGCACGGTTGTCGCATCCAAGTGAGCGAACGAAGTCGCAGGAGCAGGGTCAGTCAAGTCATCCGCAGGCACGTAAATAGCCTGCACAGAGGTAATAGAACCTTTGTTAGTGGATGTAATCCGTTCCTGAAGCGCACCCATGTCTGTTGCCAGAGTTGGCTGATAGCCCACAGCAGATGGAATACGACCGAGAAGCGCGGACACTTCGGAACCAGCCTGTGTAAACCGGAAGATGTTATCAACGAAGAACAACACGTCCTGCCCTTCCTGATCACGGAAATATTCCGCGATTGTCAGACCAGACAGAGCAACACGAGCACGCGCTCCTGGAGGCTCATTCATCTGACCGTACACGAGGGCCACTTTGGATTTGTCGCCTTCAGTGTCAATAATGCCACCTTCGATCATTTCGTAGTAAAGGTCGTTACCTTCACGTGTCCGTTCACCGACACCAGCGAACACAGAGTAACCACCATGGCCCATGGCAACGTTGTTGATCAGCTCCATAATCAGAACTGTCTTACCCACACCGGCACCACCGAACAGACCAATCTTACCACCCTTCGCGTAAGGAGCGAGAAGGTCAACAACCTTAATACCTGTCACCAGGATTTCAGCTTCAGTTGACTGATCGGCAAAGTCAGGAGCTTCGTTATGGATCGGCGCAGAGGATTTCGCGTTAATTGGACCGCGTTCGTCCACTGGCTCACCCACAACGTTCATGATACGGCCAAGAGTTTCCGGACCAACTGGCATCTGAATTGAATCACCAGTATCGTGAACTTCCTGCCCACGGACCAGACCTTCTGTTGCGTCCATTGCGATTGTCCGGACGGTATTTTCACCCAGATGCTGCGCAACTTCCAGCACAAGACGCTGACCATTATTTTCAGTATGCAGAGCGTTCAGAATTGCTGGCAGATCGCCGTCAAACTGAACGTCTACCACGGCACCCATCACCTGGGTAATTTTGCCGACAGACTTATTCGCCATTTTAATGCTCCCTAAAGGGTCACCTAATTCTTCCAAAACCGATACGAAGTGCTAGAGCGCTTCGGCACCAGAGATAATTTCAATCAATTCGCTTGTAATCGCAGCCTGACGCTCACGGTTATATTGCAAAGTGAGTTTTTCGATCATGTCACCTGCGTTCCGTGTTGCGTTATCCATCGCTGTCATACGAGCACCCTGCTCAGAAGCAGAGTTTTCCAACAAGGCTTTATAAACCTGAACAGAAATGTTCCGTGGCAACAGATCAGCCAGGATTTCTTCTTCTTCCGGTTCATAGTCGTAATCCACTTCGCTTTCAGCTTCTTCACCAGAAGCTTCAGGAATGGATGCTGGGATCAACTGTTGCTCAGTAACTTCCTGCGTCAGAACAGATACGAACTTCGCATAGAAGATAGAGCAAACGTCATATTCCTCGCTATCGAACATAGACAGGATTTTCTGAGCGATAGGCGCTGCATCATCAAAACCGATCCGTTTTGAGCCAGACAGATCCACGAAATCAATGATCAGATGACCATACTTCCGCTTCAGAACATCACGGCCTTTCTTACCAACACAGATGATCTTAACATCCTTGCCTTCAGCAAGTAGTTTTTCTGCCCGCAGACCTGCAGCCTTAGCAATAGAGCTGTTAAAGCCACCGCAAAGACCACGCTCACCAGTTGCAACAATCAGAACATGTCGTTGATCGGATCCAGTCCCCTGCAGAAGCCGAGGACCCTCACGACCTTCCAAACCGCTGGCGAGGGAGACCATCATGGCCTCCATCTTCTCAGCGTATGGCCGCGCCGCATTGGCCGCTTCCTCAGCATGACGCAGTTTCGCAGCCGCAACCATTTTCATGGCTTTGGTGATTTTCTGCGTTGAGGTAACGCTTGTGATCCGATTTTTGAGTTCTTTAAGGTTCGCCATTTGAGGCTACCCCCTTTTCAGCTCAAAGGTTACGCAAAAGTAGTTGTGAAGCTTTCCAAAATTCCAGCCAGCTTTTCTTCATTTTCTGAAGAAAGAGCAGCCTCATCCCGGATTGCATCCATCAAATCTTGGTGTTTGGCATGCATTTCAGTCAGCAGCTGCTTCTCGTAAGAACCAATCTGGTCAACTGCAATGCGATCAAGGTAGCCTTTCACACCAGAGAAGATCACTACAACCTGTTCTTCCATAGTCAGCGGTGAGTACTGAGGCTGCTTCAACAGCTCAGTCAAACGTGCACCACGGGCCAGAAGTTTCTGAGTGGAAGCATCCAGATCAGAACCGAACTGAGCAAAAGCAGCCATTTCGCGATACTGAGCAAGTTCCAGCTTAATGGTACCCGCAACCTGTTTCATCGCTTTTGTTTGAGCAGAAGAGCCCACACGAGACACAGACAGACCAACGTTAATCGCTGGACGAATACCCTGATAGAAGAGTTCTGTTTCCAGGAAGATCTGACCATCAGTAATGGAGATCACGTTCGTTGGAATATAGGCAGACACGTCACCGGCTTGAGTTTCAATTACTGGCAATGCAGTCATGGAACCGAGGCCATTGTCTTCGTTCAGCTTCGCAGAACGCTCCAACAGACGAGAATGTAGATAGAAAACGTCACCTGGGTAAGCTTCACGTCCTGGAGGACGACGCAGCAGCAGGGACATCTGACGATAAGCAACAGCTTGCTTGGAAAGATCATCATAAATGATCAAAGAGTGCATACCGTTATCACGGAAGAATTCAGCCATCGCACAGCCAGTAAATGGTGCAAGATACTGAAGAGGAGCCGGATCAGATGCAGTCGCAGCAACAACGATGGAGTATTCCATCGCACCGTTTTCTTCCAGTGTTTTCACAACCTGAGCAACGGTGGAGCGCTTCTGACCAACCACAACGTACACGCAGTAAAGTTTTTTACCTTCGTCATCTGTTGCATTGACTGATTTCTGGTTCAGGATCGCATCAACAGCAACAGCTGTCTTACCTGTCTGGCGGTCACCAATGATCAATTCACGCTGACCACGTCCGATTGGAACCAAGCTGTCAATCGCTTTCAAGCCGGTCATCATAGGCTCATGAACGGATTTACGTGGCATAATGCCAGGCGCCTTCACGTCCACACGCTTCATTTCGCCGCCTTCGATTGGGCCTTTTCCGTCAATCGGATTACCCAGACCGTCAACAACACGTCCCAGAAGACCTTTACCAACCTTGGTTTCAACGATAGCGCCAGTCCGCTTAACTGTATCGCCTTCTTTAATGTCCCGGTCGGAACCGAAGATCACAGCACCAACGTTGTCTTCCTCGAGGTTAAGAGCCAAGCCCTTAATACCACCTGGGAATTCAACCATCTCACCAGCCTGGATCTTATCCAGACCATAAATACGAGCAACACCGTCACCTACGGACAGCACCTGACCCACTTCTGAAACTTCAGCCTGCGTGTCAAAACCCGCAATCTGCTGTTTAAGAATTTCGGAAATTTCTGCGGCGCGGATGTCCATCACCCAACCCCTTTCATGGCAAACTTAAGATTTTGAAGCTTGGTTCTGATCGAACTATCGACCATACGCGAACCGACTTTAACCACCAGACCACCGATCAGACTTTCATCAACATCTGCTTCGATGGCAACATCACTACCAATAGAAGACTTCAGCTCTTTCTCAAGAGCCTCCATCTGCTTGGCAGTCAGTTTTTTAGCGGAGACAACTTTGGCAATTACTTCACCGCGTTCAGCAGCAAGTAATTGATTGAAAGTGTCAATCATATCCGCGAGGGCAATCAGACGGCGATTTTGTGCCACCGTACCCACGAATCGACGAACCAAATCACTAATGCCGAGTTTTTCAAGAACAGCCAACATGGCCCTTTCTTGATCTTCCCGACTAATAAGTGGACTACGGACGAGCTTCGCCAGATCAGCGCTCTCCCCCATTGCGGTTTTAATCGTGGCCAGATCGGAAGCGACAACATCAACCTGCTTCGCATCGGAAGCAAGATCAAAGAGTGCTGTTGCGTACCGGCCAGCGATACCTGAAACTTTTATATTCTCAGCTGACAAGGAAAGTTCCCCAAGCCTGAAAAAACGACGCAAAACGCGTCGCAAGAAAAATTCGTTCAACGCCTGCAATATGGACTTTTTTAAGTAGCCCTTTGAGCAAGGCACGGGGTTATTAGCACACGGAATTCCATGAAGCAATATCCCCAAGGTTAGTTTCTGCAGCAAAATTCACGAAATCTTTACAAATCCCGCTTTTTGGCCACAGTCCTACATGAAATTGTACGGATCTATATCGATTTGCAAACGAATATTTGTTGGAATCTTAAGGCCTTTCAACCAACCTCTGATAATTGGCTGCAGTTGTTGGGTCCTCAACGATTTGATTAAAAACCGGATCCTATGACGCCCTCGGATCATAGAAAGTGGGGCCGGAGCCGGTCCCATAATTAAAAAACCATCCCCGTGAGGCCCTTTTCTCGCCAACTCATTTGAAAAATTTCTCAATGATTCGGGATCGGGAGAAGACAGTATTAAAGAAGCAAGGCGACCAAAAGGCGGCATACCAGCCATCTCCCTCATCTTTGCTTCTTCTTGAATGAAGGAATCAATGTTTGCGGAACTGATTGCCTGCATGACTGGGTGATCCGGTAAATGAGTCTGAAGCATAACTTTTCCTTTATGCTCCGCTCTACCAGCCCGACCTGCTACTTGAGAGAGTAGCTGATAGGATCGCTCGGACGCACGAAGGTCACCGCCAGATAGGCCCAGATCGGCATCGACAATCCCAACCAATGTCAAATTTGGAAAATGATATCCCTTTGCAACTATCTGTGTACCGACCAGCAAATCGATATCACCCCGGGACATGGCCTCAACGAAACGGGCAGCTGCGCCTGGACCAGTCATGGTATCACTGGCTATCATTTGCAGGCGGGCGTCCGGAAACAACAGACTTGCTTCTTCGGTTAGGCGCTCGATACCTGGTCCGCATGCTTTGAAGCAATCGGCTTCTCCGCAGTCTGGGCATATTTCTGGAATTTTAGAACTGTAGCCACAATGATGACATTGAAGACGCCGGGTTAAACGATGCTCCACTAGCCAGGCTGTGCAATGAGGGCATTGCAATCTAAATCCACAAGCATCACAAAGCGTGAGCGGCGCATACCCCCGGCGATTGATAAAAAGCATCGCCTGTTGGCCAGAGGCCAATGTTTCTTTCACTGCGCTCTCAAGCGGCTCTGAAATCCAGCGCTGGGCACCAGGGCGATGGGTCTTCAAATCTATCAGTTCAATATCTGGAAGTTCAGCAACTCCAAATCGCGACGGCAGTTTGATATGCTCATATTTGCCAGACGTCGCATTTATATATGTCTCCAAAGCCGGAGTTGCCGAGGCCAATATGACAGGGAAAGATCCGATCTGGCCGCGAACTACACCCATATCCCTCGCATTGTAAAGAACCCCTTCATCCTGCTTGAAGGTTGCTTCATGTTCCTCATCCACAACGATCAAGCCAAGATCAGAGTAAGGAAGAAAGAGCGCAGAACGAGCACCAACAACGACTTTAGCCTCTCCACTGATAACGGCTCGCCAATTCCGACGCCTTTCCCCTGCGCCGAGATCTGAATGCCATTCAACTGGCGGCACCCCAAATCGGGTCTCAAAACGTTTTAGCCATTGTGACGAAAGTGCAATCTCGGGCAACAGAACCAAAGCCTGTTTTCCCTTTTTAAGGCATTCTGCAATCGCCTCAAAATAGACCTCCGTTTTCCCTGATCCGGTTACCCCCTGTAAAAGAACCGGCTGAAACTCTGCTGCCTTTATAAAACCTTTCAGCCGCTCAGCGGCGCTCTGTTGATCATCCGTCAGATCAAACCCAACTTTTTCGGCATCCGGTGTCTCAATAGGTTGTTCGCTTGGTAGCTCCCTGGCGCCAAGAGTTCCCGCCTCGTATAGTCCTTTGACAACGGAAACACTGACCCCTGTCACCTCTGCTATATCAGCAGCGGTTTGAGCAATTCCACCTACCAAAAATGAAAGCACCTTTTCGCGAGCTGCTGTCATCCTTTTTGGAGGCGGACCTTTGAGGAAATATCCTGTTTTCGGTTGCTTGGGATATAAGGCATCTGGAACACTCATGCTCATTCGCAGAATTCGCCCATTGCCTTGCATCGTGTAATTCGCCACCCAGTCAACGAACTGCCTTGCTTCTTCACAAAGAGAACGAACAGGAAGAATTTCCTCCACGTCTTTGAGTTTTTCGACCGGAAAATCCAGCTTTGGATCCAACTGCCAAACGACACCAACCAATGATCTCGGCCCTAAGGGAACCCGAACAAAATGCCCCGGCCTTACATCTAGTTCATCAGGCACTGAATAATCATAGGTGGCCCCTTTGCTCATTGGGAGCAACACTCGGATAGTCCTAATAGAGGCTGGATCGTTCATTCTGCTTTGATTTGAGCCATTGCTGGGGTATTTAGGTCAGAATATTGAGTGACTGTTTATATAGTTCCTAATCCATATGGATCTCTGTGCCAAATCATTCCTGAAGCGGCATGCCAAATGAACCTGCAGTCCGGACAATTTTAGACTGCCCTCTCATGGGCATTAATGAATAGAGATTAGAAGATGAAATTTTTTGTTGATACCGCCGACACTGAAGAAATTCGCGAACTTGCTGATACAGGTCTGCTGGATGGCGTGACAACCAACCCCTCGCTAGTAGCAAAAACCGGTCGCGACTTTATTGAAGTTGTGAAAGAAATCTGCTCCATCGTTGATGGCCCTGTGAGTGCGGAAGTTGCGGCAACCGATTATGAGACAATGCTTGAAGAAGGGAAAAAACTAGCAGACCTAGCAGATAACATCGCTGTTAAAGTTCCTTTGACAATGGCTGGTCTGAAAACCTGCTCTCAACTTAGCAAAGCTGGCACGCAAGTGAATGTTACCCTCTGCTTCTCACCTGCGCAGGCAATTTTGGCAGCAAAAGCAGGTGCGACTTATGTTTCCCCATTTGTTGGCCGCTTGGATGACATTGGCCAGGAAGGCATGAGCCTGATCGGTGATATTGTCCAGATTTACAGTAACTATCCAGCTCTCCAGACCGAAGTGCTTGTTGCCTCTATTCGTAACCCCATGCATATCGTTCAGGCAGGGTTAATGGGCGCTGAAGTCTGCACCATCCCGCCTCAGGTTCTCAAGCAACTGGTTTCTCATCCGTTGACGGATAAAGGCCTTGCTGCATTTGTGGCCGACTGGGAAAAAACTGGACAGAGCATTCTTTGATCCGCATGATTCAACAGATCTAAAACCAAGGAACGGATACGGTGCCCAAAGACCGCAAAAAAATGGTGACAAAAAATCAGGTCCCAACGGACTTGAATGAGGAAGTTGTTCGCCAGTGGCTTCAGGACCATCAGGATTTTCTGGAACGGAATTCGGATCTTTTAACAGATGTGATCGCCGCTAACAGGGTTTCAGGTGACGGGGTTGTTGATATGCAGTCTTTCCTGGTGGAAAGGCTGCAACACCAAGTCAGCGATTTACGATCGACACAGGTTGATCTGGTTAAAACAACCCGGGAAAACCTTCATATTCAGGATATGGTCCACCAGTCGGTAACAGCTATCCTTTCTGCAACAAGCATTTCCCATTTCGTTCATATCCTAACTCAAGACTTACCCGAGTATCTGGATGTAGATGTCATCACGCTCTGTGTTGAAGAAGGCTCCATCCCTCTTCCAGCTATGACCGGACTGCAACGGATCAAAAAAGGGAATATCAATAAAGCGAATTGGAGCAATGGCAACATACTCATGCGCCCGAATGCTCCAAAATCAAAAGCAGTGTTCGGTCCTGCCAAAGATCTTATTGAAAGCGATGCTCTGATCCGACTGAACGTGCCTTCTCTTAATGCACCTTCAATGCTAGCCATTGGAAGCCGGGAAACTGGGCACTTCCATCCTGAACAGGGAACGGATCTACTTCATTTTTTAGCAAGCTGCATTGAGGCCAGCCTTCAGAACTGGCTTGAACATACTCCTCAGTCCTGACATGCGGTCCACTACGTCATTAGACACATATCTCAATGACTGGAAAAGTTGGCTAATTCATGAAAAAAAAGTCAGCCCAAACACATTTGAAGCCTATGAGCGAGATGTCGAGGCTTTTCTCCTCTTTTCAGGGCATCACTTAGGAAAGACTCTGACCGTTAGCGATCTCGAAAACATGCGAGCCGCCGACTTTCGTGCTTTTTTAGCCGACAGAAAGAAAGAAGGGTTAACTGCTACATCGCTCGCAAGAATGCTGTCTTCGATCCGCAGCTTTTTCAAAAAACTGGAAAAAGACGAAGTGCTGCATAACCCACATCTTAAATCTTTACGTGCGCCCAAACGTCCAGAACGATTACCCCGCCCCCTTACTGAGAAGGATAGCCGCAACTTACTCTCTGAATTAGATAAGGGCCAAGGCTGGATGGATGCCAGAGATCTCGCGGTTGTAACCCTTCTCTACGGCGCGGGTCTTCGTATCTCCGAGGCGCTTGACCTGAATTATGGAAATCGCCCCGCTGGTGATAGCATGACAATTATCGGCAAGGGCAAAAAAGAGAGGCTTGTGCCCGTATTGCCTGTCATTAGTGAAGCCATCGATCGGTACCTCAAACTTTGTCCGCACCCCATGGATGCTGAAACGCCTCTCTTTTTAGGTAAGCAAGGGAAACGGTTAAGTCCCCGCCAGATCCAATTAACAATTCAAAACCTTCGAAGACAACTTGGCTTACCGGAGAGCGCCACGCCTCATGCTTTACGCCACAGCTTCGCCACGCATCTTCTTGGCGCAGGCGGTGATCTCAGAACTATTCAAGAACTCCTCGGTCATGCCTCACTATCGACAACACAACGCTATACGGATCTAGATACTGAAAAGCTCTTGAACGTCTATAAGAGTGCTCATCCAAAAAGCTAGTCTCGCGTCATTCTATAGATAAGTGGTGCCAATAAGGCGACTGCCCCCATGGATACATATGTGAGCCCCCACGCAAAACCACTTTCCCTACCTCCAGCGGCATCCAAAACTACACCGGCCACAACTGGTCCAATCATCGCACCTGCAAAGCCAATAAAACTGTGAACTGCCATAGTGGATCCTTTCAGTTCAACAGGGGACGAAATCACAGCACCAGATGTTATAGATGAGGAATCAGCGGTTACCAAAATGCCATAGAGAATGGACAGAGCTGCGACAATCACAAAGGGTAAATTTGCTGAAAAGCCGAGAAAGAGAGAAACTACCAATGCGGAAATCATGATCAAGAGGATTGCGCCTCGGCGGCCTATCCTCATCGCTAGTTCGTTTCCTGCGACACTCGATGGAAGCCCCATAAAGATCACAATAGTTGCAATCATGCTGATATCCATCCAGATCGGAGCTTCGCTTTGGCTAGCCGCGAATGTGAGAAAGGTCACGACGAAAGAACGCATCGCCATCAGTTCCCAAGAATGACAAAAATAGGCGATTACATATCCCATAGTTCGCCGATTAATGAGCACCGGTTTGAAGTTGAACAGCTGCACCCATGGCCTTGGATTATAAACGGGCACAGGCCGGTTCAACGCAACTACCAGCAACAAGGCCGCCGGTGGGCCCATGACAGCTGCGATCAAGGCCGCATCTGTTCCCAACCAGCGATCCACTTGTCCTACCAGCAGGAACGAAACGGCAGAGCCAGTCGAAAAACAGGCCGTGTAAAACGCAATTGCACGAGGTTGCGCGGACGAGACAACCCTATCGGTTAACATTTTTAGACCTGGCATATATCCACAAGCCAGACCGACGCCAGACAGAAACCGCCAAGGAATGGCAGACCAGAAATCATCAGAATGAAATGCAAATCCATACGCGCCAAGCAAGGCGATCACATGCCCAACAAGAACAATGGTCCTAGCATCCATCCGATCCGTCAGGGTTGAGGAGACAAGTCCAAATACAGTGAACCCCAGAAAATAGGCACCATTGATCCAACCCGCCTCAGTAGCAGTTAAGTCCCATGCCTCGAAAAAGTGAGGCATGAGTGCTGGAAATGTTGCAAAGGAAGACATTGCCAGAATTTCGGCAATGCAGGAGAGGGTAATCAGTTTAACAGGTGACATTCATTGTCTTCAGGAAGCTGGAGGAGCTGTCTCCGCGATTGAGGGTTTCTTGGAAAACTCTTCAAACCAAGCAGTAAGATTTGGCCGGCCTTTCCGCCAATCCTCGTGAGAAAATCGAAGATCCAGATAACCAAGACCACAGGCTACAGCAATTGTTCCAATATTGGTCTTACCCCCAAAATCGGAGACTTCTTTTTCTAGAACGTTAAGGCAGTTTTCTACGGCGAGGCGAAGACGCTCACTCCAGGTCGGCGAACGCTCTCCTTCCGGTAGGGCAGTCGCATCCCATCTTCTGGAGAAGGCTGCATCAGTCATACCATTTGCCATAGCATGCAAGGTCATGACTTTAGCCCGTTCAAGCGGTTCAGTCGGGAAAAGAGTTGGATTGCCGTCTTTCGCATCGAGATATTCCGCAATAACGATAGAATCAAAAAGCAACTCACCAGTATCGAGTTCAAGACTTGGAATTTTACCGAGTGGATTCTTCGGATTGATTCCCTTGAAAACATCGCTGGTGTCCGGTTGAGTAAATTCAATCTGGTCCCGAAGCCCCTTTTCAATTGCAACGGCAAGAACTTTCCTGGCGAAAGGAGATGTGGCGCTATAGCAGAGTTTCATCTGAGACCTCTTGTTATCGTTATTGGAAAAGCAAAAAAGAAAGGGCCGAATTAATTTCGGCCCTTTCAATCTTTTCGAAAATGAAATCTGAGGTCAAGAGTTAATCGTCCGACCATCCACAGCCAGCGCTGCTTCCTTCACAGATTCATTTAATGTTGGATGGGCGTGGCATGTCCGGGCAATATCTTCAGAAGACGCTCCAAACTCCATAGCCAACACACATTCATGAATAACAGTGCCGGCATCTGGACCAACGATGTGGACACCTAGAACCTTATCCGTTTTCTTGTCTGCCAGGATTTTCGTAAATCCATCCGTTGTTCCGACGGCGCGAGCACGGCTGTTGGCCATAAATGGAACCTTGCCAACCTTGTATTCAACACCCTCTTCTTTCAACTGCTCTTCAGTTTTGCCAACTGTGGCAATCTCTGGATACGTGTAAATCACACCAGGAATAAGGTTGTAATCGATATGAGGTTTCTGACCGTTCATCATCTCGACGCAGACAACACCCTCATCTTCAGCTTTGTGCGCCAACATTGGCCCCGCGATTACATCGCCAATTGCATAAACACCTTCAACATTTGTCTTGAACTGACCATCAACAACAATCCGGCCCGCTTTATCCATTTCAACGCCCAAATCATCCAAGCCAAGACCTTGTGTATAAGGGCGTCGGCCAATCGCTACCAACACGACATCAGCCTTCAGAGTTTCCTCATCACCGCCTTTGGAAGGCTCCATTGTTAGGGTAACGGAAGTCTTTGTTTTCTTGGCCCCTGTGACTTTGGTTCCAAGTTTAAACTCAATACCCTGCTTTTTGAGAATTCGCTGAGTATTTTTCGCAACTTCATTGTCAGTACCAGGCAAGATGCGGTCCAGAAATTCGACAACAGTTACCTCTGCGCCGAGACGGCGCCAAACAGTTCCGAGTTCCAAACCAATAACGCCAGCACCAATTACGACCATTTTCTTTGGTACTTTAGGCAGTTCCAGTGCACCGGTTGAGGAAACGATCTGTTTCTCGTCAATTTCCACATTTGGCAACGGCATCACATCCGAACCCGTGGCAATCAGGATTTTAGACCCTTTGATCGTTTTGTTGTCTTCGCCTGTGATTTCTACACGCCCGCCGCCTTGAAGCTCACCGGCACCCTTGAAATAGGCAATCTTGTTTTTCTTAAAAAGAAACTCAATCCCTTGGGTTAGGCCTGTGACAGCTTCATCTTTTTGACCAAGCATTTTTTTGAGATCAAGCTTTAGAGAGCCGACCTGAATTCCACGCTCTGCAAATTCATGCTGGGCTTCTTCAAACAGCTCTGAAGACTTCAGCAAGGCTTTTGAGGGAATACAACCAACATTCAAGCAGGTCCCACCAAGGGCGCCCCGCTTTTCAACGCAAGCTGTTTTCATTCCCAACTGAGCCGCCCGAATAGCAGCAGTATATCCGCCAGGGCCACCCCCGACCACAATCAGATCAAATGTATCTTCACTCATCATTTTCCCTTTCAGGGAGTCTGTCGTCGTTATTAAACTTCAAGCAGCAGACGCTGTGGATCTTCCAAGGCTTCCTTGACCCGTACAAGGAATGTCACTGCTTCCTTGCCATCAATGATCCGGTGATCATAGGACAGTGCAAGATACATCATTGGACGAATCTTGATCTCTCCATCAACAACCATCGGACGTTCCTGGATCTTATGCATACCCAGAACTGCTGATTGAGGTGCGTTTAGAATTGGAGAGGACATCAAAGACCCATAAACACCACCGTTTGAAATGGTGAAGGTTCCGCCCTGCATATCCTCCATGGATAGCTTGCCATCACGAGCTTTGCGGCCAAGATCTGCAATTCCTTTTTCAACGCCAGCGAAGCTCAACGCGTCCGCATCTCGAAGGACAGGAACAACCAAGCCATTTGGTGTGCCAACCGCAACACCGATATGATAGTAGTTCTTGTAGACGATATGATCGCCTTCAATTTCAGCATTTACTGCAGGTAATTCCTGCAATGCCGCGATACAAGCTTTTGTAAAGAAAGACATGAAGCCAAGACGGGCACCATGCTTCTTCTCAAAGGCGTCTTTATACTCAGCCCGCAGTGCCAGCATGTTTGTCAGATCAACCTCATTATAGGTTGTCAGCATCGCAGCAGTGTTTTGCGCATCCTTCAAACGGGCAGCAATACTTTTACGCAGCCGCGTCATTTTAACACGCTCTTCACGAGCGGCTTCTGGTCGCGGACCAGTAGGAACAGGTGCGGCAGGAGCCGCTGCTGATGCAGCAGAAGGAGCTGCAGCAGGTGCAGCTGGTGAAACGCCACCATTATCCAGCGCTTCTAACACATCGCCTTTGGTAATTCGGCCATCTTTGCCAGTTCCGCGAAGTTTAGAAACATCCAGATTGTTCTCGTCAATCAGCTTTTGAGCCGCGGGAAGAACTTCAACCGGGCCTGAAGTCGCTGGTGCGGCAGGAGCCGCAGCAGGCGCAGCGGCCGGAGCCGGTTCAGCTTTTGCTGCTGGTGCAGGAGCTGCCGCTTTTGGAGCTTCCTCTTTGGGTGCTGCTGGGGCAGATGTCGCACCAGCGGCTCCAGCAGTGATATGACCAAGAAGCGCGCCTACCTCAACGTCTTCACCTTCATTGACCACAATATCTTCCAGACGGCCAGCCTCTGTCGCATTAACTTCCAGGGTCACTTTGTCTGTTTCTAGCTCCAGAAGGGGCTCATCTTTTTCAACTGCATCGCCTGCTTTCTTGAACCAAGTACCGACAGTTGCTTCCGTTACAGATTCCCCAAGGACAGGCACACGAATTTCGACAGTCATATTACTTCTTCCTATTCGGATTTGATGCCGAGCGCATCATCAATTAAAGCAGCTTGCTGCTGGTTATGCTTTTTCAATAGACCTGTTGCAGTCGCAGCAGATTCAGCACGGCCGGCGTAGCGGGCGCGTTTTACTTTCTTCATGCCGACTTTTGCAAAAGTCTGTTCCAGCAATGGTTCCACAAATGTCCAAGCCCCCATATTCTTTGGTTCTTCCTGACACCAGACAATGTCCTGAACATGGGTGAAAGGCTTCAGCTCTTCAATCAGAGCTTCTTCTGGGAATGGATAAAGCTGTTCGAGGCGAAGGAAATAAGTTTCCTTTTGACCCAGTTCATCTCTGCGTGCTTTTAGGTCGTAATAAACCTTACCCGTACAGAGAACGACCCGTTTAACATCTTTGGGTTTGCATAAAACCTCATTGTCGAACAGCACCCGATGGAAAGTCGAACCCGGTCCCATATCTTCCAGTGTAGAGACAGCCTCCTTATGACGAAGCAAGGATTTCGGTGTCATTACAATAAGTGGTTTCCGGAACTTCCGATGGATCTGACGGCGCAGTGCATGGAAGTAGTTGGCTGGGGTTGTACAGTTTACAACCTGCCAGTTATCTTCCGCACTGGACTGCAGGTATCTCTCCAATCGAGCTGATGAATGCTCAGGTCCTTGCCCTTCATAACCATGAGGGAGCAACATAACCAAACCACTCATCCGAAGCCATTTGGCTTCACCACTGGAAATGAATTGGTCAATGATAACCTGCGCACCGTTGGCAAAATCACCAAACTGTGCTTCCCACAAAACCAGCGCTTTTGGCTCAGCCAGTGAATATCCGTATTCATAACCCAACACAGCCGCTTCAGACAGCATACTGTCGATGACTTCATAGTGGGCTTGATCTTCGGATAGATTGTTAAGCGGCAAATATCGCTCTTCCGTCAATTGATCAACAATTACGGAATGACGTTGCGAGAAAGTTCCACGCCCGCAATCCTGGCCGGACAGACGTACAGGATACTGCTCTTTCAAAAGACTACCAAAAGCCAGGGCTTCAGCAGTCGCCCAATCAATTCCCTGACCAGTTTCAATCATCTTACGTTTGTTTTTCAAAACCCGCTGAAGGGTTCGGTGGACGTTATGATTTTCAGGGACTTCGCACAGCTTGAAGCCGATTTCACGCAGTTCCTCAACATCAACAGCAGTAGTTCCCCGACGGGCTCCCTGATCTGCTCGCTCAAAACCCTGCCAACGACCTTCGAACCAGTCTGCTTTGTTGGGCTTGAAGCTGTTTGCAGTTTCAAACTGTTTCTCAAGATAATCTTTGAATTCTTTAATCCAGCTTTCAACCTGCTGCTCGGTCACAACACCTTCGCTAATCAGCTTTTTCGCATAGATTTGCATGGTTGTGGGGTGCTGAGCGATAGTCCGATACATCAGCGGTTGAGTAAAGGCTGGTTCGTCACCTTCATTGTGACCATGCCGTCGATAGCAGAACATATCGATGACGACATCGATCTGGAACTGTTGACGGAATTCAGTCGCAATCTTTGCCACATGGCAAACTGCTTCTGGGTCATCTCCGTTTACATGGAAAATCGGAGCCTGCACCATTTTACCGACATCAGATGGGTATGGGCTGGAGCGGGAATATTTAGGACTAGTGGTAAAACCAATTTGGTTATTAACCACAAAATGGATGGTTCCAGATGTCCTGTAACCTTTCAGCTCTGAAAGACCAAAACATTCTGCGACGATTCCCTGTCCGGCGAAAGCAGCATCACCATGGAGCAAAAGTGGCATAACTTGACCGCCAACGTTGCTCCCTATCTGCGCTTGTTTCGCGCGTGCTTTACCCAAAACGACCGGGTTCACGGCCTCCAAATGGGAAGGGTTAGCTGTCAGTGACAAGTGAACATTATTGCCATCGAACTCCCGGTCAGATGAAGTTCCCAGGTGATACTTAACATCTCCAGAGCCTTCTACATCTTCAGGATTGGCTGGGTTTCCCTGAAACTCAGAGAACACGGCACGAAACGGTTTCGCCATCACATTGGTAAGGACGTTTAGGCGTCCACGATGCGGCATACCGAGAACAATTTCCTTCACACCGAGCTGACCGCCACGCTTGATAATACCTTCCATGGCTGGAACCATGGCTTCGCCACCATCAAGGCCAAAGCGCTTTGTGCCGGTGTATTTCACATTCAGGAAATGCTCAAACCCTTCTGTTTCGATAAGTTTGCGCAAAATGGCAACTTTACCTTCGCTGGTAAAGCTAACTTCTTTGTGTTGACCCTCAATGCGTTCCTGGATCCAGGCTTTCTGGTCTGGCTCCTGAATATGCATAAATTCAACGCCGATACTGCCACAGTAAGTGCGTTGGACAATTTCCAGGATCTCTCGAATAGAAGCGGTTTCAAGACCAAGAACATTATCGAGAAAGATTTCGCGGTCCCAGTCATCTTCCTCAAAGCCGTAGCTTTTTGGATCCAACTCAGGATGCTCTTGCGGCTCTTCTAGCCCAAGCGGATCTAGTCTGGCTTTCAGATGACCCCGAACCCGGTAAGACCGGATCAGCATAAGTGCCCGAATAGTGTCGATAGCAGCAGCCCGGACATCTTGCTGTGGAAGGCCTTTACCCTCCGCCTTTTCAATTGCCCGATATGCTGCATCACCGAGAATGCCGTATTCATCCTCTGGTGCAATACCATTGGCCGGCGTCCAGGTTGCCCCTTTATGCTCGTTTACAATGGTCTCGGCATCATCGCCTAATGTTTGGAAATATTGCTGCCAGCTAACATCGACAGAGGATGGATCATTCTGGTAGCGAAGATAGAGCTCTTCGATGAAACCGGCATTTGTTCCGGTCAGGAAGGAAGAAGAATTGTCCAATTGTTGAGCCATTTTCGGTCATTTGGGCGGACATATAGCCCGCCCCCTTAAGTAATAAAATAGTTCTGATGTAATTGAGTAGTACAATACTACCCTTTCAAAACTCTTACCAAAGTTGAACCAAGTGCAGAAGGACTGTCAGAGACAGTAATTCCAGCACTCCGCATTGCTTCCATTTTATCTTCAGCGCCACCTTTACCGCCGGAGATAATCGCACCTGCGTGTCCCATACGACGTCCTGGAGGTGCTGTTACACCTGCAATGAAGCCAACAACTGGCTTCTTGATTTTGGAAGCTTTCAGAAACTCTGCAGCTTCTTCCTCAGCAGACCCTCCAATTTCCCCAATCATGATGATGGATTCTGTTTCATCATCTTTGAGGAACATGTCCAGGCAATCAATGAAGTTGGTTCCGTTGACAGGATCACCACCGATACCGATACAGGTTGACTGACCAAGGCCAGCAGCACTTGTTTGCGCAACAGCTTCGTAAGTCAAAGTACCAGAACGGGAAACAATGCCAACATTACCACGACGGTGGATGTGACCAGGCATAATGCCGATCTTGCATTCATCCGGTGTAATGACACCAGGGCAGTTCGGACCGATCAAACGGGTTCCGCTGTTTTTCAACGCCCGCTTCACCCGAACCATGTCCAGTACTGGAATACCTTCTGTAATGCAGACAACCAGCTCGACCCCTGCATCAACAGCTTCGAGAATTGCATCACCTGCAAATGGAGGCGGCACATAGATTACAGATGCATTGGCACCCGTTGTATGTACAGCTTCATCAACAGTGTTGAAAATTGGCAGGTCCAAATGTGTTTCACCACCTTTACCAGGTGTCACACCGCCGACCATTTTTGTACCATAGGCAATTGCCTGCTCTGAATGGAAGGTTCCTTGAGAGCCTGTGAAGCCCTGACAAATGACCTTTGTGTCTTTATTGACGAGAACGGCCATTATGATGCCTCCTTAACTTCTTTTACGATTTTCTCTGCAGCGTCGCCAAGATCATCAGCAGACACAATTGGCAGACCAGATTCAGCAAGAATTTTCTTACCCAAATCCACATTCGTTCCTTCGAGACGGACAACCAGTGGAACGCTTAGCGCCACTTCTTTAGCGGCTGCGACCACACCTTCGGCAATCACATCACAGCGCATGATACCACCGAAGATATTGACCAAAATACCTTCAACATTCTTGTCTTTCAGAATGATTTTGAAAGCTTCAGTCACTTTCTCTTTGGTCGCTCCGCCACCAACATCGAGGAAGTTGGCAGGTTCGCCACCGTTCAGCTTGATAATGTCCATAGTGGCCATAGCAAGACCAGCACCGTTCACCATACAGCCGATATTTCCATCTAGCTTGATATAGTTCAGGTCATACTGAGCTGCTTCCAACTCAGCCGGATCTTCTTCATCTGGATCACGAAGCTCAGCGATATCTTTCTGACGGAACAGCGCGTTATCGTCGAAGTTCATTTTCGCATCCAGCGCAATCACATCACCAGATCCGGTTACGACCAGTGGATTGATTTCAACAAGGCTTGCATCTGTGTCAACGATTGAATTGTAGAGCGCCATGATGAATTTAACCGCAGCACTCACCTGCTTGCCTTCCAGGCCAAGCGCAAAAGCGATTTTGCGAGCATGGAATGGGCTTATACCTGTAGCAGGGTCAATACTGACCATGTGGATTTTTTCAGGTGTTTTTGCAGCAACTTCCTCAATTTCCATACCCCCTTCAGTAGAGGCCATGAAAGTTACGCAGTCTTTTGCCCGATCAATAATCGCACCAAGATAAAGTTCCCGGGCAATATCGCAGCCATCTTCCACATAAACACGCTTAACTTCTTTTCCTTCCGGACCGGTCTGGTGAGTTACCAGCTGCATGCCGATCATGGATTTTGCAGTTTCTGCAACTTCCTCAACGGACTTAACAACTTTAACACCACCACCTAAACCACGTCCTCCGGCATGGATTTGTGCCTTAACAACCCAGACAGGACCACCAAGTTCCTTGGCAACTGTCTTGGCTTCTTCTGCCGTATAGG
This sequence comes from Sneathiella limimaris, assembly GCF_012932565.1. Taxonomy (NCBI): domain Bacteria; kingdom Pseudomonadati; phylum Pseudomonadota; class Alphaproteobacteria; order Sneathiellales; family Sneathiellaceae; genus Sneathiella; species Sneathiella limimaris. The sequence goes on from NZ_JABBYJ010000001.1 coordinate 246,609, forward strand.
CAACACCGCCGCGAGGCACTGTGACACCGTATTTTCCGAGTAGGCCTTTGGCCTGATATTCATGGATATTCATAATATTCCGCTATTCGCTAGTTGGGATCAGCTACAAGCTGGTCGGATTATCATTTCAAGTCAGACTATAACACCCAAAAAAAGGGGCACAACCGCTAAGTTGTGCCCTTTTTTTGTTAGCCAAGACTTGGGTCGATGCCGATACAGGCTTCTACAAGCCCTTTCACTGCATCTACTGAATGATCGAACATTCCCTGCTCCTCCTCATTCAGATCAATTTCTACAACTTTCTCAACGCCATTTGCGCCAATCACAGCCGGCACCCCGACATAGAGGCCTTTCTGGCCATACTCACCGTCCAGGTTAGCTGCGACCGGAAGAACCCGGCGCTTATCTTTTAAATAGGCTTCTGCCATTGTGATCGCACTGGAAGCAGGCGCGTAGAAAGCAGAGCCTGTTTTCAAGAGTGCGACAACCTCTGCACCGCCGTTCCGTGTCCGATCGACGATTTCATCCATTTTTTCCTGAGTGGTCCAACCCATTTTGATCAGGTCAGGAACCGGAATGCCTGCAACAGCAGAGTACCGGATCAATGGAACCATTGTGTCGCCGTGCCCACCAAGAACAAAAGCGTTTACATCTTCAACAGAAACGTTGAATTCTTCTGCCAGGAACAGACGGAAACGAGCGCTATCCAAAACACCGGCCATACCAACAACTTTATTGTGAGGCAGACCGCATTTTTCGCGCAGTACCCAAACCATCGCATCCAGCGGGTTCGTAATACAAATAACGAAAGAGTTTGGTGCATATTTTTTGATACCTTCACCAACTGCCTGCATCACTTTAATGTTGGTACCAAGCAAATCGTCACGACTCATGCCTGGCTTACGGGCAATACCTGCAGTAACAATACATACATCCGCACCTTCGATGTCGGCATAGTCAGCTGTACCGGAGAAAGATGCGTTGAAACGGTCAACCGGTGAAGAAGATGCGATATCCAGCGCCTTACCCTTTGCAAGACCATCATTAAGATCCACGATAACAACATCACCGAGTTCTTTCAGTCCTACCAGATGGGCCAAGGTTCCACCGATATTACCGCCGCCAATCAATGCTATTTTTTTGCGAGCCATACTTATCTCCGGATTAAATTGAAGGGATTTCTTCCTCGAAGTGCTTCCCATAAAAGAATTCTAGGGTTGGGTACTAACCCTTTTCTTGAAAGAGGGCAAGATCACCTGCGGAAAATCCACTTATTTTTTTGACTGCTGGTCTGTGAATTCAAACAGATCATTTAACTCCGATAATTGAACTGGCAAAAAGCACTTGTTTTTAAGGCTTTTTCCTAAAATTGCTTGTTTGCAGTAAGCAGTTAGTAAGAAATCCCTGTTACATCAAGAGTAAGCCCTGCTTTTTTACAGACTATGACTGGGACATGAAGAGAAAACTGAAAAAGCGAATCATTAGGAACGTGGCTATCTGCGGCGTGCTTAGCATGACCCTTACCGGGTGTGTGGAGACCATTTTTGCTGGCCTGACAATTGCTGACCTTTTAACAGCTGGATCAATCACTTCTTCTATTCTCACAGGCAAAGGCTTGGGTGAACATGCTTTGGATGCCGTAACAGGTCAGGATTGCCGAATTCTTGAAGCAATCTTTCGCAAAAACCGAGCAGTTTGCGAGCCACGGGATTCGGTTGCAACTAACGACGATTTCAAAGGATTAGTTGGACTTCTAGACACACCTGCAGGGCAGGATATTCAGCTTGCCGATATCCCAATGGGTGAAGATCAATATACTGCGGTCAATCTAAAGGCACGCGCCATTAGTCCCAAATTATTGAAAACTCTGAAAATTAACTCCGGGGTTACCATTGGAAATCAGCAATTGGTTGCTGATAAGCGGGAAATGCAGTTGCTCAAAGCCACCGCCAAATTCACAAAACCGGTAACAGCAGATATTTCTCCGGTTGAAGCACCTGAGCTTCGCAGGCGGCTTGTCTCAGGCGGATTGTTTTAAACCACTTTCTCAATAAGCTTTACAAGAACCCAGATCCTTGCTTTAAGGCCTTTATGACATCTATAGGCCCCCTTGAAAGATACCGCGCGCTTCGGCAGTCCAACTCCATCCAGCATGATCCCATTCAGGAACTTGCTGTTGAAAAACTGCAAACTTTGCATCGGCGCCTTCAAAGCTATAACCCTCAAACAAGTCAGCATTGGACCGATATTTTCAAGCTTGGCTCTCGAAAACCAAGAGAAGAGCCCCCGCAAGGCATTTACATGTACGGCGATGTCGGTCGGGGAAAATCCATGCTGATGGACCTTTTCTTCGAAACAGCACCAGTGGAAAAGAAGCGAAGGGTCCATTTTCATGCTTTTATGTTAGAAGTTCATGCTTTCATCCATAACTGGCGCCAAAGTAAAACCAAAAAGGGAGACGATCCTCTCGTTCCCTTGGCGGAAAAGATCGCAGGTGACGCCTGGTTACTCTGTTTCGATGAATTTCAGGTTACAGATGTCGCTGATGCCATGCTGCTCGGGCGCTTATTTGAGCTCTTGTTCGATAAAGGCGTAGTTGTCATCGCAACCTCTAACCGTATTCCCGAAGATCTGTACAAGGATGGTCTGAATAGGGAGTTGTTTCTTCCCTTTATCGATTTGATTAAGGATCAACTTGATATCCTTCATCTCTCCGGTGGTACTGATTACCGTCTGGACCGCCTATCAAAAAGCAACGTTTATTTCTATCCATTAAACGCCGAAGCGGATGCAGAAATGAACAAAACATTCGACCTTCTGACGGAAGGTAGCAAGGCAGAGCCAATCACCCTGACCACTCAGGGCCGTAAATTAGAAGTCCACATGGCAGCGAGAGGTGTCGCCCGCTTTACATTCGAAGAATTATGTGCCCGTCCACTTGGAGCGTCTGACTATCTGATGATCGCAGACCATTTCCACTCAGTATTGATGGATCATGTCCCCCAGCTTGGCCCTCATAACAGGAACGAAGCCAAGCGCTTTGTCACATTTGTCGATGTTCTTTATGAAGCTGGAACCAATCTGATCCTCTCCGCCGAAGTTGAAGCTGACAAGCTTTACGAAGCCGGAGATGGCCATTTCGAATTTGCAAGAACGGTCTCTCGACTTATGGAAATGAGATCCGAAGATTATTTAAAAGGCCTTGTTAGCCACTCCTAAGACCTGGCCTGCCAACGAGCACCTTATAGAATACCCGTTTGCCAATCATGCAGATCTGTTTGCTGCAACGCCTCTGCCAGTGCCTGCTTATCATCAGCCTTCTTGTTTTGCCCTAATTTGGCTTTAGCCTCCAAACGGCTAATCGGTAAGCGAAAAGCAACAATGGCCTGCGCCATTGCCTTTAATCTCTTCTGGTCAAACGCTTCAACCGTCCAAGGTTCCGCTCGCCCTTTCTCGTTCTCATCTGTCAGGTCTTTGAGAACATCCAAAACATCTGAAGCCTTATCCAGAATTTCAATTTCACCATAAGCATGGACAGCAACATAATTCCATGTCGGCACATTGATTTCAGAGGCGTAATACCGAGGAGAAATATAAGCGTGCGGACCTTGAAAAATAGCAAGGGAATTACGGCCAGAAAAAAGTTTCCAATGAGAATTTGCTTTAGCTACATGCCCATAAAGTGCGCCGAATTCTCCTTCTTCCTCGCTATAGTTTAGTGGGAGATGGGTCGCGATCGGACAACCTGCATCATCAGATGTAATGAGAGTGGCGAAACTGGCCTCAGGCAGGATGGCTGATAGGGTCTCTTTTCCAGGTGCCTCAAAATATGGGGGTGTATACATAACGTTCCTCTTTTCTATTCTTCTGCCAATAGAAAATAATCGGTCCCAAAAAACAGCTCCATTCCATAAAGAGTTAAAGGGCCAATTAGATTAAATCAGCCCCCTCCAATAATAGGCTATCAACCCAGCATATTCCTTTAAGCCATGCTTCCAGTAAAAGAAGCCTTCAAAACCGGGAACGAAGTCAGTCCATGTCAAATCTGAGTCTTTTATCCCGACGATAACGGCATTTACAGTAACGCCCTGCTTTTCGAGCACGGCCCGTGTTCGATACGCATGAATGCCTGTTGTGAACACAATAGCGGAGTTCAATTTGTGTGATTGCATCAAGGTTGCAATATTTGCAGCATGGTCTGCAGTTCCCTCAGCGCCAAATGTCAGCAAAACTTCTTCAGATCCATCAAGCTGCTCCATCAAGAAAGGAAGTTCGCCTTGTCCTTGCGGATCTGTTCCCGAGACAAGTAGGGGAGCTTGGATTTGTTTGGCCAATTTTTCTGCGCGCTTAACCCTAGAAAAAGAGCCCATTGATGGCAGCGTCGCTCCAGTTTCCCTATCACGTTGCAATCCAGACGCAAGAACAACAACGCTGTCACTATCCCCAAAGCGAAATTGTGCTATGGCATCCTGATAAGTTACACCAACATCAATAGGCGCAATTAACAGTTTTCCCGTAACTGGAAAGCTCAAGAAGATAAGAATGATACTATTTGCGAGAAAATACCGCTTGCGCCGCGTCATCGCACTTAAGATCAATGTGACCGGCATAAAGATCAATATGACCCCAGGCAATGACATCCCGTCTATTAATTTCACTAACGCATAGTCCAGCATTTATCTCTTACCACTCCTACAGATTTGCACCAGAAATTAAATCAAGCGGATCCTTTCAAAGAAAAAAGGCCGCCAAAAGGCAGCCTTTTCTTTTTTTTAAATTGAACGCCCCTATTAACGGCGTTCAACCATCATTTTCTTAATCTCCGCAATCGCCTTCGCAGGGTTCAAGCCTTTCGGACACGTATTTGCGCAGTTCATAATTGTATGACAGCGATAAAGACGGAATGGATCCTCTAGATTATCCAGTCGCTCACCTGTAAATTCATCACGGCTATCAGCGAGCCAGCGATATGCCTGCAGCAAAATGGCTGGTCCTAGGAAGCGGTCTGAATTCCACCAATAACTTGGGCATGAGGTCGAACAACAAGCACACAGAATGCATTCGTACAAACCATCCAGTTTTTCACGATCTTCTTTCGATTGAAGACGTTCCCGATCTGGTGGAGGTGGGGTCTGGGTCTGCATCCAAGGCTTGATGGATGCATACTGAGCATAGAAGTTTGTCAGATCCGGAACCAAATCCTTCACAACAGGCTGATGTGGAAGTGGATAAATATTGATGTCACCATCCACTTCATCCATGCCTTTTGTACAAGCGAGTGTGTTCGTCCCATTAATATTCATGGCACAGGAGCCACAAATACCTTCGCGGCAGGACCGCCGAAATGTCAGAGTCGGATCAATTTCATTCTTGATCTTGATTAGACCATCCAAAATCATTGGGCCGCAAGTATCTAGGTCTACATAATATGTATCGATACGTGGGTTTTCGGAATCATCAGGAGACCAACGATAGATATTGAAGGTCTTGACGTTCTTTGCCCCATCAGGTTTCGGGTGGGTTCTCCCGGTGCCAACCTTTGAGTTCTTAGGCAATGCCAGTTCTACCATGTCTTACTTCCCTAGCTCTTAGTAAACCCGGGCTTTGGGTTTAATATAATCGATCTCATCAGTCAGTGTGTAAGTGTGGACCGGACGATAATCAATCCGAACACCTTCTGCATCACTGTGATAAGTCAATGTATGTTTCATCCAGTTTTCATCGTCCCGATCCGGGAAGTCCTCACGGGCATGCGCACCGCGGCTTTCTTTCCGGTTCTCAGCAGCTGTCATGGAGACAACGGCCTGACGAATGAGGTTATCCAGCTCCAGTGTTTCCACAAGGTCAGAGTTCCAAACCAGTGAACGGTCAGTAGTCTTGATATCGGCCATCTGTTTTTCAACTTCACCGATCTTCTGAACACCTTCCTGCAGGCTTTCACCTGTCCGGAACACTGCACAGTCGTCTTGCATAACCCGTTGCATCTTGTCACGGATCTGGGCAGTAGACTGACCACCGCTTGCATTACGGAATCCATCAAGACGCGATAGTGCAGCGTCACATGCATCGCCTGCTAGAGGCGCATGTTTCGTACCTGGTTTAATTACATCTTTTGCCCGAAGCGCTGCTGCACGCCCGAACACCACGAGATCAATTAGTGAGTTGGAACCAAGGCGGTTTGCGCCATGAACAGACACACAAGCCGCTTCACCAACAGCCATCAGGCCAGGAACAACCGCATCTGGGTTATCCCCTTTCAGATCCACAACCTCACCATGATAGTTGGTTGGAATACCGCCCATGTTGTAGTGAACGGTTGGGATAACCGGAATAGGCTCCTTTGTCACATCAACGCCAGCAAAAATGCGGGCACTTTCAGAAATACCAGGTAACCGCTCTTCAATCATGGCTGAATCTAGATGATCCAGATGCAGGAAGATATGATCGTTCCGATCGCCGACACCGCGGCCTTCGCGAATTTCCATTGTCATGGAGCGGCTAACAACGTCACGGCTGGCAAGGTCTTTCGCACTTGGAGCATACCGCTCCATGAAGCGCTCACCTTCACCGTTTACAAGGTAACCACCCTCACCACGTACACCTTCTGTGATCAGGCAACCAGCCCCGTAAATTCCAGTTGGATGGAACTGAGTGAATTCCATATCCTGAAGGGGCAAACCGGCCCGGAGAACCATTCCACCGCCGTCACCTGTACAGGTATGTGCAGATGTACATGAGAAATATGCCCGGCCAAAACCGCCTGTTGCCAGCACAACCATGTGGGAGCGGAACAGGTGCAATGTTCCATCTTCCAAACACAGACACAGAACACCTTTACAGGCGCCGTCTTTGTCCATGATCAGATCAAGAGCAAAATACTCAATGTAGAAATCGGTCTCATACTTCAAAGACTGACTGTACAAGGTATGCAACATAGCATGCCCAGTCCGGTCAGCCGCGGCACAAGTCCGCTGAGCAGCAGGACCTTCACCAAACTGGGTGGTCATTCCACCAAACGCGCGCTGATAAATCTTGCCTTCTTCAGTCCGGGAGAATGGCATACCAAACTGCTCTAGTTCCAGAACCGCTTGCGGAGCTTCCCGGCACATATATTCGATGGCATCCTGATCGCCCAGCCAGTCAGACCCCTTAACAGTGTCATACATGTGCCACTGCCAGTTATCTTCACCCATGTTGCCAAGCGATGCGGAGATTCCGCCTTGCGCTGCAACGGTGTGTGAACGAGTTGGAAATACCTTGGTAACAGCCGCTGTTTTCAGACCAGCTTGTGCCATGCCCATGGTTGCACGAAGGCCAGCACCGCCAGCACCGACAACAACCACGTCATATTCATGTTCGATAATTGGATAAGCTTCAGACATCTACATTATCCCCCGAAGGCCAGCTTGAGAACGGCCAGCGCTGCGGCGAGACCCACAATTGAGCAAATAAAAGTATTCAGCAGCAAACAAACAATTTTTGTGCTTTCTGTATGAATGTAATCTTCAATCACGACCTGAAGACCAAGCTTCAGATGGTAGAAAGTCGTTCCAATCAAAAGAAGCATCACAATTGTTGCAAACGGTGAGCTGAGAGTTTCGCGAACCTGCATATAATCTGCACCGGTTAGGCAGATCGCATAGGCAAGAGCGATAACAAAAAGAGGAATCAAAGCGACAGCTGTCACTTTCTGATGCCACCAATGGGTGGTTCCATCCTTAGCAGATCCCAAGCCACGGACATTTTTAAGAGGTGTTTTCATGCTCATGATTACGCTCCCATGCCGTAGGCGATAGCCCAGGTCAACAGCGTCAGAACGACAGAGCAGATGATGGCAGCCATACCTGTTTTGCGCATCGTTGGAAGCTCAAAACCCTTACCCGCATCCCAGAACAGGTGACGAATACCATTACACAAATGGTAAAACAGCGCCCAAGTAAAACCAAACATCACCAAGCGACCAAACCAAGACGTCAGGAACGCACTTACGGTATCAAAGGCTTCAGGGCCAGTTGCGGCGGCAATCAACCACCAGGCTAAAAGCAGGGTACCAACACCAAGCGCAACTCCCGTGATGCGATGGGTGATGGAGGTTACCATCGTGATCTGCGGTTTATAAATTTGCAGATGCGGCGATAGGGGTCTTTCTATATTCGCCATGGATATCTCTCTAGCTAAGCTATCTATGAGTTACTCGATCTTCTTTTTTGGCACGAATTGTAGGATCAGAAAAGGGTTAGTCAACAAAACCTGCACTAATGAATGCCTTTTTATACCTCAATTGTGGCTTTTGGCAATATCACCCAACAATCAAGATCCAAAACAACGGATGGATCTCTCTTCCCATCCTCAGCTTTATCAGGAAAATCGGCACATGTTTGATTTTTCACACCTAAGCTACGAATCCGAAGCGCACCTAGATCAGTTCTTCCTGGCACGTCAGCTTTGTCCAGCACCTCACTCCAAGCATAAATGGTATCACCGGCAAAGGTTGGTGCTGTATGAGATCCCCCATTAATCGCTGCAACGAAAAGGGCATTTCCAAGTCCATTAAACGACAGACTTCTTACGAGACTGATGATATGACCGCCATAAATCAAGCGACGACCCATTCGGTCATCTTTCATCATATGTTGGTTGAAATGAACTTTGGCCGTGTTTTGATACAATCGCGTAGCCAGCATATGCTCAGCTTCTTCGATAGTCATACCATCCACGTGATCAATTTTCTCGCCAACCTCATAATCTTCAAACAAGTGAACAGAACCAGCCAGCGCCGTGTCATAGCGTGATACATCAAATTGTGATGGCACAAAGAATGCGGCAGGATCTACAGTTTCTGGCAACTCAGGCAATACGGTTTCTGGTGCAGCCGCTGATGGATCCTTTTTGCGGACCATCACCCAGCGGACATAATCCAGAACAACCTCGCCCATTTGATTCACACCTGTTGAGCGAACGTAAACCACGCCTGTTTTGCCATTGGAATTTTCTTTCAGACCAATTACTTCAGAAGTGGTTTGAACGCTATCCCCTGGATAAACCGGAGCAATAAACTTCACATCAGCATATCCCAGATTGGCAACCGCGTTTAACGAGATATCTGGAACCGTCTTGCCAAATACAATATGAAAAACAAGAAGATCATCGACTGGCGCTGCCTGCAGACCACAGTCCAATGCAAAACTATCAGCAGACTGCAGCGCAAACCGACCCCCATAAAGGGCTGTGTACAGAGAAACATCCCCTTCAGTGATTGTTCGCGGCGTTGCGTGGTAGAGGACCTGACCTAATTTAAAATCTTCGAAAAAATTCCCAGGATTTGTTTTACTTGAGCCCATTAACTCTCTCCCTCAAGACGCCATTTCGTCAATCGCATCTGCCAAAGCAACTTTCGCCTTGGCAATTTCAACATGCAGGTTCTCAACAAGCTTACCATCCACAAGAACAACACCTTTACCTTCTTTTTCTGCCTGTTCAAACGCTTCAATCACACGGCGAGAATAGACAACCTCATCAGCGGACGGCGCAAAAACCTCATTCGCGGCATCGAGCTGTCTTGGATGTATCAATGTTTTGCCGTCGAAACCAAGCTCTAGACCCTGCACACAAGATGCGCGGTAACCGTCATCATCACCAAGGTCAAGATAAACGCCGTCTAAAACTGTCAATCCATAGGCCCGCCCTGCGAGAAGGCATAATCCCAAGGACGTTATAACCGGAAGACGCATCGCTGTGTGCTGAGCTTGGAGTTCTTTAACAAGATCAGATGTTCCCATAACAAAACAATCGATCCGCTTGGACGCAGAAGCAATTTCTTCAGCCTTCAGAATTCCAAGCGGCGTCTCCATCATGCACCAAATAGAAGTAGTATCAGGCGCACCATTTTCAACCATAAGCTTTTCAAGCTCATGAATTTGAGCGGCACTTTCTACTTTTGGCAGCAATATTGCGTCAGGCGCTGCCTTTGAAGCCGCGATGATATCGTCCCGGCCCCAAGGCGTATCAAGACCATTGACGCGAATAATGATTTCCCGTTTGCCATAATCGCCACTTGCGGCGTTTGCACAAACGATCTCCCGAGCCTCTGCTTTTGCGCCAGGCGCTACAGCATCCTCCAAATCCAGGATCAATCCATCAGCGGCAAGTCCTTTGGCTTTTTCCTGCGCCCGGGCATTGGAGCCAGGCATATACAATACAGAACGACGAGGTCTGAGGGATTTGGGCATGTTTTTCTCCGCTAAACTGACTATTGTCTTTATTTTTTGGCTGCATCATAAGCATTTTTTGCTGCAACGCAACAAAGTTGCGCTTAACCAACAAGAAAAGTAATTTTCTCCCTGAAGTAGACCATAAAAAAACCGCCCGGTAACACCGGACGGTTTATTATGATTTTGATGTAACAGGCTGATTAAGCGGCTTTTTTCAAATACTCACGACCAACTAGTTCTGCAATCTGCACAGTGTTTAGTGCTGCACCTTTTCTGAGGTTATCAGACACACACCAAAGGTTGATTGCATTATCGACAGTGGAATCGTCCCGGATCCGAGAAATAAAAGTCGCATAGTCACCAACACATTCCACAGGTGTGACATATCCGTTTTCTTCCGGATTATCGACAACCATGATGCCAGGTGCTTCTCGCAACAATTCCCGAGCCTCATCAGCAGACAAACTGTTTTCAAATTCGATATTCACGCTTTCTGCGTGACCTACAAAAGTAGGGACCCGAACACATGTTGCATTCAACTTTATCGCAGGATCGATAATTTTCTTTGTTTCCACGGTCATTTTCCACTCCTCTTTCGTGTAGCGGTCATCCATGAAAACGTCGATATGCGGAATTACGTTGAACGCAATCTGCTTTGTGAAGTTTGAAGGTGTTGGCTCATCATGAACAAACATCCCTTTTGTCTGATTGAAAAGCTCTTCCATTGCTTCGTTCCCCGCGCCAGAAACAGACTGGTAGGTAGAAACAACAACGCGCTTGATTTTAGCAGCATCGTGCAAAGGCTTCAGAGCAACAACCAACTGAGCTGTCGAACAGTTCGGGTTCGCGATAATGTTCTTTTTGGTATAACCCGCCGCCGCCTCTGGATTAACTTCAGGTACGATCAGCGGTACATCTGGGTCCATGCGATAGTGGCTTGAATTGTCGATAACAATACAACCCTGAGACGCGGCAATCGGCGCATATTTTGCGGACACAGAACCACCAGCAGAAAACAGTGCGAAATCGGTTCCTGTGAAATCAAAATCGTCCAGGTTCTGGACCGTCAACGTCTTGTCACCGAACGAAACCTGTTTACCCACGGAACGCTTGGAAGCCAGTGCCGTGACTTTAGCAACCGGAAATTGGCGTTCTTCGAGAATATTCAGCATTTCGCGGCCGACATTACCAGTCGCACCGACAACAGCAACATTGTATCCCATGATTTTGATCTTTCATTCACTTTCCCCATGGCGACCGGAATGATCACCATGGAATTTGGTTAAAATGCAAACCTGTAGATAGGGTTAGTTACTCAAACTATCAAGTTCACTAATAATGGCATCCCCCATTTCAGTGGTAGACACCATGTTCTTGCCTTCCGACATGATATCTGCAGTCCGAATGCCTTTTGCAAGAACGTTCTGAACCGCTTTCTCAACCAAGTCTGCCTCATCCGCCATGTCGAAGCTATAGCGCAGCGCCATGCCATAAGACAAAATAGTCGCAATCGGATTAGCTTTTCCCTGCCCCGCAATATCAGGAGCGGACCCATGTACAGGTTCATATAGGGCCTTACGACGTCCGTGCTCGTCGACGTCACCAAGGGACGCGGAGGGTAACATACCAAGAGAGCCTGTCAACATGGCCGCACAATCCGACAAAATATCACCGAAAAGATTATCAGTTACAATCACATCAAACTGCTTAGGCGCACGGACCAACTGCATAGCAGCATTGTCTGCATACATGTGGCTGAGCTCCACATCAGGAAACTCTTCGTCATGGATCTTTGTAACTTCTTCACGCCAAAGAACACCGCTCTCCATAACGTTTGCTTTTTCACTGGAAACCACACGGCCGTTCCGTTTTCGTGCCAATTCAAAAGCGACACGCGCAACACGTTGAATTTCAGGTGTTGTATATACCTGAGTGTTAACGCCTTTGCGAATTCCGTTGCCCAGATCCTCAATACCACGCGGCTCACCAAAGTAAACGCCGCCTGTCAGTTCCCGAACGATCATAATGTCCAGACCACTGACCAATTCTGGTTTCAAGCTAGACGCATCAACAAGCGCATCAAAGCAAATTGCCGGACGCAGGTTGGCGTATAGCTCTAGGTCTTTGCGAAGACGCAAAAGGCCACGTTCTGGCTTAATAGAAAAATCCAGATTGTCCCATTTTGGACCACCAACAGCGCCAAGAAGAACAGCATCTACATTTTGAGCTTTGTCCACAACCGCATCTGTAATCGGGATACCGTGCTTATCGATAGAAGATCCACCTACAAGATCTTCATCCACATCGAATTTTACCGCACGTTTATCTTCCATCCAATCCACGATACGACGGACTTCCGTCATTGCTTCCGGACCAATACCATCACCAGGCAGGATCAGAAGTGACTTGTTAGACGCCATTTTTTCTTCCTATTCTTTTAGTGCTAGGGTAGTGGGAGCCCCCTTAGGCCCCACCCATTACTTTATTCGGCTTGCAACCAAGGCTGACTGAGTTTTTGCTTCTCTTCAAAGCTGTCTACCTTGTCCGCTTTTTGCAGCGTTAAACCAACCTCATCCAGCCCATTGAGAAGGCAATGCTTACGGAAAGGGTCGATCTCGAAAGAAATAGTTCCCCCATCCGGGCCCTTGATTTCCTGGTTGGGAAGATCGACTGTCAGTGTCGCGTTGGATCCGCGGTCAGCATCATCCAAAAGCTTATCCAACTCTTCCTGGGAAACCTGGATAGGCAGAATACCGTTTTTAAAACAGTTGTTATAGAAGATGTCCGCAAAAGAGGTGGAAATAACGCACCGGATGCCAAAATCAGCCAACGCCCAAGGCGCATGTTCCCGGCTGGAACCACACCCGAAGTTATCACCTGCTACAAGGATCTGAGATTGCCGGTAGGCCGGCTGGTTCAGGACAAAATCCTCAACCTCAGATCCATCATTGTTATAGCGCATTTCAGCAAACAGGTTCTTACCAAGCCCAGCTCGCTGAATGGTTTTCAGGTACTGTTTTGGGATAATCATATCCGTGTCGATATTCACCAAAGGCATTGGCGCAGCTACACCGGAGAGAGTTGTAAATTTTTCCATTGTTATCCCCCTTAACCCAATTCGCGAACGTCAGTTAGATGACCTGTAATTGCTGCAGCGGCAGCCATTGCAGGACTGACCAAATGGGTCCGTCCACCACGTCCCTGGCGGCCTTCAAAGTTCCGGTTTGACGTTGAAGCACAACGATCACCTTCATCCAAACGGTCTGCATTCATGGCCAGACACATTGAACAACCAGGCTCCCGCCATTCAAACCCTGCTTCCACAAAGATCTTATCCAAACCTTCTTCTTCTGCTTGCAATTTCACAAGACCAGAGCCAGGAACGATAATGGCGTTTACACTGTCTTTGACCTTCTTGCCTTTAACAATTTCTGCAACGGCGCGCATGTCCTCAATACGGCCATTGGTGCAAGAGCCAACAAAGACATGATCCACAACGATATCTGTCAGTTTCATGCCAGCTTCCAGCCCCATGTATTTCAGGGATCGCTCTGCTGCAACCTGCTTACCACTGTCAGGGAAATCTTTTGGGAAAGGCACTGAAGCTGTAATCGGGAGCGCGTCTTCAGGGCTTGTCCCCCAAGTGACATAAGGAACAATTTCTGATGCTTCCAGAACAACTTCCTTATCGAACACTGCACCTTCATCGGTGGTCAGTGTTTTCCAATAAGCAACAGCTTGTTCATACGCACCAGCTTTTGGCGCATAAGGACGGCCTTTGATATATTCGAAGGTTGTGTCGTCCGGAGCGATCAACCCAGCCCGTGCACCAGCCTCGATCGTCAGGTTGCATAGGGTCATGCGACCTTCCATGGAAAGTGAGCGAACTGCCTCACCCGCGTATTCGATCACGCAACCTGTACCACCTGCGGTACCGATTTTGCCGATGATGGCCAAAGCCAAATCCTTTGCGGTAACACCAACGGGCAATTTCCCATTGACCAGCACCCGCATATTCATAGCTTTTTTCTGGATCAGTGTCTGGGTGGCAAGCACATGCTCCACTTCAGAAGTACCAATGCCATGAGCCAAGGCACCAAAAGCACCATGAGTAGAAGTGTGACTATCACCGCAGACGATTGTCATGCCAGGCAACGTCAACCCTTGCTCCGGACCAATGATATGCACGATGCCGCGCCGATCATCTGTCATGGAGAAATAATTGACGCCGAATGCCTTAACGTTAGCTTCCAGTGTTTCAACCTGAAGCTTACTTTCCGGATCAACAATCCCAAGGTGGAGATCCTTGGTTGGAACGTTATGGTCTGCAACTGCAAAAGTCGCATCTGGTCGACGGACTTTTCGCCCTGCTACCCGCAAACCTTCAAAGGCCTGTGGACTGGTGACTTCATGGACAAGATGGCGATCAATGTATAGCAGGCTCGCACCATCGTCCTGCACATCAACCAAGTGACTGTCCCAAATTTTGTCATACAGGGTTTTCGCTGCACCCATTTCGTGTTCCTCTCTAGTCGGGATTTTATTTTGTTCTTAACAGGAATACCGGCACAGCCGATTGCCATGCCGGTTCCTTTTTAACCAAAATCAGGGCGCCAGAAAACTTATTCAGCAGCTTTCTTGACACCACGATCTTCGCGACGCTCGCGGATACGAGCTTTCTTACCACGAAGACCACGCAGGTAGTAAAGCTTAGAGCGGCGAACAATACCCTGGCGGACAACTTCAATTTTGTCGATCCGTGGAGAATATAGTGGGAATACACGCTCAACGCCTTCACCGTAGGAGATCTTACGAACAGTGAAGTTTGCATTGATACCACCGGAGTTCCGAGCGATACATACGCCTTCGAACACCTGGATACGTTCACGAGTTCCCTCGACAACTTTCACATGCACCCGCAGAGTGTCACCGGGACGGAATTCCGGAGCCGGACGCTCAGCTGTCAGCTTTTCAATCTGCTCTTTCTCGAGCTGCTGGATTGTATTCATAGCTTTCACCTTCATTTCAGTTTTTCATCCGACAGACGGTCCCATAGATCCGCCCGCCGTTGTTTCGTCAACTCTTCGGAGCAGTGTTGCCGCCACTCCTTGATCTTTTCATGATGCCCAGATAGCAAAACCTCCGGGACTTCACGGCCTTCCCAGACCGCAGGCCGGGTATAATGGGAATATTCCAACAACCCGGTCTCAAAACTCTCATCTTCAAGGGACGATTGGTTCCCAGTCACGCCTGGTAATAATCGAACCACTGCATCCAGCATCGCCATCGCAGCAATCTCTCCGCCTGAAAGTATGAAATCCCCTAAGGAAACTTCTTCCAACTCCCGGGCTTCGATAACCCTTTGATCAATGCCTTCAAAGCGCCCACAAAGCAGGATTACTCCTGGTCCTTCAGCGACTTCCCTTATCAGAGACTGGTCCATAACCCGTCCCCGAGGGCTGAAATACATCAATCTTTTATCGCCACCGGAAGCGACTTTTGCCGCATCAATGGCGTTACCCAAAACATCTGGCCTCATCACCATGCCGGCACCGCCCCCAAAAGGACTGTCATCCACCGTATGGTGTTTACCGACTGAATAGTCCCGGATATTGGTCACCTGCAATTCCCAGGCTCCCGTTTCCAGTCCTCGGCCAGCCAACGACTGCCCCAACGGACCCGGAAACATATCCGGAAAAAGAGTAAGAACATGAGCCTTCCAAGACCCGCGATCTTCCTCTTTACATTCAGTGTCGCGCGACAACATCTTCGTCTTGCGCTCCTACCGACTTCCGTCTGAACTCTCTGCAGGTTCCTTATCAGGGACCTCAAAGAAATCATCCGGCAAATTCACCACGATATGCCCTTTTTCCAGATCAACGACCGGCACCATTTCCTTGGTAAAGGGTACCAGAACACTGGATTTTTTCCCTTTTCCCTCTGGCACGATCTCCAGAATGTCCCCACCACCGAAATCATTCAGTCTCAGGATACGACCAAATCGGTTTCCGTCTTCATTAATCACATCCAACCCCACAAGGTCAGTGTGATAGAAGGCATCTTCCTCTTCAATCTCAGGTAACCTGTCTCGCGGAACATAAAGCTCTTGCCCTTTTAGGGCTTCTGCCTGATTGCGATCTGTTACCCCTTTAATCCGGATAACCGGCTGGGACTTTGACATACCCACCAGCGAAACATCAAAAGTCGTTTCACCGGTTTTATTTTCCAGCGGACCATACGCTGCGATATCTTCAGGGAATTCCGTAAAGGATTTGACCTTTAACTCGCCCCTAATGCCTTTTGCGCCAGTAATAACGCCGAGCAGCAGTCGGTCCGACTGTGACATACCAGATAACCCTTAAGCTTCAGCCTTTTCTTCAGCAGCTTCTTCTGCTGGAGCTTCCTCTGCAGCAGCAGCTTCGGCTTTTGCAGCTTCGGCAGCTTCAGCAGCTTCACGAGCAGCTTCTTCAGCTTCACGCAGACGCTCCTGAGCTTTAGCTTTTGGCTTAGCTTTGTTTGGATTATTGCGCTCAACTTTTTCGGAGATTCCAGCTTCAGCCAGGAATTTTTGAACCCGATCTGTTGGCTGCGCGCCAGTTCCGAGCCAATGCTTGATCCGCTCTTCATCCAGCTTAACCCGTTCGCCGCTGTCTTTTGCCAGCATTGGGTTGTATGTACCTACGATTTCAATATACCGACCATCACGAGGGCTACGGACGTCTGCAACTACGATACGGTAGAAGGGACGTTTCTTAGCACCCTGACGGGTAAGGCGAATTTTCAGTGCCATAGTTAAACTTCTCTCTCTTCAGTAAAATACTGTCTTTAAAATTTCATACCTGGGGGAAGAAGGCCTTGCATGCCGCCACGCATGACGCCTTTATTGCCAAGCTTCTTCACCTTTTTCATCATTGACGCCATCTGTTTGTGCTGTTTAAGCAACCGATTAACGTCCTGAACGGACATTCCGGCACCAGCCGCAATGCGTCGCTTGCGAGATGCCGCTATGATTTGAGGATTCCGGCGCTCTTTTGGCGTCATGGATTCCACAATCGCAATCTGTCTTTTCAGCAGCTTGTCATCCAGGTTTGCACCTTCGAGCTGCTTTTTCATCTTACCAACGCCGGGCAACATACCAACAAGGCTGTTCATCCCGCCCATTTTCAGCATTTGCCTTAGCTGGCCTGCCAGATCGTCCAAATCGAACTGGCCTTTTTGCATCTTCTTGGCGAGGCGATCTGCTTCGTCTTTTTCGATCAGTTCGGAGGCTTTTTCCACCAGCGATACAACATCGCCCATACCAAGAATTCGGTTTGCCAACCGATCCGGGTGGAATGCTTCCAGCGCATCCAGTTTTTCACCAGTACCCAACAACTTGATCGGGCAACCTGTGACTTCCCTCATGGAAAGTGCAGCGCCGCCGCGGCCGTCGCCGTCGATTCTGGTCATGACCACACCGGTTACATCAACCCGCTCTTTAAACTGCTGCGCAACATTGACTGCGTCCTGACCAGTCAAGCTGTCTACAACCAAAAGAGTTTCTGTTGGTGCGGAGATCTCATGGACAGCCTTCATTTCGGCCATCAATTGCTCATCGACATGCAAGCGGCCGGCGGTATCCAACATAACGACGTCGAAACCTTGCAGTTTGGCTGACTGAAGCGCCCGCTTGGCAATTTCGACAGGCTGCTGTCCTTCAACAATCGGCAGTGTGGTGATGTCAGTTTGCTCACCCAGAACACGCAGCTGCTCCTGAGCAGCTGGACGGCGGACGTCAAGAGACGCCATCATCACTTTCTTACCCTTTTTCTCGGTAAGATATTTGGCGATCTTGGCGGTAGATGTCGTTTTACCAGAACCTTGCAGACCAACCATCATGAAGACAACCGGTGGCACCGCCAGCAGGTTTAGTTCCTGCGATTCGGACCCGAGAGTTTCAACAAGCTGATCATGGACCACCTTGATGACCATTTGGCCAGGGTTGATGGATTTGAGGACTTCTGTGCCAACTGCTTTGGTTTTGGCTTTCTTGATAAAACTTTTAACAACAGGCAGTGCAACATCAGCTTCCAACAAGGCCACGCGGACTTCGCGCATAACCTCATTGACGTCTGCTTCCGTAAGGGCGCCCCGCTTGGTCAATTTGCCAAGTACGTCGCCTAGTCTGCCCGTCAGATTTTCAAACATTCAGTTAAAACCTGTGTTTCATCAATCAGTTAAATTCGTTACCAAGCCTCAAAAAAGAGCTAAAATCCATACAACGCAAAAAGCGCCAGTGCACGAAACTCGTGGACTGACGGGTACCTTATACGGCACGGATTTATAACACTCATTTGAGCTGAGTGCGGTGAAATAGCCATAGAGGAGGGGAAGAGTCAAGTTTTTCCGCGCAGTTTCCATAACTATTAACTGGACCCAAGCCACAATAACCCCTATATCGCGCGATATGGAACAAGTCGCTTTTAAAAAAATGCATGGGCTCGGCAATGACTTTGTCATCATCGATGGACGTGAAAACGATCCAAAACTGACCCCTGCCAATTTGCGAGCGATCGGTGATCGGCACAGAGGAGTTGGTTATGACCAACTTGTTGTCCTGGAACCAACCGAAGCTGCTGATGTTTTTATGCGGATATACAACTCCGATGGGACAGAGGCTGAAGCTTGTGGCAATGCGACCCGTTGTGTCGCCCATCTTATGATGCAGGAAACCAATTCCGACTCTGTTGTGATTGAAACTGTGGCTGGCTATCTAAAAGGAACCAAGGGATCCAATGCCCCTATTGTTATTGATATGGGCAAACCGCGTCTTAACTGGCAAGCCATTCCTTTGGCCCGTGAGGAAGACACCGATCATGTGTCGATCGCCGCAGGCCCCCTCAGCGATCCGGTTGCAGTCAATATGGGTAATCCTCATCTAGTCTTTTTTACAGATGATGCTGAAAGCATTGATTTGGAAAAATGGGGTCCCATTCTGGAGCATGATCCACTTTTGCCAGCCAAAGCCAATATCAGCGTAGTCAGTCAAAATACGGATAGTTCCCTTCGTCTTCGGGTATGGGAACGGGGCGTTGGAATTACTTTAGCTTGTGGATCAGCTGCTTGCGCAACAATTGTCGCCGCTACCCGTAGAGGATTAGTGGACCGCAAAGCAACAGTTCACTTGAATGGCGGCCCTCTGCTGATGGAATGGCGTGAGGACGACCATGTTCTGATGGGCGGTGATATCGCCTATTCCTTTGAGGGTATTTTGAACCCTACCCTGCTGGAAGGAGCAGAACAATGAGTTCAGGTCCTTTAAAACAGCCCGAGATAGTCACCTTCGGATGTCGACTTAATACCTATGAATCTGAGGTTATGCGCGGACATGCCACAGCAGCGGGTCTAAATAACGCAGTAATCATAAATACCTGTGCCGTTACGAACGAAGCCGAAAGACAGGCCCGTCAAGCGATCAGAAAAGCAAGACGGGATCATCCTGACGCAAAAATTATTGTAACAGGATGCGCTGCCCAGACTAATCCCGATCAGTTTCAGGAAATGACTGAGGTGGATCAGATCCTTGGTAACCTGGAAAAACTGGAACCGGAATCCTTTGGCCTTGAGGCTGCGGAGAGAGTTCAGGTGAATGACATCATGTCTGCAACTGAGACCGCCAGCCACCTTTTAGAAGGTTTTGAGGGGCGCGCGCGCGCTTTTCTACAAATTCAAAATGGGTGTAATCATCGCTGCACTTTCTGCATTATTCCTTATGGCCGCGGCAACAGTAGATCAGTGCCCCTTGGTGCCATCGTTGAGCAAGCCCGAAGTCTAACCGAAAATGGTTATCAGGAATTTGTACTAACAGGCGTGGACATCACAGCCTATGGGGAGGATCTTCCGGGCACCCCAACCCTAGGGCAAATGTGCCGCCGATTGCTGGCTGCTGTTCCAGATATCAAACGCCTTCGGCTCTCCTCCCTCGATCCAGTAGAGATCGATGAAGATCTTTGGCGCCTGATCGAAAAAGAAAAACGATTAATGCCACACCTGCATATTAGTCTGCAGGCGGGTGACGATATGGTTCTAAAGCGGATGAAGCGCCGACATTTACGTCAGGATGTTTACGATTTTGTCGAAAAAGCACGTAGCTTAAGGCCTGATGTGGTTTTTGGAGCGGATATCATTGCGGGCTTCCCAACCGAAACTGATGAAATGGCTGAGAATAGTCGCCTGCTACTGGAAGAATGCGACATAACTTACGCACATGTTTTCCCATATTCAGAGCGTCCCGGAACTCCAGCGGCTAAAATGCCTCAAGTTCCTGGAAACATTCGAAAGGAGCGCGCAGCTACCCTTCGTGCAGTTGGTGAGGAAAATCTCGCACGTCACCTGAACAGTCTCGTGGGCCAAAAATTACCGGTCCTTGCCGAAAATGAAACAACTGGCCGAACTGAAACATATGCTCCAGTAAAATTTGATTTCACTGCAGAACCAGGTACGATCTTTGACGTTATGATTACAGGCAGCGATGGTCAGAAGCTGCATGCAAATCTTGAGGTAGCTAAAGCTTTATGAGTGATACGTCCCCAAAAGAAAAAAAGGGCTGGTTCAGTCGACTTAAAGACGGTCTCAAACGATCCTCTAATGCCATTTCATCCGGTATCTCCGATATTTTCACCAAGCGTAAGCTCGATGATGACGTCGTAGAAGAACTAGAGGAGCTTTTAATTAGCGCTGATCTAGGTGTGTCTACAGCAGCACGGATAGCTGCAAACATTGCCAAAACCCGCTACGACAAAGAGATTTCCCCCGAAGAAATTCGGGAGGCGCTGGCAGAAGAGGTTGCCACTATCCTGGAGCCTGTTACCCAACCATTTAAGTTGCAGGAAGGTTTAAAACCCCACGTAGTTTTAGTCATCGGCGTGAACGGATCAGGTAAAACCACTACGATAGGAAAGCTCGCCAAACAATATAGTGATCAGGGTAAAAAGGTCGTTCTTGCTGCTGGTGATACTTTTCGTGCCGCTGCGATTGAACAACTCTCTATCTGGGGAGAGCGAACAGGCGCCAAAGTCATCACGACCAAAGTTGGTGGAGATGCTGCGGGTCTTGCCTATAGCGCATATGAACAGGCCGTCGAAGAGAACGCGGATCTCTTGCTGATTGATACTGCTGGTCGTCTCCAAAACAAATCAGATTTAATGGCGGAACTTGAAAAAATACTCAGGGTTTTAAGAAAGCTAAACCCTGATGCTCCCCATTCAAGTATTCTGGTTTTGGACGCCACCACCGGACAAAATGCCCTCAATCAGGCAGAAATTTTTGGCAAAGCCTGCGATGTGACTGGCCTTGTCATGACCAAGCTGGACGGAACAGCTCGCGGCGGCGTGCTTGTCGCCATTGCAGATAAGTTCAAGCTACCTGTCCATGCCATTGGCGTTGGTGAAGGCATCGAGGATTTGCAACCATTTGCCGCTAAGGATTTCGCTCGCGCCCTTGCTGGTGCAGACAACAACTAATACCGGAATTAAGTAATCATGTCACAAGGCCGTATGCCACAAGCGATCAAAACAGCAACTGAATTGGGACCAATCCTCCTGTTTTTCGGGGCTTACTATTTGTATGATTTGTATGTGGCAACTGGCGTCATTATGGTGACCACTCTGATATCATTGGCGGTTTCCTACTATTACGAACGACGCCTGCCAGCCATGCCGCTGGTCACCGCAGTTGTGGTCACTATCTTTGGCGGCCTCACCCTATATCTGAACGATGATACGTTCATAAAAATGAAGCCTACAATCATCTACGTCCTTTTCGCAGCAGCCTTGGGTGCCGGTCTGTTACTTGGTAAATCCTTCATTAAAACACTCTTTGGCAACTTCTGGGATCTGGAGGATGCTGGTTGGAAACAATTAACCGTAAGGATGACCTTGTTCTTTTTACTACTCGCTCTTGTCAATGAAGTTGTCTGGCGAAACTTCTCAACGGACCTCTGGGTCAACGTAAAGGTTTTCGGCTTTACGGGCATTACCTTCATCTTCTTTTTGGCGCAAGTCCCACTCATTACGCGCTACACTAAGAAAGACTCAACGAGCGAAGGTTAAGTAGGTGGCACTTCCCTATTTCCCAGTTGAGCAGGGTGATTTCCGTCTAAGCATGGGTTTAAAACCGCTCCAGGACGATAGCTGGATTGAGGTAGATGAGAACTATACGACTGAAACGGCTCAGCGCAGAGAGCTGCTAACAAAGCAGAGAGAAAAAGTTTTTGCATCCACTCCCGAAGCGAAAACTGCTGAACAGGAAGTCTTAAGGCGCGTGTTGGCAAAACTTAAAAAAGATCATCCCAACATTGATACAGCCCATCACTTGAACGATCCTAACCCCCTCGCACGCGCAGCAGCGCTTGTTCAAGAGGATTTGGTTATCATGCAGGAGAAAGAGAATGGCTTCGCACTAACGGCTGCCGCTGTCTGCTTTCCATCTGCTTGGGACTTAGCCAGTAAAGTTGGGCGAACCATGCGTCAAATTCATGATCCGGTCCCGCGTGTAAATACGGAAATCGGTCGGTCGATTGATCTTTTCTTCAACAACATGAAGTCATCAAAAAACGTACAGCGGTTCAATTGGGGCCTATACGACAGCGATGCATTGTTCCAACCAAGTTGGTGGCGGACGCAACAGGCAGCACCTGAGATCACGCAAGAAACAGTCGGCTCAAAGATTTTCTTTCGCGTTGAAAAACAAACTCTTCAAAGATTGGAAAACGGTCGTGACACGCTTTTTACGATCCGGATTTTCAACACTCCCCTTGAAGAGGTTGCCATCGATCCAAACAAGGCAGCGCAACTATCAAAAGCCATTCAGACCATGCCAGAAGACTTCAAGGGTTATAAATCGATCAACAAATACCAGCATCTTTTAATACCCTATCTGGAGGCTCAGGCTCTTTAAGGGTTAAGCTCGTCTCATCAATTCAAAAGATCGTTTTGCAATATCGCCATCCGCATTTCCAAAGGGCACAAATGCGGATTTTTCTTTGATCTGATCGTAATGGTGAAGGGCCCAATAGACAGTCGGGAACGCCAAATCATTCCAAGGAATTTCACTCCACCTAAATAGCTCAACTTCCAAAGATTCGGGACCCGCCGAAAAATCAGGTTTTGTCAGCTCCGCCCGATACATGATCTGGACCTGACTAATATGAGTGATGTTGTAAATAGCCAATAGGTCGCGAATTTGAATATGGGCATTAGCCTCCTCCATCGCTTCCCGAGCCGCACCTTCTTCTGTCGTTTCCTGCTGCTCCATGTAGCCTGCGGGTAAGGTCCAGAAATTTTTTCTTGGGTTAATAGCCCGGCGGCACAGAAGGAATTTATCCTCATATGTGACGACAGATCCGACAACAATTTTAGGATTTACATAATGTACCCAGCCACAATCCTGACAGACATCCCTCTCGATACTATCTCCCTCAGGAACCTCCCGAGAAAATCCATAATCAAGTGGGTTAGTAGAGCCAGACATCTTAACTCCCATCCTGAAAACAGTCAGAACTGCCGCAGCCTTCAAACACTAATATCAATCGTGCGGCCAATTCCACTAAACGTCATATCAGGACGCTGGTCGTTTATAATAACGGGCTTATCAACTTTTTCGACAGGTCGAACTTGTTGTTCTGCAGCAGAAAAATTCTGGCCGAACATCCGCCCAGACATTTGCACACCGCCCGCTACAGTTCCTGATATTTTTACCATTGCTGCTAAATCCTACTCTTGTGGATTTCTATCCACGGAGGAAGATTATCAATTCTCAGACTGTTGGGAAAGGGAGTTTATTGCCTGCTGAACATTTGCGTAGATTTTACTTCCCTCCGGCACCAACTTAAGCATCTGTTCCCAATGAGTTCGGGCTTCTTGAGTATCGCCTTTGAGTGCAGCCGCAACACCTAAATACCAATGCGCTTCTGGGATTGTTTCATCAAGGTCAAGAATTTTGCGATAAACCTGCAATGCAGTTTCAGGTGGCTCCCGCCCCTCTGATCCCAGAACCAAAGCTAACGCCTGAAATACAAGTGGCTCAGGATTTTTAGGTTGTAAGACAGCCGCTCGGCTATAGGCGTCTGCTGATTTCTCAAACTGTTTAAGCGTCGAATAGGCTCTGCCCAGCTTCATCAATCCAGGGAAGTCAGGGTTTTCAGCCATTCGATCCGCTAACCCTGCAACCATGGAATTTATCATGTCTTGACGATCTGCAGCAGACAGCTCTGCTGCTGCTTCCATATCTTCGCGCGACGGGCCTTTATCTCCTGTCGGAAGTTCCTTACTTGCCAGTAATTCACTTACATCTTTGCCAAGCTCAGATGCAACAGCCTCAATACGTTTTGCCAGAATAGGCATGTAGGGCGCTTCAGGTTCGCTATCTTTATAGAGATTGCTCCATTTAGTCAGAGCCACTGCCAGTTCACCATTTTGTGCATCGTACAAGGCCAAGTAGAACCGCGCACCCGGATGGAGAGGATCAAGCGAATAGGCCTTTTTGAAATTTTGAAGTGCAGCGTCACTTACTGTCCCATCAGCAAGGAAAAAGAAGTTTTCAGCTGCACCGACATAAAGATCTGCATCCTCAGGTGCAAGACGGGTTGCCTGCAAGTAAGTATTTGCTGCGTCCTCATACCGGCTCATTCGGTTCAAAGTACGTGCCAGCAAGACCCATCCGTCTAGATTGTCCGGCTGCTCCTGAAGTTTTTCCGCCAACCTTTTTACAAGACTACCAAGATCCTGGGTTGCAAATTGACGTTTTTCGGCTTGTATGTCGCGGGAGGCTAGCGGTTTTGAGGGAAGATCTGGTGATCCAAGATAGGAATAAAGCCGCAGAGATCCCAAAGACAGAACAAGCACAATCAAAACCGCTTTCACTGCAAGATGAGTTTCCGCTTTTTGCTTTATTTGTTGTTCTTCACCTGCCCTTAAAATCCGACGCTTGATTTCAAGTCGCACGGGCTCTGCGTCAGCCTCCGAAACAACACCTCGCTCAACATCCTCCTCAAGCTCTTTCAGCTGATACTTATAAACATCTAAGCCCTGAAGTTGGTCCTCTGCTGTTCGAGATGATTTCCAGAGAAACGGCCAAATCAGAATAATCGCTGCAAAGGCGAGAGTAGCGCACAACACCACCCAGATCATCTCTTTTTCTCCTCAGCGTCATCCTCAAGCAACGTCTTGAGCTTCTGTTCTTCCTCTGGTGTCAGTGCACTGGAAATGCCGCCGTCCGCCACAGCTTCTTTAGACTTGCGGCGAAGAAATTGCCACATGAACACCGCTCCAATGAAGAAAAACAGAACCGGCGCTAACCAAAGCAATAAAGTTCTTGGTTTGAAAGGGGGATCTAGAAGAACCCAGTCACCATATCGGGATACTAAATAAGTTTTGACCTGATCATCACTGTCCCCAGCCGCAACCCGCTCTCTCACAATAGATCTTAAGTCTTTGGCAAGATCCGCGTTACTATCCATGATCGATTGGTTTTGGCACACCAGACATCGAATTCCATCTGCAATGTCTCGTGCTCTTTCCTCAAGCTTGGGATCTTCAAGCCGTTCCTCAACAAATATCGCATTTGCGGCAGACACAAACAGAACAAACACGCTCAACGTTATCAATAGACTTGATACCAGCCTTTTATAAAGCTGAAGATCTGTCATTAACCCAAATTCCCAGTAAGCCGAGGGAGGATTTTCTGCTGCAGGTCTCTCTCTGTTATTGGACCAATGATTTTATCCAAGATTGTGCCATCAGGCCCCATAATGAAAGTTTCTGGAACACCGTACACACCGAAATCGATGCCAACGCGCCCCTTCAAGTCCATGCCTGTTCGGGTATAAGGGTTGCCATGTTTCTTCAACCATTTAGCCGCTGCTTCTGGCGTGTCCTTATAGTTTAATCCGAAAATTTCGACTTTTCCTGCTCGCTTTAGTTCCATCAGTGTTGGATGCTCCGCCAAGCAGGCGACACACCAGGAAGCGAAGACGTTCAACAAGGTGACTTTACCGGAGCGCAGATCCGTTGCAGACAAATCCTCTCCATAACCTGGAACTGCAGTAAGAGAAAATTCTGGAGCCTTTTTATCAATCAGCTCAGACGGAATTTCACTTGGATCCAAATAAAATAAGGCATAAAGCATAACCCCAGAAATCACGGCAAATGTGATTAGCGGCGCAAGGAATTTTAATTTCATCCGGACACCTCTGCTGGCCTTTGTGGTTTCGTTGATGCCTTACTCTTTTGAACAGACCCAATGCGGAAACGTCGATCACTCAGGCTGAAAAGACCACCAATGAACATCACGATCGCGCCACCCCAAATCCAGGATACGAATGGCTTGTGATAAATCCGGGTTGCGTGGCCACCTTTACCATCACTTTCCCCAATTACCACATAAAGGTCCGCGCTTAGCATCGGCCAAATAGCAGCTTCAGTGGTCTCCATAGGCGGTGATTGATAAACGCGTTGTTCCGGCGTTAAGGTTACGATCTTTTGGCCCTCTTTAGTTACGTCAAAAGTGCCACTTAACGTATCATAGTTGGGCCCGCGCCCCTCAGCTGCGCCTTTAAAGGTAAATTCATAACCGCCGACCGACACAGTTTCATTGGGCATCATGACGCCCAATCGCTCACTTTGCCAAGCTTCCGACGCGGTAACCCCAAGGATAACCATTGCTACACCTAGATGGGCAAGAGTCATGCCATGAGCACTTCTCGGCAAGTTCCTCATACGTTTGAAACTGTTGGAAAAACTAGTTCTAAATAGTTTGATGCGCTCCGCCCATTCAATCAAAACTGCTGCTGTCAGCCATGCGAATAAGGCCATACCTACAAATGCTAAAACTGGGCCTTCATCAACGATCCACCATGTCACCCCAAGCAAAACAAGAACAGCAACGACCGCAAGCTTTAACCGATCAAGTACGGATTTCAAATCGGCTCGCTTCCAAGGAAGGAACGGTCCAAACGCCAACGCCACGATGAGTGGCATAGCAAGCGGGAGAAACGTGGAGTTAAAGAAAGGGGGGCCAACCGAGACTTTCGCACCTGAAACTGCATCCAGAAATAACGGATATAAGGTTCCCAATAAAACCGTTGCCGCAGCTGTCGATAGCAGGAGATTGTTGAAAACCAGTGCCCCTTCACGACTAATCGGCGCGAAAACCCCACCACCACGCATTTTCGGTGCTCGAATTGCATAAAGTGTCAGAGACCCGCCAACGACAACAAACAGGAAAGCCAGAATGAAAACGCCTCTTTCAGGATCTGTTGCGAACGCGTGTACAGAATTAAGCACACCGGAGCGAACAAGAAACGTACCTAGCAGAGAAAAACTGAAAGCAATAATTGCAAGCAAGATGGTCCAGTTTTTCAAAGCATCTCGTTTCTCAACAACAATGGCAGAGTGCAATAGAGCCGTAGAAATCAGCCAAGGCATAAAGGAGGCATTTTCAACGGGGTCCCAGAACCACCAACCACCCCAGCCGAGCTCGTAATAGGCCCACCAGGAGCCGAGCGCGATCCCGAGTGTCAAAAATCCCCACGCAGCCAACGTCCAAGGGCGAACCCACCTCGCCCAGGCCGGATCGACTTTTCCCTCTATCAAAGCTGCGATCGCAAAGGAAAAGGTTACAGAAAGTCCAACATAACCCAGATAAAGAAAAGGCGGATGAAAAGCCAACCCTGGATCTTGTAGCAGCGGGTTTAAGCCTCTCCCCTCAAACGGGGCCGGATCTAGCCGCTCAAACGGATTTGATGTAAAAAGAATGAACAATAAAAAGCCGACGCCAATTAAACCCTGAATGGACAACACCCTGGCTTTAAGGGATGCAGGGAGATATCGACCAAAGATTGCAACGGCAAGCCCAAACAACGCTAGGATCCAGGCCCAAAGAAGCAGTGAACCTTCATGATTGCCCCAAACGCCACTAATTTTATACAGAAGCGGTTTTAATGAGTGAGAATTTTCCGCCACGTTAGAAACTGAAAAATCACTTCCTAAATAGGCAACAGTCAGGGCAAAGAAACTAAGCGTTACAGCGAGGAATTGAACGAGCGCAGAACTGGATGCAAAGTTCATCATAGGAAGATTGCGGCGGCCCGCACCAACCAGTGGAACAGTTCCTTGTAAAAGAGCAACAATTAGAGCCAGAATTAAGCCAAATTGACCAAGTTCAGCTGTCATTGCCTGCCTCTTTCTCTTTCCATTGACCCCTTTCCTTCAAACTCTCCGCAACTTCTGGCGGCATATAATTCTCGTCATGTTTAGCAAGAACATTGGTCGCCCTGAAAACTCCGTTTTCGTCCATTTGGCCTTCAGTGACCACACCTTGGCCTTCACGAAATAAATCTGGAACCAAACCTCTATAGTGAACTTCAACGCTTTCAGCCATATCCGTGACTTTAAAGCGGATTTCCACCCCATCCTTTACATAACTTCCTTCTTCAACAAGGCCACCTAAACGGAATGTCCTGCCTGCAGGAACTGGTTTCTCAACCAGATCGGAAGGGCTGTGAAAAAACACTAGGCTATCTTCAAAGGATGAGAGCACAAGAGCCGCGGCAACCCCGAGCACAGCCAAGCCGGAGAGAACAATATAGAGGCGACGCTTTTTCCTAGTCATACTGTTTTCTCCCTCGCCTGGCGTCTTTGAGTCCGAGCAAGTTGCCGTTCCTCCTCCAACGGTTTTAACAACCGCTCAGTCACTTTCAACTTACGAATACTGAGAAAAACAAGAAGAAAAAGGACAAGGGCCGATAACCCATATGACGGCCAGACAAAAGCCGCATAGCCACCCATGTGCAGAAATTCACTCAACGATCCATCCATCCCAGCTCAGACCTCTGGTTATAGCCTTGATGCCTATATAATCTGTCTAGCCTTGTTTTCCAAGATTTCCAGGGCAAATGCGTCAGAATGACGCTCTAGGCCGCTATTCCTGAAGACGATTTATCTGCAACATTCGCAAGCGGCGGCTTAAGATTTCAGACTTCACCCGAATGATGAAGACACTCGCGAACAGAGCCAAATAAGCAACACCCATGATTAAAAGTGGCGTAAGAATTGAGCTATGAATTTTGGGCCCTTCCATAGTTGCCACGCTCGCTGGCTGATGGAGAGTGTTCCACCAATCAACAGAAAACTTGATAATCGGAATATTGATAACACCGACGAGCACCAGAATTGCCGCTGCTTTAGCTGCCTTGGACTGATCATCAAAACTGGACCACAGAGCCATATATCCTAGATACAGAAAAAACAGGATCAGCATGCTGGTCAATCTCGCATCCCACACCCAATATGTTCCCCACATCGGCTGCCCCCAAAGAGCACCGGTAACGAGCGCCAGAAATGTGAAACATGCCCCAATCGGAGCAGAGGCCTTGGCAGACAGGTCCGCAACAGGATGCTTCCAGATCAAGCCGACCGCAGAGGCAACCGCCATCATCACATATATGCTCATGGACATCCACGCAGCCGGGACGTGCACAAACATGATCCGAACCGTGTCGCCTTGCTGGTAATCTCTCGGAGAGACAAACAAGGCCATATATAAGCCAATCGCCAGCAGAATAACCGCTAACCCTGAAACCCAAGGGAATATGGCATCCGAAATTCTTAAGAAACGGGCCGGATTTGCAAACTTATGTAAATCCACTGCCATTATTCAACCGCCTGCTCTTCTCTCATGGTCCAATTCTTCATTCTTACTCAACCGCTAGTCTTAAGGCTGCCCCAGACGCAATCGGACTTACTACCAACGCCCCCAATGACAAACCACCGAGTAACATCAAATGGGATTTCACTGGCAACATTCCGATCGATGCCTCGACGGCTGCTACGCCGAAAATAAGTACTGGAATATATAAGGGCAAGACCAGAAGCGACAACAGGACACCACCGCGACGCATCGCCACAGTAAGAGCACCGCCAATTGATCCTATTAAACTCAAAACTGGCGAGCCAATCATTAAGGATAAAACCATAACCCAGATCCCGTCCGTCGGCAGATTAAGGGATATAGCAACAATTGGTGTGATCAGGATCAATGGAACAACAGAGGTAATCCAATGAGCCGAAATCTTCGCGAGAACCATAAACTCAATTGGCAAGGGCCCCTGCATCAGTTGTTCGAGCGTACCATCCTCATAATCAGCCTGATACAGCCGATCCAAAGTCAACAAACATGCTAGTAGTGCCGCCACCCAAAGGACCCCAGGTGCGATCCGAGCCAAGATATTTAGCTCAGGCCCGACACCCAACGGAAATAAGGTCACCGCAATTACAAAGAAAGCCAATGTCATCGGAATTGTGCTTCCCTGCCGATATGCCAGCTTCAAATCGCGAAGAAACAACGTCCAAAAGGCGATCAAGACAGGTCTCCAGCATATTCAGAAATATCGAGAATATCCTCTGTCCCTGTTCCTAGATCCTGGTGTGTTGCCAGTACGGCCATTCCTTTGGCAGCTATATGCTTTTTCAAGACACTCCGAAATAAGTCGATATAGTGACTGTCGAGTGAACTAATCGGCTCATCCAGAATCCATAGAGGCGTGTTACTGATCAACAGCCGAGCCAAGTTGGATCGCTTCTTCTGTCCCGCCGATAGGTTTTGTGTGGGGTAATCAGCGATTTTATCCAACTCGAATGTAGTTATGGCTTCCGCCACGTCACTACTTCCCCGATATTTAGACCAAAAGCTCAGATTTTCGCGTGGTGAAAACGAACCTTTCAAAGCATCTTGATGTCCAATGTAAGAAAACTCTCTTTGGTACTCCATAGGGTCATCACCCACAGACTTTCCGTTCCAGAGAAACTCTCCTGAAGCGGGTTTAAGGAGACAAGCCAGGACACGCAGCAATGACGATTTGCCGGATCCATTGGGACCTTTTACCCAAAGTACGCGACCCGGGGACAATGAAAAGTCAACACCTTGAAAGATGCACCTTTCCTGCCGAATACAGGACAAATTGCTTGCAGCTAGAGTCATAGACCTAAACGCCCATAAAAAAAGGAACAATCCTTGACTACAGGATTGTCCCTTTAATCGCAATAGACTTAAGAAGTCTTGATTCTGGGCTTATTCGTATGTCCGTTGGTCATCAATAACCTTACCGTCATTGGCCAGACTACCAATAGCCACAAATTCAACATCACCCTTCAGTTTGCAAAGACTCTGAACTGATTGTGCAACGGCAGCTTTTAAATCTTCACTTCCACCGTCCACTTCACACTGAAGCGTCATCTGGTCCACATTGTCAGAACTCGTAACGACGAGGCGAACTTTCTTCAGTTCTGAATGTCTTTTCTGGACGTCCGCCACACTACCTGGGTGTACGAACATTCCTTTCACCTTGGCAGTTTGATCGGCTCGGCCCATCCAGCCTTTAATCCGCGGTCCTGTCCGCCCGCAAGAGCTCCCCTCAGGCAGAAAAGCGGACATGTCACCAGTACCGAAACGAATGAGTGGATATGTTTTATTGAACGTTGTAACGACAACTTCGCCAACTTCACCAGGGGCAACTGGATCTCCGGTGCCTGGGCGAACGATTTCGACAATAATCCCCTCATCGATCGTCATGCCTTCCATGGCTTCAGTTTCGTATGCAATTAGTCCAAGATCAGCAGTACCGTAGGACTGGATTACTGTTTCAATACCCATATCCTGTAATTGCTGGCGCAAGGAAGGAGGCAGCGCTTCACCGCCCACGCTCGCAACCTTCAGAGAAGACATATCCATTCCAGCTTCCTTGCCTTTTTCCAGCAGGATTTTAAGAAAAGAAGGGGTCCCCACATAGGCTCTCGGCTTCAAAGTAGCGATCGCCTGAAGTTGCATTTCTGTATTTCCAATACCGGCCGGAAATACTGGACAGCCCACAGCGCGGGCACCACTTTCCATCATGTGTCCGGCAGGTGTCATGTGATAGGAAAACGTATTATACACCAGGTCACCGGGACGGAAACCAGCCGCCCACATTGCCCGGCCCATCCGGAAATAGTCTTTGGTACTCTGACCTGGCTCAAAAATTGGTCCTGGTGACATAAAGACGTTTGCGACAGATCCAATATCCTCACCATTTAGCCCACCTAAGGGTGGATTATCTTTCTGTTTGGCAATTAGGTCTGATTTACGCGTTACCGGTAGTTTAGCCAACTCTTCGAGACTATTCACAGACGCTGGATCAACATCCTTCAGGATTTCCCCAAAATAGGCGGAATTCGTTTTTGCATGCGCCAATTGTTCCTGAAGCTTCGCAATCTGGTCTTTCAGCCGTTGCTCAGAAGATCTGGTCTCCAGATCATCATAATATTTACCAGAGCCTGTCATGTTTTTTCTCTTTCTAATCGATAGCCTTGTTATCAATAAAAAAGGCAACCAAAACCTTCATGATTTTTAGTTGCCTTCCTCTTTGATTAAGCAAGCCAACGTTTACGCCGCCGGTAATGCTTCACATCTCTAAAGCTCTTGCGACCGTCGCCGCCCAGGCCGAGATAAAATTCTTTTACGTCCTCGTTATTAGACAGATCTTTTGCATCACCATCCATCACAACGCGACCGTTTTCCAAGATATATCCATAATGCGCATATTTCAGCGCGATCGTTGCGTTTTGCTCAGCAACAAGAAAACTCACACCTGTTTCCTCGTTAAGCCGCTTTACGATCTCAAAAATTTCTTCCACCAGCTGCGGAGCAAGTCCCATTGATGGCTCATCCAATAGGATCAAGCTTGGTTCTGCCATCAGGGCACGACCAACTGCCACCATCTGCTGTTCGCCACCGGATACGTATCCAGCCAGTGATGTCCGACGTTCTTTCAAACGTGGAAAATAATGATAAACCTTCTCAAGTTCCTCATTGATCATAGCCCGGCCGCCTTTTCGAGTATAGGCGCCGGTCAGCAAATTCTCTTCAACCGTCAAATGTTCAAAACAATGACGACCTTCCATCACCTGGACAACACCCTGGGTTACCAGTTCGGCAGGTGATTTTTCAGTAATGTTTTCGCCACGGTACTCAATCGAGCCTTTCGTAACCTCCCCTCGCTCAGAGCGGAGGAGGTTCGAAATGGCTTTCAAGGAAGTCGTCTTGCCAGCACCATTAGCCCCTAGGATTGAGACAATGGACCCTTCCGGCACCTCAAGAGAGACACCTTTCAAGACGAGGATCACATGGTCATAAATGACCTCGATATTATTCACCCTGAGAAGGGGATTGCTTGACGCATTCATTGGCAAGACTTCCTTTATTCAACACTAACGCTTAGGAGCAGCTAACTGCATCCAAACCTTTTTCTTTCAGGTAGCTTTCAGCAGATTTTTTCATCGCTGGCAGAACGAGATCATCCATAGGAGTAAGCTCGTCTGAAACGATGTTCCACTTCTTGCCATCCCACTGCTGGATGCGGAAAGAACCGCCGCCAACATGGTCTGAACAGGTTGGTGAAATTTCTGGACCCATGCCTGCAACACCCATTTTCTCGGCCATTGCTGCATCCATCTTCAGATTTTCCATACCCCAGCGAAGCTGTTCGGAAGTAATTGCTTTCACACCGAATTTTTCCTGTGCTGCAAGAATACCAGCGTGGATAAAGACCTGTGTCAGAACAGAACGGTTATAAAGCACTTGGCCAACGTTCTCTTTACCTGCACCATTACCTTTGTCATAAACATGTTTCATAATGTCTTGGATGACTGGGAATTCTGTGCCAGCAGCAGAGAAAGTTGCACTCTTATAGCCAACAGCTGCATCACCTGCAGGAATTGTGTCCTGCTCAGCACCGGCCCACCAGTTACCAATGAAGTTTTCTGCTGGGAAGCGGATTTTAGCAGCTTCTTTGATTGCGGCTGCGTTCATCGCACCCCAACCCCACATGACAATGTAGTCAGGTTTTGCACGGCGGATCTGCAGCCATGTTGCTTTCTGCTCAATACCTGGGAATACCACTGGGTATTTCTTCAGGTTAAAGCCGAATTTTTCGGACAAGGTTTCCATAATCGGAATGGATTCTTTACCATAGGCGATGTCTAGATAAACAAGGGCAACAGTCTTGCCTTTAACGTTATCCATTCCACCTTCCTGCTGGCCAATATACTTCAGGATACCAGTTGCCTGACCCCAGTAGTTAGTCATCAGAGGAAATACATATGGGAAAGCTGTGCCAATACCGGCATCGGCACGACCATAACCCATTGTCAGAAGTGGAATTTTATCTGTCCGTGTCCGATCAGCCAGGGCGTAGGTTACACCTGTGCTGTATGGTTGGTAAATCAGCGCACCACCATTGTTGCCTTTTGTACGTTCATAGCACTCAACACCACGGTCAGTGTTGTAACCGAACTCGCATTCTTCGTGAATGACCCGCGCGCCGTTGACGCCACCGTCACGCTCATTGATCATCGCCCAATAGTCAGCTGCACCATTGGCTGTTGGAATACCACCCGGCGCAAAAGGTCCAGTACGATAAACCAGTTTCGGCAAATACAGTGTATCTTCTGCAAAAGCCGGGGCTGGCGCTGTAAACGGAGCCGCAAGAACAGCAGCCCCCAAAGCACCGAGAACAAATTTCTTCAAACTCATATTTTCCTCCCAGAGTTACCCTTGTTTACGCGCGGTCAAAACCGCCAAGAGAAGTTTTCCATTTTGAAAACCAGACCTAACTGTGACCGGCTTTCAAAAACAGATCAATATGGAAACGGCCAGGTTCTCAGTTTTTCCTTACCGATGGTCCATAGTCTTGCAAGCCCATGAGGCTCAACAATCAAGAAAAAGATAATCAGGACACCAAACACCATGAATTCAAGGTGGGCGACCATGTCTACTCCAATATCCCAACCGACCATAGGAGGTACATTATTCAGGAAAATTGGCAAAAGCATGATGAAGCCGGCCCCAATGAACGATCCAAGAATACTGCCCATACCACCAATGATCACCATAAACAGAATGGCGAACGACCGATTGATACCAAAAGCTTCCGGTTCAACAGTTCCGAGATGGACAAATGCCCAGAGTGCGCCGGCCACACCGCAGAAGAAAGAGCTGACCGCAAACGCTGATAATTTTGTCTGAAGTGGCTTAAAGCCAATAATCTCTGCAGCAATATCCATGTCGCGGATAGCCATCCAACCGCGGCCAATATGACTTCGAACAAGGTTCTTGGCTGCCAAAGCGAGAACAGCAACAAAAACCAAGGTGAAGATATATTTTTCTGCAGCGGTATTAAATTCGTAACCCAGGACCACCAAAGGCGGTGCAGTGATCACACCGGAAGGGCTGTAGTTTGTAAACCAACCAACTTTAACAAACA
Organism: Sneathiella limimaris; assembly: GCF_012932565.1. Lineage (NCBI taxonomy): Bacteria > Pseudomonadati > Pseudomonadota > Alphaproteobacteria > Sneathiellales > Sneathiellaceae > Sneathiella > Sneathiella limimaris. Next base: position 282,153 of record NZ_JABBYJ010000001.1, read on the forward strand.
GCCATTCTAGGAAGAACTGAGCCGCAAGGGTTGCCACAGCCAGATAGAAGCCTTTGATCCGCAAAGACGGAATACCAAACATAATCCCAACAAGGGCAGCAACCAGTCCAGACAACAGAATGGTTAATACCAACGGCATGGTTCCTTCGAACCCACCAACTGTGATAGTGAATGTCGCAAACTTATAAGCTGCGAACGCACCAACAGCCATGAACCCGCCGGTTCCGAGTGAAATCTGCCCTGCATAACCTGTCAAAATATTCAGGCCGATCGCAGCCAGCGCCAAGATCAAAAACGGTGTCATGATGGCGCTAATGAAATACTCACCCCCAAATAGTGGGATACCAACAAAAGCGATGAGCAAGATTATTCCAATGCCAATCCGGTCCTGAAGGATCGGAAATACCGCCTGGTCTTCTTTATAAGAGGACTTAAACTGTCCAGCTTCACGATAAAACATTCTGACTAAACCCTCTCAATAATCTTTTCACCGAACAGGCCCTGCGGACGGAACAGCAGGAACAGCATCGCCAGCATGTATGCAAACCAGTTTTCGATCGCACCGCCGACGATTGGGCCAAGATAGATTTCAGCCATCTTTTCACCGGCACCAATGATCAATCCACCTACGATCGCGCCAGGAATAGACGTAAAGCCACCCAACATAAGCACAGGCAGCGCTTTCAGGGCAATCAGGCTCAGACTAAATTGAACACCCAGCTTAGAGCCCCACATGATACCAGCAACAAGGCCAACGAGACCCGCAACTGTCCACACAACGATCCAGATGAAGCGAAGGGAAATACCAACGGACATAGCTGCCTGGTGATCATCAGCAACAGCACGAAGAGCCCGGCCAATTTTCGTTTTATTAAAGAAGATTGCTAAGAGCGCCACCAAAGCAGCAGCTGTCAAACCCGCAACCAACTCAAGTTGATCAATGAAAATACCTCCGACATCAAAAATGTCGTTCGGAAGACCAATATCCAGAACCTTAATGTCACTTCCCCACACTGTCTGGCCAAAACCATCCAGGAAGAACGTAACACCAATGGTCGCCATAAAGAGGATAATGGGTTCTTGATTGACCAGCTTACCCAGCACGAATTTCTCTACGCACCAAGCCAAGGCAACCATAATTGCCACTGTAATGAGGAAGGCAATTGACCAATGAACGCCAAGCGCTTCCTGAACACCCACGAGGCTGAGAGCTGCAAACAGCATCATCGCGCCCTGGGCAAAGTTAAACACACCTGAGGCTTTAAAAATCAGCACGAAGCCGAGAGCCACCAGGGAATAAAGGGCACCTGTCAACAATCCACTGAACAGGACCTCAACGAAGAACAAAAAGTCCGCCATACTTAACTCTCCTGTCTTGGATTAATGACCGCCGCCCAGATAGGCGTCGATAACTTTCTGGTTGCTACGGACCTCATCAGGAACACCATCCCCGATCTTCCCTCCGTAATCGAGGACCATCACTCGATCGGAAATATCCATAACCACACCCATATCATGCTCAATAAGACAAATGGTCGTGCCAAACTCATCATTAACATCAAGGATAAAGCGGCACATGTCCTCTTTCTCCTCAAGGTTCATACCAGCCATTGGCTCGTCCAGAAGCAGAAGCTCGGGCTCAGCAGCAAGTGCCCGGCCCAATTCAACACGTTTTTGCAGACCGTAAGGAAGCCGGCCTACAGGTGTTTTCCGAATGGCTTCAATTTCCAGAAAATCAATAATGTCTTCTACGAAACGCCGATGCTCCAACTCTTCCTTCTGGGCACTTCCCCACCAGAACATAGAGGACAGCAGGCTTGATTTCATTTTAAGATTCCTGCCTGTCATGATGTTGTCCAGTGTGGACATTCCGCGGAACAGAGCCACGTTTTGGAAGGTCCTCGCAATACCCTGGGTGGCAGCCTCGTGAGGCTTCATGGCACTCCGTGTTTGACCTTTGTAGGTTATTGTACCCTGCTGCGGATGATAAAATCCGTTAATGCAGTTCAACATGGAAGTTTTACCAGCACCGTTTGGTCCAATGATTGCCCGGATTTCACCTTTCTTGATGTCAAAACTAACATCAGAAATCGCTCGCACCGCACCAAAAGAAAGGCTGATATCTTCTACTTCCAGCAGGACATCGCCTGGCTTGTAGTCTTGATTTGTCATACTCTACTCGCTCCCGCTTTATGATGCGGCTTTCATTGCCGGGAATGTTTCTGAATTCATGACTTTTACGGAGGCTTTCAGCTTACCTTTGCGGCCATCCTCAAATGTCATTTCAGATTCAATATCTGCCACCTTCACATCGCTGAACAATGCAGTAATCAAAGGCTCATAGCGTTCCGCAATAATCCGACGACGAACTTTTCGCGTTCTTGTCAATTCGCCATCATCCGCGTCCAAAGCTTTTGGTAGAACTAGGAAACGCGTAATTTGCGCGCCAGCGAGTTCGCTATCAACGGCAAGATCTCTATTTACCGTTTCGATACACTCTTTAATCTGAGCGTAAACCTCATCGCGGTTGGCCAGATCCTGATAGCTCGCATAGGAAATCCCGCGCCGCTCTGCCCAGTTTCCTACAGCTTCTAGATCAATGTTGATAAAGGCCGTAACGGTATCCCGATCAGCACCGTGACATACCGCTTCAGAAATAAACGGAAAGAACTTGAGCTTGTTTTCAATGTACTGAGGCGCGAACAACGTTCCGTCATTCAATTTGCCCACATCTTTCGCCCGGTCGATCACCTTCAGCTGACCATCGTCGGTCATGATGCCGGCATCGCCTGTGTGAACCCAACCTTCAGCGGTTTTGGTTTCTTCGGTCGCCTCATCATTCTTGTAATAGCCAACAAACGCGCCCGGACTCTTGTAGAGCACTTCGCCACTTGCATCATCGATCTTGATCTCACAGCCAGGCGCAGGCGGCCCTACCGTATCCGGACGGACATCCTTATCATTTTGAATACACACATACGCACATGACTCTGTCTGACCATAAAGCTGTTTCAAATTCACGCCCAGTGAGCGATAGAATTTAAACACCTCTGGTCCCATCGGCGCACCGGCTGTATAAGCAACTCTGATCTGACTGAAGCCAAGCGTGTTTTTCAACGGCCCGTAAATCAGCAAATTTCCGAGCGAATAGAGAAGCCTGTCTTTAAGAGATACTGGCTTTCCTTCCATGATCTCCACGCCACACCGCTTCGCAACATCGATAAAGTAATGAAACAGCTTCTGCTTGATAGCACTGGCATCTTCAATGCGGATCATCATCTGAGTCAGCATATTTTCGAAGATGGCGGGAGGTGCAAAATAGTAGGTTGGGCCAATTTCCCTGAGATCCGTCAGAACTGTTTCGGCATTTTCTGGGCAATTAACTGAGAACCCAGCTGTTGCCGCCTGCGAATAAGAGAACAAATGATCACCAACCCAGGCCATTGGCAGGTAGGAAAGAACCTTGTCTTTCTCTGTTAGATTTTCAAATTCAACGGATAAACGGCCAGCAGTGACCATATTGTCAAAGCTAAGCATTACACCTTTTGGACGTCCGGTGGTTCCTGAAGTGTACATCAAGGTCGCGATATCGTCAGGTTTGGCTTTATCCGATTCCTGATCATAAAACCCTGGATGCTTCGCATCATAAGCGCGCCCCAGATCCTGAACATCTGAATAAGCTTTAATAAAGTCCTGCTTATAGTGCCGCATACCGCGCGGCTCTTTATAGATGATATATTCGATTGTCGGACACTGATCCATAATGGAGAGGACTTTATCGACCTGCTCCTGATCCTCCACAACCACAACTTTGACTTCTGCGTGAGCCAAAACATACTGAATTTCGTCTGCCACCCCATCTTGGTAAAGAGGCACTGGTAGAGCACCAATCGCCTGCGTTGCAGAGAAGACCCAATATAATTGAGGCCTGTTGGAGCCGATAATCGCTACCGCATCGCCCCGCTTAACGCCAAGATCAACCAACCCAAGGCCGAGCGCCCGGGAGTTTTCATACACATCTTTCCAAGTATAGGTCTGCCAAATCCCAAACTCTTTTTCTCGATAAGCAGGCACATTTGGACGAATTTCAGCATTTCTGCGGATCAGCTTTGGAAAAGTGTCAAATTCTGTCTTTGTCATAGGCTCCCTGCATCCCTAACAAATTTATACTGACGCCAAAAAATTCCGGCGAAGTCATTATTTTTATTTTCGGGATAAACTGCGGCGCCTTAAACAGACCACTTCATACAAATGGTGTTCAAGCTTCGATCACTCGAACCAACACACGTCTCTCCCTGGAACGCGACCTTGTAAACGGCCATCTTTTTATTGGGCTTCTTTTTGAGCCTTATTTCATGTGATTAATCATTTATCTCAGAAAAGGTCAAGAGAAAATACGATTTTTCTATATTATACTGAGACAATAAGTGAAAAATATTAAATATTATAGAAAAACAAACATTTGTATTGTAAGTAAAAAATAAAATATTAAATCTTCAAATCAATAAACAAGTAACAATAGTATTTAATATCCTAAAAATTCACTTATATTTATCTTATATATGTGACAATCAAAAATATTTATTCTAACTTTTACTTACTCTAATTAAAAAATTGAATAGATAAAATTAATTATAATACGCCAACCAAATTGTTTCTTTAATTGCTCATTATGACTACTTACTGAAATATTCTTTGTATCGCTTTTTCAGAAGAAGTTTATCCAAATCACCAGCTCAGAAATTTCAAAATCAAACCGAATCTAGAAGTTTCTCTGCTTCAAACAATGCCCCTAGTAAAAATCCAGTCAGAATACTATTCGTCCAGATTCACCATGAAGTGTGCCAGAATCCGGTCCTCTGAGGATTGATTTTAAGCAACTGATTAGGAATTAACGGCCCTTATTCCCATCTTTTTCACGTTAGCTCTTGAGTAAATTTGAAATTTAGGGCACATACGGGCCGATAAAACACCGATATCCTGACTTCTCAGGTATCTTCCCGTTCCCACACTGAGCAAGGAGCGAAGCGTTGACAACAACAGGTCACGACAGTCTCAAAATTCGTCGCACTCTAGAAATCGACGGAAAGAAATACGATTACTATAGCATCCCAGCAGCTGAGGAAGCCGGATTGGGAGATGTCTCCCGTCTACCATTCTCCTTGAAAGTTTTGCTTGAAAACCTGCTGCGCCATGAAGATGGCCGGACAGTGACATCTGATGACGTCGCTGCCCTCGCTGGCTGGTTGAAAGCCAGAAAAGCGGACCGGGAAATTGCCTATCGCCCTGCACGTGTTTTGATGCAGGACTTCACAGGTGTTCCAGCCGTAGTAGACCTCGCAGCCATGCGCGATGCGATGGTCAACCTTGGTGGCGATCCAGAGAAAATCAATCCACTCGCCCAGTGCGATCTTGTTATCGACCACTCCGTAATGGTGGACAAAGCGGGTACACCTTCCGCATTTAAAGAAAACGTAGATTTGGAGATGGAACGTAACGGCGAACGTTACGCGTTCCTTCGCTGGGGTCAAAAAGCGTTTGATAACTTCCGGGTTGTCCCTCCTGGAACAGGTATCTGTCACCAGGTGAACCTTGAATACCTAGCCCAAACCATCTGGACAACCAAAGACCAAAACGGTGTTGAGGTTGCATATCCTGATACACTTGTTGGTACAGACAGCCACACCACAATGGTGAACGGTATGGCCGTTCTTGGCTGGGGTGTAGGTGGTATTGAGGCTGAAGCAGTTATGCTGGGTCAGCCAATTTCCATGCTGCTGCCTGAAGTTGTAGGCTTTCAATTGGACGGCAAGCTGAAAGAAGGCACAACACCAACTGATTTGGTATTGACTGTTACCCAGATGCTCCGTGCTGAAGGTGTGGTTGGTAAATTCGTTGAATTCTATGGTCCTGGCCTTGACGAACTGTCTTTGGCGGATCGGGCAACAATTTCCAACATGGCTCCTGAATATGGCGCAACATGTGGTTTCTTCCCGATTGATCAGGAAACAATCGAATTCCTTAACTTCACAGCTCGTGATCCAGAACGTGTGAAACTCGTTGAAGCTTATGCAAAAGCTCAAGGCATGTGGCGCGATTCAAACACTCCAGACCCTGAGTTCACAACAACTCTGTCTTTGGATGTGTCAACTGTCGAGCCAAGTCTGGCGGGTCCAAAGCGGCCGCAGGATCGGGTTTTGCTGTCACAGGCAACATCTGAGTTTGCCGAAGCTCTGCCAACACTGGCAGGCAATAGTGACGGTATTGAAAAGAAAGTTGCTGTTAAAGGTACTGACTACAGCATCGGTAGTGGTGATGTTATTATTGCAGCAATCACTTCCTGTACAAACACATCCAACCCAAGTGTTATGCTGGCTGCGGGCCTCGTTGCCCGGAACGCAATCGCCAAAGGCCTGAAAGTCAAACCTTGGGTGAAGACTTCCTTGGCACCTGGCTCTAAAGTGGTGACCGATTATCTTGTAAAAGCTGGTCTTCAGGATGATTTGGACGCACTTGGCTTTAACTTGGTTGGTTACGGCTGTACAACTTGTATCGGTAACTCCGGTCCTGTTGCTGAACCTATCGCAGATGCAATTGCAGAAGGCGACCTTGTGGCCTGTTCTGTTCTTTCTGGTAATCGGAACTTTGAAGGACGTGTTAGCCCGCAGGCAAAAGCCAACTATCTGGCGTCACCTCCACTAGTTGTTGCATACGCGATCGCTGGCTCCATGAACATCGACATCACGAAAGATGCGATTGGTGAAGATCAGGATGGAAATCCTGTGTACCTGAAGGACATCTGGCCAACAAACCAGGAGATCAAAGACACAGTTCGTTCCTCTTTGACCCGTGATATGTTTGTAACTCAGTATGCGGACGTTTTCGCTGGCGATCAGGCTTGGCAAGGCATTAAGACAGCCGAAGGTCAGACATATACATGGGATGCAACATCCACATATGTTCAGCACCCTCCATATTTTGAGGGAATGAAGAAAGAAGCAGGCGGGTTCAGCGATATTGAAGACGCTCGCATCCTGGCTCTTCTTGCTGACTCTGTGACAACAGATCACATCTCTCCAGCAGGCGCCATTAAAGCGGACAGCCCAGCTGGCGAATACCTGAACGATCATCAGGTTCCAGTTAAGGATTACAACTCCTACGGATCTCGTCGTGGTAACCACGAAGTGATGATGCGTGGTACTTTTGCCAACATTCGCTTGCGGAATGAAGTTGCTCCTGGAACCGAAGGTGGTGTTACCAAACACATGCCAGATGGTACCCAGCAGTGGATTTACGACGCTTCAATGCAATACCAGAAAGATGGTGTTCCATTGGTTGTATTCGCTGGTAAGGAATATGGTACTGGTTCAAGCCGTGACTGGGCAGCGAAAGGAACACGTCTGCTGGGCGTGAAAGCCGTCGTTGCTGAAAGCTTCGAGCGTATCCACCGTTCCAACCTCGTTGGAATGGGCATCCTGCCGCTTCAGTTCCCTGAAGGCGTAACCCGTAAAACTCTGGGTCTGGATGGCACCGAAACTGTCAGCATCACAGGAATCAAAGATGGCATCACACCACGGATGACAATTCCATGCACCATCACACGCGCTGATGGCAGCTCTGAAGTTGTCAACCTGCTCTGCCGGATCGATACTCTTGATGAAGTGGAATACTACCGCCATGAAGGTATTCTGCAGTACGTATTGAGAAAACTAGCTGCCTCCTAACTGGCAGACTTCCAGATCAAAAAGGAAACGGCGATCTTCGGATCGCCGTTTTTTTTGTTCACCGAAGCTTGAATTGCGTGTGAACAACAAGATCGATACCTTAAGATGCATGAAATCTCTTACACATATAATCACAACTCTTAGCCTTAGTTTTCTTGCCTTTTCGGCAGAGGCAACTGAAGTACGTCAAATGGACACAGTTGTAGAGCTTTACACTTCACAAGGCTGCTCCTCCTGCCCGCCTGCGGATGCACTGATGGGAGATATCGTTAATACAGCGAACAAGACCAATGTCCTGGGCTTATCGTTTGCTGTGACCTACTGGGATTACATTGGCTGGAAGGATACATTTGGCTCTCCTCAAAACGATTTACGCCAAACCCAGTATAAAGAGCGACTTCGGACGAGCTACGTCTATACACCGCAAATGATTGTTGGAGGCAAGGATCATTTTGTTGGCTCCAGCTCAGACCAACTCTCCCATAATCTTGCTGTGTATAAAGGTCACGCTCGTCAACTTCCCTTGAAATGGAAACTGCAAGACGATGTATTGGAGATTGCCCTTCCCAGCTGGCAAACACCGTCAATCATATGGCAAACCGACCTCAACCATGCAGAAAAAGTCAGTATCGGGCGCGGCGAAAACACAGGTCGTAAAATCACATATCATAATGTAGTTCGAAAACTGGACAGTCTGGCAAACTGGGACGGGAAACCCAAAACCCTAAAGCTTTCACTCAAATCTCTTCGTGAGAAGGGCCGGGACAGCTGTGCAATTCTCGTTCAGGAAAATGGATACGGCTCCATTGTTGCCGCTCTCTTCATCCAACTCTAAACCCGATCAATTCCGCTTCAAAATTTTCTGGTTGCTTGCCACTTAAACAGGGCTCAAGCTATAAAGACGCACAGAAAATAAAAAGGAAAAAGCGGAATGCCCAAGGAAACAGCTCCCCTTCTACCAGCAGCAACAGTTCTTCTGGTTCGAGATTGTCAAAAGCCTTCAGATAAACTTGAAGTCTTCATGGTGGTGAGACATCATCAAATCGACTTTGCCTCAGGCGCATTGGTCTTTCCTGGAGGTAAAGTCGACAAAGCAGACTTAAAAGAAGAACTGCGGGATCATTTGCCGAGTACACAGGATCTCGATGACCCACTACTGTCTTTCAAAATCGCATCTATTCGGGAAGCCTTTGAAGAATGCCACGTGCTTTTGGCCCGTGACCGGACAACTGGGAAAATGATCGCTCCCGCAAAGGTTGAGGCGCTGACCGAAAAGTATCGGAAAGACATGCAGGCGGGTGATATTGACATTCTTAAGATGGCGGACGCAGAAGATTTGGAACTGGCAACAGACCTATTGGCTCACTACTCTCATTGGGTAACGCCGACCTTCATGCCTAAACGATTTGATACGCATTTCTTCATTGCGGAGGCACCAGAGGAACAACTTGCCTTTCATGACGGTGAAGAATCCGTCGACAGTGTGTGGGTTGGACCCAACGAAGCTATGGACGGCGCCAAGGCGGGAAAATATACAATCATCTTTCCGACACTAATGAATATTGAATATCTGACACGATATAGCTCTGCTGGCGAAGCAATTGAAGGTTCCAATTCGACCAAAACTGTCACTGTGCTTCCTGAGCTGGAAATCACAGCAGAAGGGAAGTTCCTAAACATCCCAGCTGAAGCCGATTACAGCCTGACGCGTCGTCCAATTGATCCAATGATGGACCCAGATCGGAAAAAAGCCTGATTACTGCTTATGTAGGAGCCCGTTATGTAACGGGCTCCTGACCGAGCTGAATGCGACCACAGAAGAGATATTGTTGATCCTCAGGAAGAGGATGGAATTGAGCCGCATGAGCATCTCTCAATAGCTTCTCCAATCCAAACTTTCTTACGAAACCTGCACCCCCAGTAATTTTTAAAGCCTGCTCAACTGTCTCAACCACCGCTTCAGCGACAAGTGTTTTGTGACACAGCATGTTACTTGCAACAGCCAGCTCTGCTGAAAACTCAAGATCATTGGCCAGCCGGACCATACTCTCAAGACCAATCTGTGCCTTGGTCAATTGAGTCCTCAGTCGACCCACCTGCATGGCTTTTAAATCGCTGGTGTCTCCCTTTTGCGCAAACGCAATCGCCATCTCGGCCGCTTTTTCGGCAACCCCGACATATGCAGCCATAATAAGCGGCAGAGCGACGACCAAAATGACATTAAATGCGGCATGGTAACCAGCTCTCGCCCGGATCAGTGCCACTGCCTCATCCGGGACAAAAACTGATCTGAGTTGGATGGTTTGGGAACCTGTTTCCCGCATCCCATGACTATCCCAATCGCCCAGCAAGTTGACCCCTTCGGCAGAAAGGCTAACTGGAAAATGAAGAACTTGCCATCCTTCCTCAGGATGCTCGTAAGGTGCAGATGTTATCATTGCTGCTGCAGCAGGGGAGCCGCTTGCAAATGGCTTGATAGCACTGACCTTATAACCACCGTCGACCCGCTCAACGGAACCTGTTGAATCAAGCCAGTCCTTAGCCCCCGTGCTCACAAGCACAACTTCCTTTTGACCGACAAGCTCCAACACTTTTTTTCCAGGCTTTCCATGCGCGTCATTATATTTAGCGGCTGAGACTAGATGTTGATGCATTGAAAGAGCAAGTGCCGTCGAAGGACTATAGTGGGCGAGACGGCGAATAAACGAAACCATCTGAGAATGTGAGATTTCGGATCCACCGTACACCTTGGGAACCTGAGCAGAGAAAACTCGATTGGTTTTTAAGATCTCATAATTCTCGAATACAAAGCTCCCACTTTGGTCCCGCTCAACAGTCCCCTCCCCCCAACGACTTGCGTATGTATCGACCAGCCTATCTAAATTCAGAGTGTCCATCAGCTCTCTCCTTTTCCTGTAGGCCAGACTTTCCACTAACGAAAACGAACTTTCCACTTCAATATTTGAAGTTGCTAAAGCTCTTTTCTTTTCCTAACGTTGAAGCATGGGAAACACGAAAAGCTATGGTCAGTACTGTCCTATCGCAATTACAGCTGAAATTATCTGTCAGCGATGGACAGTGCTTGTTTTGAGAGCCTTTTTCCTTGGAGCCACCCGCTTTTCAGAGATTCAGAAAAGTGCTCCGCTCATGTCCTCGGCTCTTCTAACACAGAGACTTAGGGAACTGGAGACGGCGGGCATTATCCGAAAACAAAAAATGTCGGGCAGCAATTCCTATCAGTTAACTCCGTCCGGGGAGGCATTATTTCCCATACTTGACCAAATGGGGAGTTGGTCCCAGACATGGCTTAGACGAGAAATCACTAACGAGGAAAATCTGGATCCAGATGTTTTAATGTGGGAATTGCGCCGGGCAAACTTAGATTGCGAGGACATCTCTAGACGCCGGCGCGTGGCACATTTTATGCTCACAGGAACCACACCGACCAAACGAAACTACTGGTTAGTTTTTGAGCCAGAGGATACGGACATCTGTACTAAAGATCCAGGACATGAAGTTGATATCTGGATTTCGGCACATATTAAAACCCTAGTTGAAATTTGGTTAGGTCATCGAACAATTGCGAAAGCTGTCGATGACGATCTTCTGATCCTTGAAGGAAATCAGTCGGAAATCAATCATTTCCACAACTGGTTTTCCTTAAGTCATTTCGCAAGCAAGGCATAACATTCCACTCTTTACTTCAAAGCAACGCCAGTACAGCTGCCACACCTTTAATCAGACTCTCCACCGTTTTCCCTGTTTCTTGGGCAGATCTGGACCATTCATCTAATTTCTCAAAGGTTTCTCTGCTTTCTTCCAACTCAGATTTCACCTCTTTAAAGTGGGCCGTTCTTTGCATTATTGGAGATGCATTTAGGAATTGCAACTGCCCGTAAACGAGCTGTCGTGCAGTCAGGAGTTCGATTTGCATAGCCCTCGGCAACGCACTCAAATCCTGATGATCCAGAAGCTTCAGTGCATAATGCAGTTTTTCATAAGATGTCATGTCATTCAGTGGCATCATCTCGCTCCTTTAGGACGCTTATCAGGGAAGCTTTATGTTCGATTAATTTTCTTTCCAGCGCCGAAATAACTGCTGCCGGATTTATGCTCTGCGGCAAATCCTGCGATAATTTAAGGTAAGGCTGCGGGCGGTCTATGGAAGTTTGGCCCTCGAATTCTCTGGACAAAGACAAATGCAATTTAGCGAGCATTAATACTGCTTCTTGAAGCCTGGTGAGCTCACCATCAATGAGATCTTTCTTGCGATCAATTGAATAGATCTTATCCAAAAGTGCTGGCCGCTCTTTTGCTGTCCGTACCTCCTTGGGGCTTGAAAGGGCTAAACGCTGACGCCAGATTGTACCCGTTTCGGAAAGAGCTTGCTGCATGATTGGCCGAAGTCCACCACGGCACTCAGGAAGAGAATCGATATCGACGGGCGGTTTTAGATTAGCGGTCAGATTTTTACAAATCGCTTTCCTATCCCCGAGCAGCCCGATGTCCAAGTATAAGAACAGAACCAGCTTCTCGATCGCAGGCTGGATCTTGAAGGTCAGTTGCTGGAGTTGGTCACGGGTGTTTGGGCTGACATAATGCTTCGCAATTGCCTGAACTTCAGCGACTGCTGAAGATAAATTTGGGTCATCTAATAAATTTCCTGGAAGTGATTGTTTCGAGTTCGAAACCTGAAATTCTTTAAGGTCTAGAACATCTAGGGGTGCAACTTTCAAATGCTGCGCACCTAAACTTTTCTCCAGTCGATCAGCATAAAGCGAAAGACTCCCAAATAGGCCCTTTCGAATAGAAAGATCTTTTGGAGAAAAAAGAGGGACATATTGGACTTTTGGTCTTCCTCCTAAATCAAACTGCAAATTGAGATTGGTCTGCTGAGCTAGACGATTAGCCGTTTCAGCTAGATCAAATGCCGTCATGACTGCATCACGAACAGCATTGACAGCTTCGGAAAACTCCTGGCTTTTTTGTACGAGTTCCTCCGAAGGGCGACTTGCGCAACCCGCCAACGCAACTAAAAGCACACAGCCTAAAAATCCCTCTCGCAATCTATTCCGCATATTTGACCTGTCTTGTGTAGTCATAAGTACAAACAAGACGGCCTAATCGCTAATTTGTGCCAAAAAAGAAAGGGATGGCATCTCTACCATCCCTTGATAATGAGAAAAGAATTGTTTTAGAGGCCATGTGCCATGAAGTTTGCCATCCTTCTGGAAAAAGCTACCGGATCTTCCGGTTGCTCACCTTCCACTATGTAGGCCTGATCCAACAACAGAAAGGCCGCATCATTCAAGAGCTCTGTAGTCTCTTTCTCCTCGGCTTTGGCCATTAACTTCTTCACTAATTGATGCTTTGGATTAATTTCCAAAATACGCTGGGATGTCATTCCCCCCAATTGTTTATGGGCCTTCAAAACTTTTTCTAAATGGATGTCCATATCCCCATCATCCGCAACCAGACACACAGGACTATCCGTCAAACGCTTAGAAACTCTGATATCTTTAACTTTATCTTTTAGAGCTCCCCGAAAAGCGCCAATCAAGAGATCAAGTTGCGGCAAATCGGCCTTTTCATCTTCTTCCGATTTATCGTCTTCCTTACCCTTAACCTTATCGAGATCGGCAGACCCTTGGGTAACAGACTTAAAAGGCTTATCCATAAATTCAGATTGGCGCCCCAACCAGAAGTTATCGACAGGATCACTTAACAGCAGAACTTCAATACCCTTTGCTCTGAAACCTTCCAGCTGCGGGCTCTTGCGCATAGCTTCAAGGTTGTCACCTGTAATGTAGTAGATACATTCCTGCTCTTCAGGCATCCGCTCCACATAACTCTCAAGCGATGTGTAACTCTCAGAATTTGTGCTGTGGAATACTGATAACTTCAGCAGCTGATCGCTATTTTCAAAATCTTCGTAGATACCTTCCTTCAGGACAGCGCCAAAGTTATCCCAGAATTTATGATACCCTTCCTCATCCTGCTCAGCTCGTTTTTCCAGCTCGCTCAAAACCTTTTTCACAATACCGGATTTGATTTTGCGAAGAACTGGATTGTTCTGCAGCATTTCACGGCTAACGTTGAGTGGAAGATCTTCTGAATCCACGATGCCTTTCACAAAACGTAAGTAAGCTGGAACCAGTTCCTCACAATCATCTGTAATGAAAACCCGCTTTACGTATAGTTTGATAGCTGATTTTCGATCTGGATTGAAAAGGTCAAAAGGTTGTTGCTCCGGTATAAAGAGGAGAAGGCTATATTCTAGAATACCTTCAACCTTGCTATGTAAAGTCGCCCAAGGTGTATCAAATGCCTGACCGACATGATGATAAAACTCAGTATATTGCTCTTCAGAGATTTCCGATTTTGGTCGTGTCCAAAGCGCACTGGCCGTATTCAGTGTTTCGTCTTCTTTACCCTCTTCTGAGGCTACCAACACGACTGGTAAAGCAATGTGATCGGCGTAAGTTTTGATAATTGTCCGAAGACGGGCTTCTTCCAGATATTCACTGGCCGTTTCTTTCATGTGCAAGGTTATTGTTGTTCCTCGCCCTTCGCGCGTGGCATCGGAAATCGTATAAGATCCAGTTCCATCGGAAACCCATTTATGCGCTTGAGTCTCTCCTGCTTTCAAACTGACGACTTCAACCTTGTCCGCCACCATGAAAGAAGAATAAAATCCAACTCCAAACTGGCCGATCACGCTAACATCTTTTGCGGAATCTCCGCTCAATTGATTGATGAAGTTTGAAGTACCAGACCGCGCGATAGTCCCCAGGTTCTCAATCATCTCCTGTTCGGACATCCCAATTCCGTTATCTGAAATTGTGAGTGTTTTTGCACTCTTATCCAACGTCAACCGAACCTTGAAGTCCGTGTCTCCCTCAGTAAGGGAGGGGTTAGTCAATGCTTCATATCTTAATCGGTCACATGCATCAGACGCGTTCGAAACCAGTTCCCTCAGAAAAATCTCGGATTCACTGTAGAGAGAATGAGTTACGATATGCAGTAGTTTGGCGACTTCCGCCTGAAACTCATGCTTTGTCTCTGTCATTTTATTCTAACCTCTTACCATTTAGCTGTTGGTAGCCCTTATATGAAGATAAGGCGGGAAAGGATCAAGAGGTCATTCGCTCTGAAAAAAGAAAGACAAAATAAAAGGCCCGCTTCGAGGGGCGCAAAAATTCGAAGCAGGCCAAGTTGATCAGCAACCGATGTGTGTAGATGGTGTCGATCAATAGGGTAAGTATATTTATTTGGAACGGTCATTCAAGTACTTTCAGCAGAAAAAAGTTAACCGTCATCACAAATATAAAAAAATAAGCGTCTCTCCCTCACTTGCAATTGAGGGATTCCATATGAAAGACACACCCAACATTCGGAATATTCAAGTCGGGGCAGAGGGAAGCCCTCAACCGCTGTATGAGCAGGTGAAGAATTACGTTCTCTCCCATATCGATTCCGGTGCGTGGTCGGTGAACGCTCAGATCCCCTCAGAACATAGCCTCGTAGAAGAATTGAACATGTCACGAATGACTATTCATCGAGCTTTGAGAGAATTAACGAAAGATGGTTATCTAACTCGTATCCAAGGTGTGGGGACCTTTGTCGCGCCTCAAAAAAACCGAGGCGGTGAACCTGCCCTCCTCTATGATATTCGCGAAACCATAGAAGCCGTGGGCAACATCCACCGTTGCATACCCCAATTTTTCCAGATCGAACCTGTTAATCCAGAGTTCGCTGTCAAACTCGGCATGAAAGAGGATGATCCCGTCATCCGTTCCTATTTCATACACCAGGCAAATGGTCTTCCAATCCTATTAGAGGACCGCTATACCGTGCCGGACCTCATGCCCGACATGCTCGAGGTAAATTTTACAGAAAAAACGATAGACTCATACTTCCGCCAAACCTGCACAATGCTGTCTCATGAAAATCAAATAACAGCGATAACAGCGAATCAGGAAGTACAACATTTTCTGGATACAGAAACCTTGGCGCCCTGTGTACAAATTACACGCCGCAGTTGGCAAGGAACACGCATTTTGTCTTATACACGAATGATTATTCCAGCAGGTCGGTTGCAACTTAAGTGCTAATTCAACCAGAGGATAAACAAGCGAGAATCATTCTTAACAAAAAGTTAATTTGCCTATACAGCAAACTGCAGACGTGTTAGCCTTGCAAAGGAGTAACCTTTTTAGAAACTGATGTTATGAATATATTTTTAGCTGATGATCATCCGCTTTACCGAATGGCTCTGGCCGGTCTTCTCAAACAACTAGATGATCAAGTGGATATCACAGATTGTTGTAATTATAACGAGTTACAGACTGCATTGTCCCAAGCAACCTCCTTACCAGATCTGATACTTCTGGATCTGTGTATGCCAGGTATGGATTATGAGGAAGCCATAGCCGACCTCAAACAAAAATACCCAGACGTAAATCTGGTTATTATCTCCGGCTTGGAAGACACAATGGATATGTCAAAAGTCCTAAATTTAGGGGCTGAAGGCTTTATCCCAAAATCCTCCACTCGGGAGGTGTTGCTCAGTGCCATTCGCCTGGTCTTGTCTGGTGGCAAATATATTCCAGCTCAGATTTTCTCAAATTCAAACTCGAAAACTGAAAACAAGCCCACTCTTTCAGCTCGTAAAAGCAAACCTGCTCTGAGTAGCAATGGGCCAGATGCTTTAACACGCCGTCAACGACACGTCCTTGACCTAATGGCTGAGGGTCATTCTAACCGAGAAATTGCGACTGCACTTAATCTTGCTGAAAGCACGGTGAAAGTACATATTACTGCTATTTTCCGGATCCTAGGGGTTTCAAACCGCACGCAAGCCGTTCTGCAGGCTAAAGAGTTTGCTTGATCCCCAAAAGGTTCAACCCAACGCCGCAATCTGATCAGATTTCATCGACTTGGCCGCCGTTTGGTGGCCAGATGAAGCGCTGTCTGAAGTATAGAGATTTTTCAAAGCATCCACGACCATCTCCTCAGTGAAATGAGGAGGCTCGCCCATGTACTTACAAGAAGCAACAACTTGGTCGATAATGAATTTCGGCTGATAACAAGCAAGGTCATATTTGTTCTTAACCTGCAGTTCTTCCAAAACAATATTGAGGATATCCGGTGTCATCTCCAATCCGCGTGATGCGGCGACCGCTTTGAAGATCTCATAATACTGGTCTTTATTTGGTCCAATTGTTTCCAGCTTATATGGAATACGCCGAAGAAACGCAGGATCCATCAAATCATCTGGAGCCAAGTTAGTGGAGAAGATGACCAACTCATCAAATGGAAGTTGAAAGCTTTTACCCGTGTGGAGTTTCAGGAAGTCAATTCGACTTTCCAAAGGAACAATCCAGCGGTTCAGCAACTCTTCAGGGCTTACAAGCTGACGCCCGAAATCGTCAATAATAAAGGTGCCGTTTGAGGCCTTCACATGTAGCGGGGCTTCATAATATTTAGCGCTGACGTTATAGCTGAGATCCAGCATTTCCAAAGTCAGTTCACCACCGGTGATTACAATTGGTCGCTCGCAGGGAACCCAACGGCCATCAAACTCCTCACGCCTCAACCCAGCCCTAAAACCTTCGCTTTCAGAGGGCATTAGAGGTTTGTGAATGGCCGGATCAAATACCTTGATAATTTGTCCGTCCACTTCGAAGCAGTAAGGAACATAAATCACATTGGCAAATATGGCGGCAACTTTTTCAGCAACAGTCGTCTTCCCATTACCGGGAGGGCCATAAAGCAGAATACTTTTACCTGAGTTGATGCCTGGCCCCAAGCGACGAACAAAATCCTCAGCAATCACTAGGTTCTTAAAGCTATCCGCAATCTTTTCCTTTGAAACCCGCTCATTAGTGATTTTCTGCTGGAGAATCCGTTCCTGATAAGCTTCAAGAGACACAGGCGCAGGGCCCACATATTGATTCTGTTGCAAAGACTCCAACGCAAATCGACGACCCGTTTCGGTCATCACATAGCGGTTTTCAGAAAAACTCGTTTGATCCGCTGTCCCCAGCGCTTCCAGATACTTCCGATCAGCGGCGTCTTGAATCAAACGGTGTACAACAGAAATAGGTAGCTTGATCGCAGCTGCATATTCAGAGGCTGTTTCCAGGCTATTCACATAGATGGACTTGAACATGATCCGTAATAGGTTAGAGGCCTGAACGCCTGTCTCTTCAATCGTTTTCGCCGCTTTTGGCGCTTCAAAAACAACTTTATCGAGTTCATCCTGACTGATTACACCCAGAGCCACCAAGTTATCTCCCAGACGGCCACCGGTTTCTTTCTGGCGATGATATGCAAGCTCAATATCTTCTTTGGCAACAAGACCATGCGCTAACAAAAGGTCGCTTATCAGCATTCGTTCAAACTCCGGATCAAGTGAGCAGACAGACCTGCTCGCAAAACTTAAATCGCTACTCTACTGACCTTTCGTTAACAGCCAGTTAGAAACTCCAGAAATTTTGATCTTTAAGGGTGGTCGGCCTTGCCCCATCTATATTAGTATTGAGCTGTTATCCCCAACTGACTGGATTGATCCATGAATACATACAAAGCCTTATTGACTATCTTCTCTCCAGACCGGGTTGGGTTAATCTCGGATGTAACTGGGTTTCTATCCGGCCAGGGGATCAATTTGGGGGATACGAGTTTTGCCGGTCTTGGAGAAGGTGGTGGACTGACCAGTTTGCTGGAGATTCCTGAGGAATTAACTGAGAGTGCTGTTACAGAAGAACTGCGGACACTTGCCTCCCTCGAACATGCTGAAATTGATATCAAGCGCCTCAGCTTACCGGATTTAGAGTTACCATCACGCGATATTACCCATATCGTTCTCCTTGATGGTCTCGATCAGCCTGGGTTACTTGCTCGCTTCACAGAAGTCATCAGTGAGTTTGGAGGCAATATTGTTCGACTTAAGTCAGAGCAGGTAGAGAAAGGTGGAGAAACACACTTCGTTACCGAACTTGCCCTTTATCTTCCACCCAATCGATCAGAAAACTGCCTAACAGCTCTTGGAAATACAGCTGAGAGGTTGGGACAGTTCATACAGCATGAAGCGATATAAACTGCCCTTTCCCGCTCCGCTTTGCAGTTAGGCTGTCCGCACTGTTTTCAGGAAGTTGGCGACTTCCTCATTCAATTCTGATGATCTAGCCGCCAGATTTGAAGACTGATCCAGAATATGGCTCGCTGCGGAACCAGTCTCTTCTGCAGACCGGGTTACATTTGAGATATTGGTTGTTACCTCATTTGTGCCCGTCGCGGCATCACCTGCGCTTCTGGAGATTTCCTCCGTTGAAGCAGTTTGTTCCTCAATCGCTGCAGCAATAGCCGCAGAAATTTCGTCCATCTGCCCGATGATGTTGGAAATTCCCTGAATAGCATCAGCAGATTCCTGAGTAGCACCCTGGATACCGCTAATCTGGTTTGAAATCTCTTCAGTCGCCCTAGCCGTCTGGTTCGCCAAATTCTTAACCTCTGCGGCAACGACAGCAAAGCCTTTACCAGCATCACCAGCACGGGCTGCCTCAATCGTCGCATTGAGTGCCAACAGGTTTGTCTGTTCGGCAATATCGGTAATTAATTCAACGACTTCACCAATTTTTTGCGATGACTCAACGAGGAACTTGATCTGTTGATGGGTGTCATCTGCCTGTCTCACGGCATCACCAGCAACCCGGGTCGACTGAGCAACCTGCTTGCTGATTTCGCGGATCGAGCTAGACATTTCATCAGCAGCTGAAGCCACTGTTTTCACATTGGAAGACGCTTGTTCAGCTGATCCAAGAGCACTGGAAGTCTGGGTGTTGGTTTCTTCCACGACCTTCAGCATCTGTTCTGAGGAGGAGTGCATATCTCGAGCCGCTGCATCAACAGCGTTTGCAATACTTCCAACAGATTTTTCAAACTCATTTGCCAATTTAAGCAAGTTTGAACGATTTTCTTCATCTCGCCGCTGACGTTCAGCTTCGGCCTCTTCCTCACGGCGTTTCTCTTCCTCTGCACGCTGAGCTGCACGCTCTTGACGATCTTTCTCAGCCTTTTCAGCCTCTTCCCGCAGGCGTTCGGTCTCAAGCGCATTATCCTTGAACACGCCCATGGCTTTCGCCATTTCACCAATTTCATCCTTGGTTTCTGAAGAAGGCACTTCCGCTTCTAAGTTACCATTTGCCAGTTCATTCATGGCAGTTGTCATTTTGCGGATGGGGTTTGCAATACCATTCCCAATCAAGACCGCTAGCAATAGCCCAATACCAATTGCACCCAGAACACATAGCGCAATAATGATATAGGTATTAACCACAGTACTCTGTGCAGCGTCAGACTTTTCTGCCATCTGATTTTCCAGTACGGAGCGGAATTCGCCCATGACAGCCTGAAATTCCTGGAAATATTTCTCACCGCGGGCTTCACCTACCAAGTCCGCCATATCATCCATAGTCTTGGCGTCACCAATTCCACGGCGCAGCTCAATCATTCCCTCAACAACATCTTTTTGCCAGCTATCAATGATCTTCGATGCTTTTGTTAGACGCTCTGACTGTTCTGCTTCCTGAAACATGACACGCGCATTTAGATCAGCAATCGCTTTTTTGAATAATTTGCTGCCCTCTGTATACGGCGTCAGGAAACTATCTTGACCGGAGAGAAGATATCCGCGCATACCCGTTTCCATATCGACAGCAGATGTCAAAATATTTAATGCATCTTCAATCACTCTAGAGCTGGCAGAAACTTTTTCTTCATTCATGATCATGGTAGCCAAACCGGCTTCCACTTTTTGTTCCGCCGCCAAAGCATCCGCTTTCTTGAAATGAACCCGTTCTGTTTCAGCTTGGGAAATCGATCCAAGAGCCGTATTAAAAGCTTCTAGCTCTTTAGCACCGGCATTGCTGCCCAGAAAACCGTTCAATTGCAACAAATTACCAGTGCCGTTGCTAACCGCTTTTCGAAGCTCAATTGCCGGTTTAACAGCAACTTCAATCCACTGATAAATGGCTTCATCTGCCTTCGTCACGCTCTCGGCATGCTTTTCATCAGCTTCAACCTCTAAACCTAGAACTTCAAGCTCAGCAAACATCAGATCTTCTGAATATTGATATGTTTCTAGAAAATCCTCGTTGCCAGCGATCAGATAACCCCTGAGAGCTGATTGCATTTCGGTAATTAGGTTCTTCACGCGCGTTACAGCCGTCAGGATATTTTGGGTATATTCAACTGCAGCCGCAGTCTCCTTAACCACTTTGAACTGCTCACGAACAGCATCCTTAGCTACCGAAAATTCCTCTTTCCTTGTTTCAAGCCGGGACCGCTCAAAAGCAATAAAAGCATCGATCTCTTTTCTGAAGTTCTCAAAGAAGACTTTGCCCTTGGCTTCGCCGACAAGTTTAGCCATGTCGTTCATGGTTGGTGCATCACCGATTTGGCGGCGGAGCTCAATACTGGGCTCAGTAACATCTTTCTGCCAGCTTTTCAGGATCGATTCTGTTTTCGTTAAACGATCTAACTGCGCTTGATTGTCCTGCCCAATTTCTGCCCGCAGCTCTTCAATCAAGGCATAAGTTTCTTCTTCACCGGATTTGTATGGCTTCAAGAAGCTTTCCTGTCCGGCCAGCAAATACCCGCGCATACCTGTTTCCATATGGAGCGCCGATGTCTCAATAGCTGCCGCTTTTGAAGACAATTCTCGCGTCTGGTTCAGCGTTACACTTGTCTCAACCAAACCGTTAACATTGAGACCAGCCACCATGCCCAGAATAATCAGCAGGACCAGAGGCGCGCAGGTTCCGATTAGGATCTTGGTTTTTGTTTTAAGGTTTCTAAATTTGGTTATAAAACCAGCAGCCGACTTAAGATTTCCGGCATTGAGCGTTTTGCTTGCTCCCATGGTACTTCTACATCCCTTACTTGGACCTCAGCAGCCACCAGCTTCGGTCATGATTCATTTCGGCAATAATCATTTGACACACTTGCCGACCCCCAAAATGATCCTAAAGTTTTTCGCGAATTGATTAATATGCTGTTAAGCGTATAAAAATTTTCCCTAAATAAGAAAATCCCACCCGAACAGGAAGACTGACTAAATGACGCCAAATGCTTTTCACTGCATCTAATCTCGCCTAGACTAATGGCCCAATCGTATAATTAGAAAGGCGGTCGTTCCGGTAGCGAACCGAATTAAAATATGCCTCAAAAACCCTTTAAAACCCTCAAATATATAACCAATGGCCCTATCGCAGAGATCATTCTTGACCGCCCTCCTGCCAACCTGATTGATTACGATTTAACCTATGAATATCTGGAAGCGCTCGACCTCGCCGACAAAGATGAAGCCATTCGGGTCATAATTTTATCAGGCCGGGGCAAAGGATTATCCGGGGGAGTGGATTTAAAATTTCTTGAACAATTCGGTCCTACTGAAATGAAAGATTTTTTGTCCCTTTTCTACATCAAAACCGTTGAGCGCGTCAGGAGCCTCACCAAACCAATAATAGCCTCAGTCCACGGATATGCTCGGGAAGGTGCATGCACACTGGCATTTGCTTGCGACATGATCATTGCTTCCGAAGATGCCGATTTCGGGTATCCAGGCGTTCCTAATCTAGCTGCGCCTCCTGGTATGCATGTTTGGCATCTTCAAGAATTAATAGGACGTATGAAAGCTGCGAAATTAATCTTCACAGGCGAGCCCATAACCGCGCCAGAAGCCGACCGACTTGGCCTTGTTACGGATGTTGTTCCGCGCGACAAGCTTGATGCCGAAACCAAAAAACTGGCAGAGAAAATTGCTAGCATGTCCCCTGTCGCTCTCAAAATTTCCAGAGAATTGATGTATCGGGTTGAAGGAATGAACTTTAAACAAGTTCCGCCAACCGCACTTGATGCCATGGCCGTCGCATTTGCATCAGAAGACAGCCAGGAAGCCCGAAAAGCCTTTGTAGAAAAACGAAAGCCCATCTGGAAGGGACGTTAATTCTCTGAAAAGGCTATAGCCCTATGATACGCTTCAATCAGCAATAATATGCGGGATACTGGGGGGGATCCATGGGAGATCAAAATACAAAAATCGAAGCTGCAATGGAAAGGCCAATTAACTGTTCCAATCAGCTATTAAATAGATTTGCCAGTATTGTTCTCGCCAGTGGAGAAGTTCCTAGGGCTAACCTTCAATCTGGCATACCGAAAGCTGAAATGCTGTTCTTCATGCTAGCAGATGGAGCTGTTGTCGGGGCCAGTGCTGTTCGATATCAGGAGAAAAATTATCATCGCCACCTCTTTGAGCGGGCAGGTGTCCCCGAAATGTATAATCCTTACAGCGTGGAAGTCTGCTGGCTAAGTATTTTACCTGAATATAGAAATCTCGGCGGCTGGAATTTGATGCATAAGCTCCGCAAGAGCTACTTGGGAAACCGCCCTCACCATGCGATTACCCGTGTGGAGAATAAAAAGGTTTCTGATCTTTCACCCTACGGCTATGAAAGGGCAGGCAAGCCCTTCTACCCTGCGACAGACAAAAACCTGATCCAGTTGGCCGTTGCCAACCATGATCCAATATACGATCCCTCCAAAAGGCTGATTTACGCAAAACCACAATAAGAGAAAGCACCCATGCCAGAAGTTGAACCTGAACTGAAAGTCATAATGCGCCGGCCGATAGACTGCCCACCAGAAATGCACAAACGCTTTATCGAGATTGTCATGGAGGGTGGAGAAACCCTGTTGCCAAACCTGCAACGTGGAGTTCCCATGGCAAATATGCTGTTTTTTGGTCTTGTTGGTAGGGAAATAGCTGGCGTTTGCTGCGCCCGATATCAAAATGTGCACTATCACAAACATCTCTTTATTCAGGCTGGCGTTCCAGAAATGTATAATCCCTACAGCTTAGAGATTTGTTGGTTAAGTGTTCTTCCCAAATACCGCCGCAAAGGTATTTTTAAACAGTTTATCACCCAATGGGATGGTTATTTGAAAGATAGGCCCGCGCACGCGATTACACGCGTTGCAAACGCACCTGTCGCAAATCCGGCTCGCTTTGGGCCCAATTATCATGAAGTTGGCGAGCCTTTCTATACAGACAACAGCGACGATCTTATCCAACTGACCGTCACCAACCACGACCCCGTTTTCGAACCGAAAAAACGCCTTCGTTACTGCTAGAGAAACACTACCGATCTAACGAGCCTTTTTCGTAACCCTGAAGTCCATCCAGCAGATGATGCATGAGCTCTGTTGGCAAATTCGGCCCACAGACATCCTCGATCAACTGCGTAGGATCCAAAAGCTCCCGCTTGCGTTGAAGGAATGGACAATAAGGATATAGGAAAGCATGAAGCATTATTTCCGTGATCCCATCGGTCGGATGCCCCTGATCTTTAAAAATTTGATAAATCTGTTGTAATAATCCACCTGCTTCTAAATAGTTGATCGGATGTTTGCCGGAATGCTCCAAGGGAAGCCTGAGTCGATTATTCCGGATCCGGTTTAAACAGATTTTTATGTATTCATTCATAGACTTATCCGAACACATACCCATTTTATCAAGGATGTCCCGGATTTGTCTAATTAGGTGCAACACTTTTAAGTACACCTCGGAATCAACTGCGACTTCATGCAGATATTGATACCCTTT
Organism: Sneathiella limimaris; assembly: GCF_012932565.1. Classification (NCBI taxonomy): domain Bacteria; kingdom Pseudomonadati; phylum Pseudomonadota; class Alphaproteobacteria; order Sneathiellales; family Sneathiellaceae; genus Sneathiella; species Sneathiella limimaris. The sequence continues at coordinate 306,546 of NZ_JABBYJ010000001.1, forward strand.
ATGTACACCGAGATACGATAGCGATAACTGAGCACTCAGATCCAAAAATTGTTGCAAACGCCAAATCTCTTCAGCCTTCATCCCACGAATACAAAGGGGAATGTTATATTGATTACCCTCACCAGGCAGGATGAGAGTACCCGAAGCTGCGGTCACGCATAAAGGGTCGATATGCATAAGTTCTGACGGCGCCTTTGGGCTAACCAAACAGTCCACAGTAATTGGTTGAACTTCAGCTCTCTGTTGAAACAACGTTTCCAGATAGGTCTGAATTTCCGGATTTGAGTAAATGTTTAGAACAGCAAGGGCATTACTATCTGGTCTTAGAAGACGGCGAATTTCACCTGCTGCATCTTTAAGATCCCGCTCATCAACGGCGAAAACAACACAATCAGTTTGATCAATGAGTTGGCCAATGTCGTTTATATGCAAGCATGCTGTGTAAGGAGCTTCTAAAAGATCATATCCATCCTCTAAAACAGTAACTGTCTTAAAAATCTTGTCATCCCGGTCGAATTCACGAATAAGGCTTGGATCCCGATCGGCAAAACACACATCATAGCCAGCTTCCACCAAACGCGGCGCCAGAAACCCTCGCCCAATAGCTCCGGCACCGACAATCAAAATTGATTTTTTCACTGGCTCGTCTGTCATCTATGGCTCTAGAACCTCAGGCTTCCAAAAACTTCATCAAATTATCTTATTCATATGTAGGTTTCATGTTAGTGCTTGCGACCGCTATGACTGGCAAGTTCAACAAAAAGTTATGAGGCCGGGCAGTTGCATTCCAACCTGTCATCCACCATAATAATTAACAGTCATATTAGACTACAATAATTCTAAACCTTTAGCCGCACCCGATCCCCTTTTGCGAAAGTCCAGTGGATCCCTTGCGGCCAATTTAATGGACATATACATGAATGAATTAAACGGGAAGGTTGCCCTGATCTCCGGGGCAAGCAAAGGTATTGGTGCCGCAACGGCTCGCTTTATGGCAGAGCAGGGAGTTAAGCTAGTCTTAGCCGCGCGGACTGAAAGTTCGCTGCAAGAACTAGCCAAAGAAATTATCGACGCTGGGGGGGCCGCCGTTGCTATTGGCTGTGATGTCGCCAAGTATGAGGATGTAGAAAAAGCAGTAGATGCGGCAATTTCAAACTTTGGCAAGCTTGATATTCTGGTAAACAATGCCGGTTTGATCGAACCCATTGCACGGCTCGCGGACTCTGATCCTGAAAGTTGGGTTACGGCAGCGGATGTAAACTACAAAGGTGTCTATTTTGGACTAAGAGCTGCACTCCCTCATATGCTGAAAGCTGGTCAAGGCACCATTGTGAACGTCAGCTCTGGCGCGGCAACCGGCGCCCTAGAAGGCTGGAGCCATTATTGCTCTTCAAAAGCGGCTGCTTTGTCCCTAACCAAATGTGCTGATGTTGAATATCGGGATCAAGGAATTACCGTTGTGGGAATGAGCCCAGGTACCGTGGCTACTGGAATGCAGGTATCCATTAAAGCATCTGGTATTAACAGGGTCAGTCAGCTGGATCCTTCCGTACACATACCTGCGGAATGGCCTGCTAAAGCCATTGCATGGCTCTGCACAGAAGAAGGTAAAGCCTATGCAGGGACTGATTTTTCCTTGAAAACCGAAGAAGGCCGTAAAGCTATCGGCCTCGACGCGTAAGGTTCTCAGTTGGAGTTGCTCATCAACTGGAAAGCAACTCCACTTCTTTTCGGTGAGAAGTCAAAATATCGTCAGATAATAATTATTTATTTTTTAAATCTTCACTGATTTTTATTTTATATATATTTTTCAACGATCTGCATCAGTCTCACCACCAACTTTTATCAACAAAATCATCAGGGCTCAACGACCAGCTGCACCCGATCGCTATTGAAACTTGTGCGGCCATATTCAATGGGTTGACCCTTGGGATCCACATCCACGCTTTCGGTCACCAGGATCGGCCGGCTTTTTTGCTGTTTGAGTAACATGGCAATCTTTCGGGACGGAAGCTCCGCATTAATTCGTGTAAATTTTCGCGTATAATCCTCAATTCCAAAAAACCTGAACGCTTCTGTCAGGCTTTTTGTTTGCTGAAAGATCAGATCAAGTCCTTCAAATCGATCTGCCGGCATAAAACTATGGCTCACCGCCAGCGGAACCTTATCTGCTTCACTGACACCCAATATCTCAATAATTGGCTCACCGGGTTTGATCTTCAAGTGCTTTGCAACCGTCGGGCTTGCCTTTTTAACATGACTTTCGACAAGCTTTTTATCCGGCAGGCGATGTCGGCTGGAAATAATCTGAGAAAAGCGGGTTCGGCTGTTAATGGGATAATCGATTAAGGTTTCCTGAACGAAAGAGCCCCGTCCCTGCTCCACGCGGATCACATTTGCTTCTGCCAGGGCTGCCAACGCCTGACGAACTGTGTGCCGATTAACTTCAAACCTTTTGGCGAGCTCCTGTTCAGTTGGCAGTTTGTCACCAGCCTTGAAAATCTGCATGGCAATATCCCTCAGGATCTGCCGCTCAATCTGCTTCCAGATTGCTTGACCTTTCTCCCATTCCATGGGCCTCTCCCAACTTTCATAAATGTTTAACAGACTCGTCGTCGAAACATCTCACTTCCTGCCCTATACCGTAAATAGATATAGACATCTAGACAAATAATAGAGTTGTTGAGAAATTTCATAATGACGTCACAAACGCTCAGTCCAGAGATACAAAAGCGGCAAGACTGGCTTCGCCTTCTGGCCTCCACGCCAGAAGATAAACTGGAAACGTATGTCCAGGAAAACTTGCCGGACATCCCCTATTCATACTTGCGGGAACCTGAAATTGGTCTTGTCATGGTCCGCGCCCGTGCGGGCGGTAATGGTCGACAATTTAATATGGGTGAAGTCTCAGTTGCCCGTTGCAGTGTCACGCTCACAAATCAAGTTGTGGGGCACGGATATGTCAAAGGTCGGAGCAAGCGCCATGCTGAACTGATCGCTCTTCTAGATGCAACTTTTCAGGATCGCCAACCGGATGAGACCTTCTTGCAAGATCTAAAAAGGGCTTGCCTGGCAAAGCGGGAGCAACTTTCCCGCAAAGCGGCCGCAACAAAAGTTGATTTCTACACAATAGTTCGGGGGGAAGATTAATGACCGTGCAATCTGTACCAAGCCCTCTCGCTGGATTTGAGAATGTTTCAATCGCCTCCAACCATGTTTTCAGGGGTGTCTTAGATGCCTTTTCCCGTCCGGGAAAGTTGGTTCCCTTAGCGATGGATTTGCCGACCCCAGCGGAAATCAACGGGACTGCGATGTCAGTTCTCCTCGCAATGGCAGATCTGGAGACACCCGTTTTTATTGCGGCGGATTTGCAAAGTGATCAATTAACAGCTCATTTACAGTTCCACACTGGCTGCCCGATCACAAGCAAACCATCCGACGCTGCATTTGCATTGGCATCCGCTCATTCAGATCTGTCTTTCCTCGATCAACTTGCTGTTGGGGATGCTGAGAACCCTCATGCATCAACAACCCTGATCCTGATGGTTGATGGCTTCCAAGGCTCAGAACCCATCACCCTTTCAGGACCCGGGATTGAAGAGAAGGCGATCCTAACTGCCGAACAACTCCCGGGAAACCTGATCCAGAAATTGAAACGAAACCACCAACTTTTTCCTTGCGGCTTTGATGTGATTTTAGCCGCGTCGCAGGAAATCGCTGGCTTACCCCGCTCTACGAAACTGGAGGCCTGAAGATGTATGTCGCTGTAAAAGGTGGTGAAAAAGCGATTGAAAACGCCCATCGCCTACTTGCTGAAAAACGTCGCGGCAATCCAGATGTGCCGGAACTTTCAACAGATCAAATCGGTGAACAGCTGACGTTGTCAGTTTCCCGCGTGATGGCAGAAGGCTCCCTACATGACCCTGAACTTGCCAGCCTCGCGATCAAGCAGGCACGTGGTGATCTGATCGAAGCCATTTTTCTGATCCGTGCCTATCGAACGACCCTACCGCGCTTTGGCTATTCTGTGCCTATCAACACACGCGCTATGTTGTTAGAGCGTCGGATCTCCGCCACTTATAAAGATCTGCCAGGTGGACAGATACTGGGTCCTACCTTCGACTATACCCATCGACTGATTGATTTCACACTTGCTGCAAATGGAGAAACCCCGCTTGAAAGCGAAGAAACTGAGCAAACACTGTCAGCCGAAATCCCACGTGTGCTGGATGACCTGTTGCAGCATGAAGAATTAATCCAGTCTGAACCTCTCTCCTCGACCGAAGATACTGATCCCATCGGTGACATAACTCGCGATGCAGTTTCGTTCCCAGTTGACCGGGATATTCGCCTGCAGACCCTCTCCCGTGCGGATGAGGGATTTCTGCTGTCCCTCGGCTATTCCACACAGCGCGGCTATGCCCGAAACCATGCCTTTGTCGGGGAAATCCGTTATGGGCATCTCGCCATTGAGTTCACCCCGGAAGAATTGGGTTTCCCGATCGAACTTGGGGAAATTGATGTAACTGAATGCGAAAATGTAAATCAGTTCAATGGGTCCAAGTCAGAGCTACCACAGTTTACGCGCGGCTATGGTCTCACCTTTGGGCAAAATGAAAGGAAAGCCATTTCCATGGCCCTTGTGGATCGAGCCCTTCGAGACAGAGAACTTGGGGAGGAAATCGTTGCACCTGCTCAGGATGAAGAGTTTGTGCTCGCTCACTCCGACAACATCCAGGCCACCGGGTTTGTGGAACATATCAAACTTCCTCATTACGTGGATTTCCAGTCGGAATTGGAGCTGGTTCGCAAACTTCGTGAAGAAATTTTAACTGCCAGACAACAGGAGGCTATGGAATGAACGCGCCCGGATATGAGACCGAAATCACTGGCTATAATTTTGCCTATCTGGATGAGCAAACAAAACGCATGATCCGAAGGGCTATTTTGAAAGCTGTTGCAATCCCTGGCTATCAGGTTCCTTTCGCAGGCCGGGAAATGCCCATGCCTTACGGTTGGGGAACTGGCGGGGTTCAAGTTACGGCAGCTGTCATCAGTCCAGAAGATTGCTTGAAAGTCATCGATCAAGGGTCTGACGATACCACTAACGCGGTTAGTATCCGCAAATTTTTTGCGAAAACAGCGGCGGTGGAAACCACTGAAAACACTGAAGAAGCCTCGATTATCCAGACACGGCATCGGATCCCGGAAACCCCGCTCAAAGAAGATCAGATTTTGGTCTATCAGGTTCCCATTCCGGAACCGTTACGATTTTTGGAGCCTCGGGAAACGGAAACCCGCAAAATGCATGCGCTTGAAGAATACGGCCTCATGCATGTCAAACTCTATGAGGATATCGCCCGTCACGGGCATATTGCGACCACCTACGCCTACCCAACACTGGTGAATGGTCGCTACATGATGGATCCATCACCCATTCCGAAATTCGATAATCCGAAAATGAGCATGATGCCAGCCCTTCAGCTTTTTGGCGCGGGACGGGAAAAACGCATCTACGCCATTCCCCCCTACACAAAAGTTTCCAGCCTCGACTTCGAGGATCATCCATTTGACATACAAGAGTGGGATAGTGACTGCGCCCTTTGTGGTGCCAGCGACAGCTTCCTTGATGAAATTGTCCTGGATGATGCCGGGAACCGGATGTTTGTCTGCTCTGACAGCCATTTTTGCGCTGAAAGACAGGAAGCCGGTTTCAAGGGTGAAGCCAATGCTGAAAGCCTATTCTCCTCCATGAAGGAACATCAAAATGCCGAATAGTGAAAAGCTTCTATCTGTCCAAAACCTTACCGTTCGCTATGGAGAGCGGATCGGCTGCGAGAAAATATCCTTTGATCTTTGGCCTGGGGAAGTTCTTGGTATTGTTGGCGAATCTGGCTCTGGTAAATCCACTTTACTGGGCAGTATTTCCGGACGGTTGGCACCCAATGAAGGCGGCGTTACCTACAACACCCGCATCGACGATCATCGGGACCTTTATCAGGATCTATCAGAACCTGAAAGGCGCCTATTGATGCGTACCGACCTTGCATTCGTTCATCAGAACCCACGCGATGGGCTTCGAATGAATGTGAGCGCGGGCGCAAATATAGGGGAGCGGCTGATGGCGATCGGGCAACGCCACTACGGCAACATCCGAAGCACAGCAGAGCAATGGATGGGCAAGATCGAACTCGATCAGATCCGCGTTGATGATCTCCCCTCCACCTTCTCAGGCGGTATGCAGCAGCGTCTGCAAATTGCCCGGAACCTGGTGACGGCACCGCGTCTTGTTTTCATGGACGAGCCAACCGGTGGCCTGGATGTTTCGGTTCAGGCAAGACTACTGGATCTATTGCGGGGCCTCGTTCGCGACCTTGGATTATCCGTCGTACTGGTGACTCATGATCTGGCAGTTGCCCGGCTTCTTTCCCATCGGCTGATGGTCATGCAAAAGGGTCACGTGGTGGAAAGTGGCCTTACTGATCAGGTCCTGGATGATCCACAGCATCCCTATACCCAACTTCTCGTATCCTCAATCCTGCAGACATGAGCCCCCAGATGACCGAAATGATCAAGGTTCAAAATGCCTCAAAAGACTTTGTGCTACATACTCAGCAGAGCACTGTCATTCCTGTTTTTCAAAACCTGAACTTCATCCTCCGGCAGGGAGATTGCCTTGCTTTAACCGGCCAGTCAGGCGCAGGAAAAAGTACCTTCATGCGGCTTCTCTATGCGAACTACCTCTGCAATAGCGGAGAAATTCTAGTCCGCCATGAAGGTGAGTGGGTTGATATGGCGAAATCCACCCCTCATACCATCCTGCAGGTTAGAGAGCGGACCATGGGATATGTCAGCCAGTTCCTTCGCGTTATCCCACGGGTTTCAACGCTTGAAATCGTGGCCGAGCCCTTAATGCTTTTGGGGCATGCCCGTTCAGATGCTGAAGAAACCGCGAGCACCCTTCTCGAAAAACTAAACATACCCTCGCGGCTCTGGTCTCTATCCCCTTTGACCTTCTCTGGGGGGGAGCAACAAAGGGTCAATATTGCACGCGGTTTTATCGCTCATCACCCGATCCTCTTGCTCGACGAGCCAACAGCCTCCCTCGATGCAGCGAACCGGGCAGTTGTCCTCTCCCTCATCGAGGATGCGAAAGCAAGAGGCGTCGCCATTTTGGGAATTTTTCACGACAAGGAAAGCCGCGACGCTGTTTGCACAGGAGAATTTGATGTTACTGACTACCGGAGCGAAGCTTATGTCTGAGCAAATCCTCACTAATGCCCGGATCGTAACGGCGGATGAGGTTTTTCAGGGAACCCTGTGTATAAGGGACGGCAAAATTCATGACATGTCGGCAGGGAATTCCACCCTCCCCAGCGCGATTAGCATGGAAAGGGATTATTTGATGCCAGGTCTTGTCGAGTTACATACCGACAATCTGGACAAGCACATGACACCCCGTCCAAAAACTAACTGGCCCGCTATTGCCGCGGTTGTTGCCCACGATAATCAAGTCGCCAGTGCCGGTATAACAACCGTTTTTGATGCCATTGCCATCGGCGATGTATCGGAAGGAAGCGCTCGGATCACCCGCTTGCAGGAAAGTGTGAAAGGTCTCAAACAGGCCAAGCATGATAATCTGTTAAAAGCAGATCATCTGCTGCATCTACGGTGTGAGGTCAGTTATTCTGAGATGATCCCCGCACTTGAGGCTTTTGATCAGAACCCCTTGGTCAAAATGCTCTCCATAATGGATCACACGCCCGGTCAACGGCAATTTGTCAGCATGGATGCTTACTACACCTACTATCAAGGCAAATTTGGTCTCTCCAATTCGGAAATGGAGGACTTCATCGCCAATCGACGGGAAGATCAAAAGCGCTTTAGCTCAACTCACAGAAAATTTGCAGTCAGTTTTGCACGGGATCGCAAACTGGCCCTTGCCAGTCATGATGACGCGACCCGTGAACATGTAACCGAAGCGGTTCTTGACGGGATGACCGTTGCTGAATTTCCAACAACACTGGAAGCTGCCAAAGCCTCTCACGAGGCAGGGCTTGGGGTTATGATGGGCGGACCGAACCTGGTTAGGGGCGGATCTCACTCCGGGAATATTGCCGCCGGCAAATTAGCCAAAAGCGGCTACCTCGATATCATCTCCAGCGATTATGTTCCACACAGCGCCCTGCATGGTGCCATGCTACTTTTCGACGATGTGGACGGCTACGATCTTCCAAAAGCAATTCGCACAGTCTCAAAAACACCGGCGGAATGTGTTGGGCTGACCGATCGTGGTGAAATCGCAATAGATAAACGGGCTGACCTGATCAGGGTTCATCATTCTCCGCATCATCCGGTTATTCGCTCTGTCTGGCGCGAAGGGCAAAGGGTTTCCTGATGGCGCATGGTCTTATGCTCGTGGTTGGCCCGAGTGGAGTTGGCAAGGATAGTATTCTGGATGGAACCCGAACAGCGTTAATAGGGAATGAGCATGTCCTGTTCCCTAGACGGTTTATTACGCGCCCAGGCAATGCCGGTGGGGAGAACCATATCCCAATCTCAGTTGAAGAATTTCAAACGAAACTGGGTAAAGGAGAATTTTGCCTCTCCTGGCAGGCGCATGGATTATCCTATGGTATTCCAGATAAGGTCTCTGACCTTAGCCGAACCCGAACAGTTATCGTTAATGGATCGCGCTCCGTTCTCGATGAGGCCAGAGGGAAATTTAAAAATCTGATCATAGTTCAAGTAACCGCTAACGAGCAGAGCCTAAGAGCCCGGCTTCGTCAAAGAGGGCGGGAAG